>NZ_CP095413.1:305454-610909 GCF_023016285.1 Muricauda sp. SCSIO 64092
TTCCATTAAATTCCGAATAAAAGAGAATCTTGCTTTTGGGAGAATCAAAATTCAAACTGGCTTCCACGGTTCCCCCTCTCTTATCGGTGGCAATAACCCTGGCAACATAACTTGTATTGTACTGCAATTGAACACTGGCAATTGATTCAGTATAATCACCTATTAGGGCATTATCTACATAGAGTTTATAATAGATTTGATCATTGTCCGTATCTATTACATCTTCCCAATCAATGGTTACCGTACTTCCCTCAAAAGTGACATTTGTTACATTGAAGCTTCCCGGTATTGAATTGGGTTTTGGCGGGTCTTCTTGCTCAATGACCGTAACCGGGTCACTATCTGTACTACAAGAGATAAAAAAAAGAACAAAGATTAGATAAGAATGTCTCATTGGCACTTGATTGTTTTTAACTTTTAAAAATCCAGATGTCCCCAATACTTTCGCCACCATTGTTATCTTTTACAACAATCTTCCAATAATAGGTTTTGCCCGGAGTCACTGAAACCTCATGTGTCGATGGAACGCTATTTTCTTCTATTAAGGCAGGAGGGGTGGTTTCTCCAAAATAAATGTCATAATACAGCAAATCCCCATCCACATCACTGGAAGACCATTCAAGGAGCACATTATTTTCCTCAACCTTAGAAAATGATTTTGGATGGATTAGAGTAGGTGTAAAAGGTAAATAATTTGCAATCCCTTCTCCCTCGGTATAGAAATTCCATGAAGATGAGTAATTACTATATTCGCCATTGTCATCTTTAGCTCTAATTCTCCAATTGAGTTGAACACCTTTTTCAAGGGTAAATGTTACTGTAGTTTCTGATACGGTTGTCTTTTCAATAATACTATTGAACGCCCTGTCCTCGGCCAACTCAATTTCATAAGAAATCGCATCGCCTTCTTTATCGGTTGATGGATCCCACTTAAATTCCAAAGGATTATCCGTACAAAGCAATCCATTTGTTGGAAAAATGGTAGTAGGTGTTGTAGGTGCTGTATTCCTTACCTCGGAATCAGGTTTGGGTTCTTGTACAATTTCAGGTTCATCTTCCCCACCGGATTTACTACAAGCATTTAAGGTAAATAAGCACAAAAAAATAATCATTTTTTTCATTTCTTCATGATTTTAAGTGCAATGGGGTTACCCGTTCCAATCTTTATGTAATAAAGCCCGGAGGACAAACTTTCCATCGAAACTTTTAAAATCCCTTCTGAGACCTCAAATAAGCCTGAATCCACCAATTGAAAGTTTGAATTATAAATTCTTACCGTAATGTTCGTTGGATGATTTTTGGGCAAATAAATGTAAACATCATCCACAGTAGGGTTTGGCGCAAAGCTCACCTCCCCTTTGGTCATTTCAACTTTTTTAGCAAAAAAGCCTTCACATGGAAACTTTGAGGTTACCTGCACTAAATCTCCATTATTGACTTCAATGGAAAATGAGGATGACATGGTTGTGAGCTGTTGGCTTCCATTAACGGAAACCTTATATGGAGGGGTACCCGAAAACATTTCTATGTTTTCAACCAGCTTTTGATTTAAAATAGAGGAATTTGATTTACCTGAGATTGCCAGGGCATCCGCTATCTCAAAACCAAAGCAGCTAATAAAATCCGGTTCGTCAGTAATGGTAATACAAAGTTCATACTTTCCTGCATGTAAGTTTTGAATTGTCAGCGCTGTGGTGAAGTTATACCCATCATTATTAATGCTTGCAACATAGTTATGATTTTCGTTGGCTGCAATCAATAACTGTCCATTGTTCCTATTCACACAAGTTACCCCTATGGTTTCAATGCTGAAATTGTTTGAAGGTAACTCAAAGAGAATTGGGCATCCTTCAGAATCAACGGTGTATATGGGCAGTGTTCCAGGACACAAATCCCTATCATTCATAACCCCATCCTCGTCATCATCCAGCTCACTTTGTCCACAACCATTTTCGTCTACAGAATCGCCTATTGGAGTTAGGGGGCATAAATCAAGGGAGTCAATAACGCCATCCCCATCTGTATCCAATATGTCTGCCCCAGAGCAACCATTTGCATCCACAGCATCGTTGGGCAAGGTATTTGGGCATTGATCCAAGTTATTGGTTACACCATCATTATCGTCATCCAATTGGTTTTCGGCGCAGCCCACGCTATTGACTTCCATGTGGGACAAGGTCCCGGGGCATTCATCAAACAAGTCCACAACACCATCATCATCGGTATCGACAAGATTATTGTCTGCCCCAATACGCAAAAGATATGCGGCGTAAAGTTCCGTTCCACTAATTGTGGTCGATCCATTATAAAAGACCCTATGCTCAGCCCCAGTCAAGTGAGAGATTGTACTTAGGGATGAAGAACCATTTATAACATTGACATCCAAACCATAAATTTCATTCGGATCCCCCGTTGTTAACCATATCCTACCGGAACCATCGCTCTGTATAAAAATTAGATTAGCCCTGAAGCAAGTTTTTTCACTGATCCAGACGAAATTATCCAAGTAATCCACAATCGGGATTGTACCGTCCACAGTTCCATCCGTCCTCCAAAGTTGTCTCATAAACCCATAACTGTTCTCCAATCCAAAATATAAATACTCGCCACATGTTTCCAGATTATTGGTTAGTGGCATTGTAACCGGAATGTCCCCTACATATAATGTATACGTGCCTTCAACAGTTCCGTCTGACCTGAATAATGCGCGGTTCGCCGTATCAAAAATACGTGCGGAAAAATAGAAATCATTTTTAAAGATAGCGGCGTGGTCAATTCGATCATTGCCTAATTTTTGAAGGAACAAAGTTCCTTGATGTGTCCCATTGGAAAACCAAAGCTCTCTTGCTTCCTCAGGATAAGTTCTCCCTCCATTATCCTGGATAACAAAAAGCCCACTACCTGTTGCATAAAGATGTTCAATGGCGACAAAATGGTGGACAAAACGATTTTCACCCGAATTTGGGTCTATTTTGTACAAACCGCTTCCCGAAGCTCCACTTCCGAAAAAATAAACCTCATCATTGAAACCTGTGAAAGTCCTTGAACCATTTCCACCTCTTGAGGCAGTAACCGAAGAATCCGTAACTTCATAGGTTCCATGAGTTGTACCATCGGTAACCCATAGTCCTACTTTGGTACCATCAAATGCCAAAAAGTACAGTTTTCCATCAATTACTGAAAAGGATTCAAGAGAATTGAAATTAACCATACTGTCATCATAGCCCCTAACTGTACCTGGGTTGATGTCCTTTAGCATAAACGTACCTTCCAAAGTACCATCACTGATCCATGGCTCATAGCCGTGAATTCCGTCAGTAGCTATATATACCAACTTTCCATCAAATGCTATGAATTCTGATTCATCATCAATGTAATGCCCATTTGGATATACGTATAGTGGTTTGGTTCCTTCAATTGTGCCATCGGAGGTGCAAAGGCCAAAAACCCCATACAAATTGCACCTAAAATAAACCTGATCTCCAACAGTGGTAAGCAACGAAGGATTAGCACCGAAAGTACTATTTAGGTCATAAAAAAGGGAGGTACCCCCATCAGTGCCATCGGAAACCCAAAGTTCTATTCCATTACGCTCCGTTTCAGCAGCAAAAAAAGCGTTACCCCCTAATGCAATAATATCATTATTATGCGCGCTGGTATTGGAAGAAGTTGCCTTACCAGAAACGACTTGGGTACCTTGTGGAGTACCATCACTCTTCCATAAGATTTTTTTGTTATTGGAACCATTGTCACCAAAAAAGAAAATTGACTCTCCAAATTCGTTAAGAGTCAAATTGTTGACCGACGTGTTTTTTAAGAAACTCGTACCCGCTAAAGTTCCATCGGAAACCCAAAGTTCATTTCTACTAAAATTATCCGTTACATGGAAAAAAGCCTTTGAATCCGAAAAAATCAATTGTGGTGGATAGCCAAAGGACGAGAATTGCCCTTCTACAATATCCACAAAAAGTGAGGTACCCTCTGAAGTTCCATCCGTTTGCCAAAGTTCCGTGCCGTGAATTCCATCATCAGCTAAAAAAAATAATTTTCCATTCAGAACTCCACCGTAAAAATTGTTGGTACTGGAATTATTGGAGTTGCCCTCATATACATCTTTAACCAAGGTAGTTCCCTCCGGGGTTCCATTCGATTTCCAGAGTTCACTTCCTGTAACCCCGTCATTGGCAAAAAAATAAAAATTGTCATCAAAAGACTTATACCCATACGTATTTTGAACCGATCCTTGATTACCTTCATTTATGTCTTTAAGTAAAACCGTTCCATCGGATGTTCCATCGGACATCCACAGCTCTGTACTAAATTCAACGGTATATGCCTTAAAAATTAATTTTCCATTAAAATCAAAAAAGTCAAAAGGAGAACTATCACCCTCACCACTATTAATGTCCTTAAGGACAAAGGTCCCATCTAAAGTACCATCACTCACCCATATTTCATGCCCAAGTGTTTCATCATAGGCACTAAAAAAAACTTTGTTTTCCAAGGCGAGGATATTCCTTATTAATCCATCTTGAGCGAAGGCTAAACTTCTGTTGGTTAGTTGAATCGTTCCTTCCTCCGTACCATCACTTACCCATAATTCATCTGTTCGAATGTCTTTTTTCTCAATGAAAAAAACAATATTGCCCACTGGTAATATCAAACCTATACCATTTGACTGCGCGGATTTAGCAAAAAATCGCGTTCCATCAACCGTTCCATCCGTAAACCATATTTCTGTATCGTCAGCCGTAAAATAAAACCCATTTTCCGCTTTTGTAAATCTTTCTGGATACCCATTATTTGAAAAAACCAATTCCAATAATTCGGCATCAATGGTTTGTCCTATTAGAAGGCCAAAAGAGAATAGCGAAAAAATTGTGGTGAGAAATTTATTGGTCATATCAATTTTTGGTTCGCTGAACTAAATAGCTCAAAAGTGTTTTCTTAATTGACACCCTTTTGGCCCTGCAAGAGATAAATTCAAAAAGATGACCAGTTTATAAAGGCTAATTTGGTTCATCTTTCAAAGAAAATGCATGATATTTATCATTTTTTCAAATTGTATGTTCCCTGGGAGCATAAAAAGCTTTGTACTGTAAACATTTTCAATCCCCACAAATCAACACCAACGGGCAAGCGATATCTTTTACACTTCTTTCCTGTTTATTGGGTGAGGTCATTTCGTTCCTATTCCTAGGGAAATTAAAATGCAAAATCTTTCCAATATACTGGCATGGGGATTTGTTTGTCGCTTCGTCCTATAACAATCCATTCAGAAGTAGTCAATTGAAAGTCCTTGCCTTTTGAGATCCGTAGTCTGACAAATTACACCCCCCGCAAGTGGACCCTATAGGTCTGCGTTTTCCTGTAGTTTCAAATAATACAATTCCATAAAATGGTCTCTTTTTCACCTACGACCAGTAGTGCCGCAATTTATTGGGTGGCCTCAAACACTTGAATTTCGGAAACTCCTAATCTTTGTCCTGGAATCCATGCCGTGGACATATCCGCTATTCCATCCGTTATGGTGAATTTCACCCATTTTATCTTTTTTGCAGGGAACCTAATCTCCGTAGGGGTTTGAGCACTATTGGAGGGGGCTGCATACATCCATTCCATGGAACCATCGCTGAACACAAAATACCCTTCCTTGGTCCATCTGTCTCCGGCAGGACTGTCATATATTCGTATCCTGTCTATTGTTTTTTCTTCATCCCACTCCAATTTTAGCATGGCCCCTTTGCCTTCATTGGAAATCCATTCGAACGCCTTTTGTTTGTTATCAATATCTATGATGCCGTCAATAGCGGCCTCGGGCTTACTCTCTTCTTCAAATGAGGTCGCCCAGACTTTTGCCATAGGGGCTATGTTCCTTAAATCCTGCTTTACCTCCTCAAAAGGTGCATCTTTTAAAACAAAGGCAAGCTCATGCATGGATGCCGCATAACGATTTTGATGCGGATTGATGTTTTGTACACTATAATTACTGGCAACGGTCAACCATGCGCTGGTACCATCATCGTTAATGAATTGGGACGGTATGTTGGGGAAATAGGTTTGAGCGCCCCAATCTTTCATGTAATGTACAATTTTATAGGGGCCCGTTATCTCATCGGCCTCCCAAAAAACAGTGATATTATAAGGTAGGTTCTCCTCTTCCTCCATTAATCTACAGGTTATCAGAATGTATTTGTCCATCTTTGGGAAGTACGTTATGCTTTCGCTACCCAAATGATTGGGCCAATCCACAATGGGTTTGGCGTTCGCTACCTCTTTCATCCAGATGGGTTTGCCATTTTCGGCATGTCCTGCAAAAAACTCATAGTTTTCCGCTTGGGTAATACCTTCCGAAGTGGCATGGGTCCGGCATAAATAAATGGCATCCCCTTTATCCCAGTTATTCTGGCCGTTTCCTGAGCTATATCCATGGGCACTCAAATAAATCCGTTCATCTTCAGCCTTATTGTTCTTAGCAAAATTTACCGCATGTACCGCACGGAATTTAGCTATCCCGGTTTCATTAAAAAAGTTCCCATCCAGGTCAATAGCGTTGGTCCAATATTGATTTTTCCAATCCGGTTCCGTATTGGCCGTAAAATGATTCCAGTTTTTCGAATACCTGAACCCATTAAAATAACCTTCATGGTTAAAGGCATTGTAGGTACCTATGTAGAATACGTCATCAACAATAAGGCTTACGCAAGGGTAATAATTGGTCCCCCCTGCCCACATTCTACCCAGATTTTGGAATTTAAGGTTAACGGGGTCGTGCCCTATTATTTTGGCCTGCCCTACCGCATTTGATCGAATATTGGAATTGGTGGAGAAGCCGTCCATTTCCCCATCCGTCCAACAGGAATAGAGGTTGCCATCATTTGCAGATTGCAAATACCAGGTATCTGCTGCAGTATAATTGGCGTACCTACCTGTAAACATCACCTTTGTGATATCCTTGGACCGTTCATAAGGACAATCATTGGGAATCTCGTTTTCCCATTCATAGTACTTATATATTGGATTGATTGCAGGGTCGGATTTATCCCCTTCACGCTTTGTATTGTCAGTCAATTGTCCAAAGGACAAACTTGAAAAAACAAAACCGAAAAGAAGAATGCAAACTAAGGTTTTCATGGTGTAATTGTTTTGGGTGGCCCCAAGGGTTTTATATCTGGTTAGCGGCTTTTGCAAGCTGGTTTTCCGCCCATTATCCCTAGATTAAAAATTCGACTTTCACTATTCTATTCGACTTCATCATTTTTTGTTTTTTGTAGACCGATTACCGCTACTTTGAATACTTTACAATGAGTTTCTAAGAATAAGTTCTGTTGGAACAATCGATTTGATTGTCCGTGTATCCTTAAGCACATAATCCACCAACGCTTTCCCCATTTGGACAAAATCGGTCGAGATAACGGTTATCCCCTCCCCGACCACTCTTTTAAGCGGAAAATCATTGTACGATAACATGCCAATGTCACTACCGAGCTTCATGCCTTTATCCTTGGCAAGTTCAATGGTTTTTACCATGTCCATATCATCAACAAAGAAAAAGGCTTGGCCGGGGCGGACCTCTTCAACCTCAGATATGATTTGATGTTCAACTCCAAAATGGGAACAGAATCTGGAAAAAGCAACTTTAATATCGATAGGGGCTTTAAATGCATTGGAAGCAATTGAATCAGTATCTGGAAATACCAAAACAAAACGCTGGTATGTTTTGATTCGGTCCAAAGCGGATGCCAGGCAATCAAAAACCGCGTTGTCAAAATCCTGGGCAATAAAATTGAACTTGTTCACATCAAGATTTTCCTTACGGTCCAGAAGCAAGACCTCCTTTCCTTTAAGCCTATCCAAAACCGTTGGAATCCTCTTATGGGCAAAGGGCATTATGACGAACATATTAAAGCCTTCCCTATTATTTACGATCAATGACTCAAAGACATCAATATCGCAATGGTGGAAGAATATTTTAGTACGAACCCCACCCTTATGAAGACCTTCCCTGATCGTATTGTATAGGATTTTTTTATACTCGGAAAGCTCATCAAAAAGCAAAAAAACGTTTTTGCGGTAATCCACGCGATCGGTCTGTACATAATACCCTTGCCGCTCCCTAGCCTTAATGATCCCGGACTCCTTTAATTCATTATAAGCCTTAAGAACAGTCTCTTGGGACAGACTGTTTACAAGGCAAATCTGCCTTATGGAAGGCAACGGACTTCCTACCCCAAGCACTTTTTCCCTGATTAAATCCTTTACGATTCCAACAATCTGAAGGTATTTGGGCACGTTACTGGAAACATTGATTTTGATGGTTGCTTCTTGCATATAACTTCTGCTCTGCTTTGCTCTGGTACGTTTCAAATATAGTGAATTCTGAGGTACTTCCCCTTTTAGAAATAAAGGATTGTCCACATCAGTGAAAACCGTAGATTGGTATACCAAAAAACCTATTTTACCACAGATGCAGCAAGGCTCTTTCCTTGAACTTTAGCGCGTGATAAAAATTGAACAAATAGATAATGCCATGCTATAACCAATAACTCAATTTTGATGCCAGGGCCCAATACCCATGAAGCACACATTTGGTCCATTAATACGGATCGGTTTACCGTAAAAACATTGCAACACTTTTTCAATACCCTTTCCATTGACGAACAATAGCGGGTCCCAAAGTTTAAATTCGTAAAAGTGGGAATCATATCACCTCCATTCCAGTTTAAGGAAAGGTGAACACATTCAAGGTAATGGACCGGTCATAAATTGAACGGATGAAATATGGAAGACCCAAGAAAAGTCGTTATCATACTACTGTTCACCCCAACAGTTTATGTTGACTGCCTTGACAAATCGGTCAAATTCCAAACCGCATCCTCTCGGTACATTCAAGGACAGGATCTATTTGCCACTTGCCCTACTAAAACGGGGATAGCCGTTTCATTGTGTTTTAAAGGTTGCCGTAGGTGACCAGTCGCTCCAATTTAGGTATTGATCGCGATAACGGACCCTCCAAAAGTACTGGGTACTTTTCTCCAATCTTTTGGTGGGTTCATCCGTGAGGTCATCATTTTGTTGTCTATTCTCCTTGTAATACCAGTTTTCATATTGTTTCCAACTATCCAATACCAATGTTTCAAAAGAAGAATCCGTACTTACCTGCCAATGTGAAGCCGCATGAAAAGCGCCCTCAAAATCACTTTTGAATGGCTTCGCCCTAAGCAAAGTCCCCGTTATTTCAACCACTTTGCCATTGGCGGGTGATTGGGCGTCCGGGGTATTTGGTTTTTTTTCTTTTTTAAAAATTGTGATGCTATCCGTTAGCAGATTGTTTCTGAACATGGCTTCGTTGCCCCTGCTTACCCGTTTTATGGTCATTTTTGCGTTTTGCGGATCGGCATTGTCAACCTCAACCATGACAAAACCATAATCATCATCACTAAAGGTAAATTCATCATAATCACGACCTTCAAACTCGCCCCAGTTGTCGATGGCACCCCCAGCTGTGGCAACGTTGACCCAAAGATGTTTATGGTCCCGTGACTGTCCCCTGGAATATGCATGGGTATGACCAAAGAAATGCAGGCTGGGCTTACCGGTCCTTGTGGTGAATTCCTCCAACATTTTTACCACTTTGCCCGTTGATTCGCTTTCCCCTGGCAACCAAAGCTCCGATTTATGGGGATGGTGCAATTGGGCAAAAACAAAATCAATTTTTTGATTTTTAGCGGTTTTGTCCAATACCTCTTTAAGCCACTCCCTTTGTTCCCTTAAATCGTCATAACCTTCATTGGAATTTAATCCGATGATTCGAATATTGCCATAATCTTTGTACCACCAATGTTCGGCATAGGCAGGGTCACCGTTTTCCGGTAAGCTGAAATATTTAAAATAATACAATGAATTACGTTCGTGATTGCCCAATACAGGATACACCGGAACTTGGGCGAAGAGGCCTTCCGCTGGATTAAAAAAGTGTTCTTTCCATTGGTGATATTTGCTTCCATTTTCAACCAAATCCCCTGGTATCATGACCAACGCCAGGTTGTCCTGAATTTCCCCGCCGTAATGTGACTTCAAAAATGGCAGTATCCCCTCATTGACGATCTCCCCGAACTTCCCTGGATAGTTCCGATCATACTGCATATCACTCATTGCCAACAAATTGAACGACTCGTTGTCTTCGGCAAAAGGAGGGGTCTGGAATTGAAAAATCTCCGAAACGGCATTAGCCGTTCGTACCCTATAGTAGTATTCCGTAAACCGCTTTAAACCTGTTAGCTGTACTTCATGGATTCTTGAAGGACCGTAATTGACCGCATAGGATTTCCCTGATGTCTTTTTACCCAATTTTGGGGTTGGTCCCCACTCCACAATACTTTCCCCTCCCTGATTGGTTTCCCAAAGAATTTTGATGTTGGTTGGTTCGGCATCCTGTAGATACGGGCGAATTAAAAATTCTGTCTTTTGTTGGGCCTTTATTGTTAGCGACATAAACGCCAAAAGGAAGATTGTTTTTTTCATTAGGCAATGGTATTTGTTCTTAAAAACGATTCATTTAAAATGGAAAGTGCAGTTTGCAGTTCCTCCCGAGAAATGGTCAAGGCTGGGGACAATTGCAGCACATTTCCCTTAGAGACTTTAAAACTCAACCCATTTTCAAGGCAATTGTACATAATCTCCTCAGCTTCCTGAACAGCTTTTTCCTTGGTTGTCCTATCAGCCACCAATTCCATGCCCCAAAGAAGGCCCATGCCACGAACATCACCAATGAGTTTATATTTCCTCTGAAAACGCTTCAAGGCCAAGCCCATAAAGGTTTCGTCCTGCACAACTTTTTTCAGGAGGTTTTCCCCTTCAATGATTTCGAGCATGGTGAGCCCCGCCATAGCTCCCATAGGACTCTTCTCATGGGTGTAATGGCCAAGGGAGATGTGTTGAAATTTATTGTATTCAGAACGGGTCACGACCGCTGCTTGTGGAAAGATTCCACCACCAAGTCCCTTACCCAAACATAAAATATCGGGTTCAATTTCAAAATGCTCAAATGCATACATTTTACCCGTTCTACCAAAAGCAATCGGAATTTCATCCAAAATCAACAGTACCCCATATTTATCACATAGTTTTCGGGCCTCTTGCCAAAAGGTTTTGGAGGGTATCTGTACATCGGTATTGCGAATGGTCTCTGCCAAAAACGCCCCTATTTGGTTGTCCTTGGTCAATATATATTCTAAATATTCCAATGCTTTGGACTCATTGCCCTCAAAAATTCCCCGGTAGGTTATGGGGGGTGGAATACGTTCGGCCCACGTGGCGACAGGCCCCATATGGTCCATAAAAATGGCTTCGCCACCCACACTGGCCACATCCAACGACGCCCCGTGAAACGAATCCCAGAACGATATTACCTTGTGTTTTTTGGTTACCGCCCTGGCCAATTTCAACGCAATGCCTATTGCCGAACTGCCATTCGGGGTCAATAACAACTTGTTAAGCGCATTGGGCAAAGTAGCCAATAGCTTTTCGGCAAACTGGACTACCACCTCATTGGTGTACCTACGGGTGGAAAAAGTCAGGTTTTGGAGCTGATCTACCAGACGACTCACCATTTTTGGATGTGAAAACCCTATTTGGTGCACATTGTTGCCATGAAAATCCAAGTATTTTTTACCCTCCAAATTCTGAATATAAGCCCCTTGGCAATGCTCCAGGGCATCCAGACAAGGAGTGGATAATGCTTGGTGTACAAAACAATTGGCATCCCGACGCAACAATTCTCGGGTTGCTGGTGCCAGTTGTTCCTCCCACCATTTTTTTCTGGCCGTAGAAAGGTTGATATCGCCTTCCACCAACCGCTGCACTTCTTTTTTTTGGTTATCACCATTCATAATTCCATTTTGAAAATACCCGTTTATTTAATGGATTTCACATACTTCCTTCCGAAACCCTGCTTTCGGGTGATTCGCCCCATGTTCAGCCTCCATCCTTCTTTTTGCTTCGGGCGTCGGCACAACGTTGTCTAAATGCTTCTGACATAGGATCAAAATCAGTTATCCTATCCACCAGGAATGCACTTGGATCGGCATAAAGCTCTTGCCCCAATACCATTTCCGAAATCATTCTGCCAATACCTCCCGAACCGGCCACACCTGCCCCGGAACACCCCGCCGCCACATAAAAACCCTTGGCCACACTGGGCAACTCGCCAAAGGTGTAATACCCATCCGGAGTATAGGTAGATATACCGGTAATACAATTTTCAATACCCAAGTCTTCGAACCCAGGAAAAAAAGAAGCAAAATCCTGACCATGCTCCATAATAATATCCCATTGGTCTTCAGGATTTCCCAAAAATTCGGAATTAGGCGCTTTTTCCAGTTTGTCGGGATGGAAGTGCGGACTGTTCTCTTCCCTTAGGCCAAAGAGCAGTCCACCAGCTTCCGGTCGTGAATAGGCCATGGCATCCGGCATTGAGACCATGGGCTGGTCTTTTGGAAATAGGTTTTCGTTCTTTTCCGTAATCCAGTAAATGCTTCGTACCGGGGCCATAGGTATGGGTACACTGACCTGTAGCGAAAGCTGATTGGCCCAAGCACCGGCAGCATCTACAACAATAGGTGTCTCAATAGTGCCCCTATTGGTCTTTACTGCGGTCATTGTCTTGTTTTGTCGTACAAGTTCCAACACTTCGGTGTTTTGTATTACCAAAGCTCCTTCTTTTTTTGCCGCCTCGGCAAACACTTTGGCCAACACGTAGGCATCCACAAAAGCATCGTGCTCGAAAAACAAGGTCCGAACCGCTTTTTCAGCATTGTACCATGGTAGTTTTTCCTGAAGCTGTTCGCTATCCAGTTCTTGATAAGGCACTTGGTGCCTATCGGCAATTTCCCTTAGCTGGCTCAAAGTTCGTGATGTGGTTGGGGATGCTGCTATATGTAAGGTTCCTACGGTCTGTTTTCCGACAGATTCACCTGTAAGGTTCTCTATCTCATCAATATTGTCATAGGTTTCCTTTATTAGGGGTACCATAGCTTCTTTGTGACGTATTGAGGTCATTAGGGAAGCGGCTTTGGAAGTATTACCCGTTCCTACTTGATTGCGATCTACCAACATTACGTCCCTTACACCCCTTTTTGCCAAATGCCATGCCGTAGCCGCCCCAATGGTTCCGGCTCCTATGACCACTGCCCCCGCTTTTCTGGTTCCAATATCCATAGCGCTGTTCAATTGGCTTTTGTATAAAGTTTATTGGACGGTATGATCTGTTTGGGCACATTTGGCCCCTTATAACGTACATCCAAATGGTAACCGCCCCCGCCATTGTAGAACTCCACCCTTATGAGGTGCTTCCCTTTTTCCAGGTCCAGGCTTCCGCTTCGTTCGAGCACACCATGATTACCATCGTTATCAACAAGAAGTAAGCCATTGACATACAATTTACTACCATCATCACTATTGATAAAGAAAGTATACTTGCCCGAGTAATCTACTTCCAGGTGACTTTCCATCACCAAGGCCACCTGTTCTTTCCTTGCCGTGTTTCCCAAAATTCCGACATGTGAGAAATCATCCACTTTTCCTTTGAAAACAGGACTTAGCACTTTGAATTCAGGCAAGCGTTCCATTTTATCGCCATGAAAGACCTCGTACATCACAGGAGCAGGTTTGGTTTCAGGGATAAGTCGGAAATTACCTTCCGAGACCGTACTTTGGCTTTCGTTTTCCATAAAGACCGCTGCCTTGACAACCGTTGTCCGACCAAGATAAAACGACATTCCATACACTTCGCTTTCAACAGTCGGTTCAGTGGCATCCAAAGTAAAGTGAATGGTGCCGTCATTATTCGGGTTTTGCATTTCTACCTTAGCGGAGTCCGCCCTGAACACACCACCCGCAGGGGTAAAATGGCCAGTGCTGGGCAAAATCCGGGGAGCCGTTATCATTTCCTTTTTTTTATACCTGATTACGGGTTTTTCATTTCCAATGAAAGCCCCTTTTACCGGTCTGCCGATCCATGACTGTGGTTGTTCCAAACCCGCAGCATAAGCTACGGTCGATGCATTGTCAAACTGGTAGACCGTTTCCTCGATGGTATAGCCTTTTTTGATACCTGCGCCATAAAGTATAAAGGGAACTGTCATTTCCGCAGGGCTTTCGCCCCCGTGACCATAGCCCAATCCACCATGGTCAGAAGCTACGATGAACATGGTCTTTCCAAAAATTCCGACTGCCTTGGTGGCGTCCACAATTTCCGATATCAAGGAATCCGCCTTTGCTACGGAGGTGTAGTATCCAGAACTGCCATGCCCCACTCTGTGCCCGGCATGATCAACATGATCTAAGTGTACAAAGGTGAAATTTGGACGATGTTCTTTAATGTAGGCCACGGCATCGGTGGTAGTGCCATCTTCGTGGTCGCCGTTAATGTCAAAAGCAACATCTGTCTTTTCAAAGAGTCGGCCAAAGTCGTCCCAGTCATAAATAGCGCCCACATGGGCTTCCGGCGTCTGATCGTTGTACAGGGTGAAAATTGTTGGAAAAGTTCCTTCTTTGGTCACAACTACCGGAGGTAATTTGTGGTCATGCTTTTGCCAAGCATTGGAGGTGATACCATGATGCTCCGTATCTGCTCCCATTAGCATACTGGCCCAATTGGGACTTGAACTTGATGGGAACACCGAACGGGCGTACATTGTAGCGGCGCCGTTGGCAATCATGGTATCCAGCATTGGGGTCTCAGCTTTTTGAATCCCATCCGGACTCATACCATCTACCCCGATAACAATTATGTGTTCAATTTTGTGAAGTTCGGTAGTGTTCTTGGATGAACAAGACCATAGGAATAGAATTCCTATGGTCGTTGCCATACCTACTTGAAAAAAATGCTTAAACACTGTTCTTTTTAATTTTCCCACCATCCTTTAGTATTAATGTCATCCCCTCCAAATCTTGAAACTGCCGCCTGATAATTGTCCCCATTCAATGTTTGTTCGGAATCCGGGTATAAAAACCTTACGGGAACCCTATCTGCATTGGTGTTGTTGAGACCAGGAACGATTGCGGAAGGAAAGCCAGTCCTTCTGAAATCATACCAACCTTCCAGGCCAACCAAAAAAGAGGCCAACCACTTCTGTGTAATTATAGTCTCCAATTCCCCATCATATGCCACACCTGGCTGGGTCAAATACGAGGGAACATCTTGATCTACGCCCCAATATTCAAAGGACAGGCGAACACCTTCATTATAAAAAACCTCCGCCTCCCCACCGCTCAACAACCCTCTTTGAAAGGCTTCGGCAAAGATAAAGTGCACCTCGGCAGCCTGAATAATTGCCGCTTTTACGGAATTTGGACTATCGTAAAAGAAAGCTTGGTTCAAACGGGAAACATTACTTGCCCCACCATTGAAAGTGGAGGCCGCATCCTCACTTAACCCATTTGGTAAACCTACAAAAAGTGTTGGATCGTCCTCCGGGTTATCGGTAGGTTGAAACCATGCTTCAAGACGGCCATCATTAAACTGCTTTAAAGTTGCTTCACTGGTCTCGCTCATGCGATGTTCGTCAAAACCACCAATTCGTCCTGTACTAATTGGCCATGAATCAATTTGGGTGGAAGCTGGATAGACCATGGCCCCATTGTCCTCATTGGTGGCAATAAAAATACCGGAATCCAAAATTGAGGCCATCTCTATGGAAACAAATCCCCCTTCAAGTCTATTTGACGCGCGCATCAAATAACGCAAGCGAAGTGAGTTGGCAAATTTTCGCCATTTTTCAATATCACCACCATATAAAACATCTCCTCCCAATATTGGTTGACCCAATGCCAATTGCGCCTCTGCCGTACTCAAATCAGTCAAAATACCTTCGTAGATATCTTCCTGTGTATCATAAGCCGGGGTAAAATTCCCTTCAATACCCCTAATTGCCTCAGAAAATGGCACATCACCATAATTATCGGTAAGGTTTGCAAATACGTACGCCCTAAGCGTAAGTGCGATACCTTCGTAACTGGTATTTCTACTTTCTTCGGCCCTGGCATTTTCAAGGATGATATTTATTTCCGGAAGTATGCCATAGTAGGTGTTCCAAAGACCTGACTCCGATCCCCAACTATACCGATCAAAACCGGTAAAGTTGATTTTAGCGGTCAATTGTGCCACGATATTTCCCCTGTCCCATCCGCTAGCATCAGCTGCAGTGGTCGCCAAAGTGGAAATGACGGTTGACAACAACAAATCTGAACTGACCACTTCTGGCTCGTTCGGGTTGGTGTTGATTTCCTCAAAATCGTCCGTACAGCCAAACAAGGTCAGAAAGGCAACTGCACCAATTGTTATATACTTTTTCATTTTCTTAATCCTATACTATTTAGAAAGTTACGTTTATATTAAATCCATAGCTTCTGGAGCTCGGTAAGGCCATGTCCTCCACCCCGGGAACAATGGTACCTCCATTGAACGAGATGGTCTCGGGGTCAAAATGGGGGTTTTCGGTCCAAAGGGCAAGGTTTCTGCCCACAAGGGCAATGTTCAACGATCGTATAAAAGTGTCCTTCAACAAATTTTGTGGAAAGCTATATCCCAGCTTTACTTCCCTCAATTTAAGGAAGCTGGCATCGAACATGCCTATCTCCTCATTGCCGCGGTTGTATCTCCACCAGTAATAATCACGACCGCTCAAGGTAACATCATTAGGTCTATAGGAACCATCGGCATTTTGAATGACCCCTTCTGAAACAATACCGGTTTCACGGCCAACTGCCGTAAAATCCATTAAACCTGAAGTGCCACCGATCAATACGGTCCTTGACATGATCACCCCACCTTGTCTCCAATCAAACAGAAACCCAAGGTTAAAGTTTTTATAGGAAAAATTGTTTTGCCAACCCAAGGTGAAATCTGGATTGTAATTTCCCAGTTTTTTGAGGTTTGGATCCCGCAACGAAAAACCGTTTTCGTCATGGACCACTTGCCCGAAGAACTCACTATCAGGGTCATCCACGGTTACCAAACCCGTACCATAAACATCGCCCATTCTGCCACCTACCCTGGCTTGAACGCTCAAGTAGTTATTGGACATCTCGTAGGTATTGATCCCATCGGTCAATTCCTTTACCTCACCACGCGCACTGGTAAAGTTCATTGATGTGTCCCAACTGAAATTATCCGTTCGGATTGGATTGGCATTCAAAACAATCTCAATACCTTGATTTTGAATTTCACCCGCATTTATAATTCTGGAATTGAATCCTGAAGTATTGGCAACGGGTAAAGTTAGGATTTGGTTCCTGGTGATTGAGTTGTAATAGGTAATATCCAACCCCAATCGATTGCCAAAAAACCGAATGTCTGCCCCTACCTCAATGGAATTGGCCTCTTCTGGTTTTAAGTTTTCGTTTCTAAGCACGCTCGAAGCACTTACCCTTTGAAAGTTTCCAAAGGGTTCGTTAAACCCAAAAGTGTTCCTGAGCGCATAGGGATCGGTATCGTTACCAACTCTTGCCCAACCGCCACGCAGCTTTAAGAAAGTGAAAGCTTGGGGTAGTTGAAACATGTCCGATAAAATGGCACTCAGACCTACTGAAGGATAGAAATAAGAGTTATTATCAGCAGGGAGTGTACTTGACCAGTCATTTCTCCCCGTAACATCCAAGAACAACATGTTCTTGTAGGACAGATTGGCAAAGGCATACAGGGAATTTATTTTTCGTTCATCATTAAATTGGGTCTTCGCCAATGGTTCGGCAGCATTCTGGAAATTGTAGATGCCCGGAACCGATAAGGAATTGGCACTTATCCTTTTGTACCTGTTCTCCTCCTTCCTAATGTTACCCCCAAGGGACGCCCCAATTGTAAAATCCCCATCGATCTCTTTATTATAGGTCAACAGGAAATCAGTATTCTGTTCCTTAAAGAAAATATCGTCTTCCCTATATTGACCGCGCGCAAAACGTTGGGTACTATATGCCCGTCTTCCTGTTCTAAGTTCACTAAAATAATCAATCCCCGTCCTGACCATTAACGATAGGTCCTTAGTAAGGTTGATATCGGCCCTTGCATTACCAAAAATCCGATGCTTGTCAAACCCATTGGTATTTTCAAACATGGTAAAGAAAGGGTTATCATGCCAGTTGTAGTTGTAATTGAACTGTTGCCTACCTTCCAATCCTGGTTGCCAGTAGTCACGAAGCGAATCCATATTGATCTGACGCCCAAACCAAACCCATAGGTACATGATGTTTTCTGTACCGTAAGAGTTGTTCGGTCTGTTGTTGCTACTGCTGTTAACGTAGTTAATGGATGATGATACCCTTAACCAATCCGCAAGGTTGTAAGCTCCGCTTAGCGCATAGGTCTTCCTGTTAAAATCCGTGTTTGGAAGTATCCCTTCATTATCCAAATTGGTGAGGGACAACCTAAAATTACCTTGCTCGTTACCTCCGGTCAATGAAAGGTTAGTGGTTAATGTCCTTCCCGTTTCAAAGAAACCATCTTCAATATTTCCGGGGTTTGCCACCCATGGAGTCGCAACAATCTCATCTGCAAATGTCCCATCGGGATTTCGGGGCCTTACTGCAAAGTCCCCCGCCCTAAGACCGCTAGTGGTAGGGCTGTCATGCTGGGCAATCAATTGGCCATTTAAAGCAGGGCCCCAACTTTCATCAATATTGTCATTGATACCACCACCAAAACCATCGCCAAATGCAAATTCACCCCCTGCACCTTGACCGTATTGGTTCTGGTATTTTGGAATTCTCAGGGCATCTTCAAAGGTGATATTTTGTGTAAAGCTAATTCCCAAACCTTGCGTTCTTGAACCCGATTTGGTAGTCACCAAAACCACACCATTCAAACCCCGTGATCCATACAGGGCAGTTGCATTAGGGCCTTTAAGAATGGAGATTGATTCGATATCATCAGGATTAATGTCCGCTGCTCCATTTCCATAATCGGTCTCAAGGTTACCTTCTGCCCTGTTGCTGATGGTCCTATTGGTAATAGGGATACCGTCAACAACAAAAAGGGGCGAATTGTTTCCGGGTATTAATGATCCTTCACCCCGGATCACTATTCTTGAAGTTGAACCAACTCCCGATCCACCACCTGTTACTTGAACACCCGCAACACGACCGGCCAATGAATTGGTCACGTTGGTCTCGCGGGCAGTAACAAGATTTTCGTTCTTGACTTCTTGAACGGAATATCCCAACCTTTTCTTTTCCCGTTCAATCCCAAGTGCCGTAACCACAACCTCATCAAGGTTTTGGGCATCCGGTACAAGTTGAATGGTTGCATTTGATTGATTTGCTACATCAAATTCCTTTGTGAGATAACCCACATAAGATACCAAAAGAATTTCCGAACCGTCCGAAAGTTCAATTTCAAAATTGCCATCAAAATCCGTGGCAACACCGGTGTTGCTACCTTTAATAACAACCGAAGCTCCGGGCAATGGTACGTTGCTTTCGTCAACTACCGTTCCCGTAAAAGTTTTTTGTGCCAACCCGACAAAGCCTACCAAACCCGTAAACAATGCGAGCACTAATGTTCTCTTCATTTATTGAGTATTTGTAAAATTTGGTTAATTATTTATAAACAAATATCATCCAAGAAATTCAAGGCAGGCTTCTATTGATATTAAAAAAAATGTAGCTTTAGGTTAAGCTATCGAACCAAAAGTTATCTTAATATTATTTACAAATATTCAACAATTATGATATCTTGCAGAAAATGAAAAGGTTATTATTTTACTGTTTAACAATGAATTACTAATCATTAAACGATTTTAAGAACCAAAAGGAATATTACTAAAAGTAAAGTGTCAAAAAAATCATAACCATTATGGAAGACTACCTTGTAGGGATAGGAAAACGAATAAAAGCGATCAGAAAGAACAATCAAAACACCATAAGTGATATTGCCATGAAAGCTGGGGTCACCTCTGGGCTAATTTCCAGGATTGAAAATGGAAGAACCATTCCTTCCCTACCCGTTTTTTTGAAAATTGTTGACGCATTGAACATAGAGCTACGGGATTTTTTTGACGGCATGCCGCATACCAATGGGGCAAACTTTTTAGTGGCAAGAAAAGATGAAAGTACTTTAATTGAAAAGGAAGATGAAGCCATTGGCTTTACCTATAATTACCTTTTTGGAAAGTCCCTGAACTCCGTTGGTTTCCAAAGCGTGCTGTTAGAGGTACAACCCGGCTCAAAACGGGATAAGGTTACTACCGATGCCTTTGAATTTAAATATGTGTTGAGTGGCGAATGCCATTATATTATTGACGACCAAGAAGTACTACTATATGAAGGTGATTCCATCTTTTTTGATGGCAGAATACCCCATGTCCCTGTAAATAAGGGAAAAGTGACCTCAAAAATGCTGGTCATCTATTTCTTTATTTGATCAGAGTACTTCTTTGAGCGCGGACAAATTGTCCAAAATTAAGCTGGGTTCGGCGGTCTGTAATTGCTCGCGTGTCTGTGCTCCAGTCAATACACCGACAGTTAATCCACAATTGGCATTTTTGCCTTCCTCGATGTCGACGACAGAATCGCCAGCTTTGAGCACTTTTGAAGCATCCTCTATTGCAAACTTTTTCATGGCAAGTTGAATCATCTCCGCAGATGGCCTTCCAACTTTCACATCATCTGCAGTTATTACATCGTCTACATGTTCCCCTATTTGCCATTCCAGTTTTTGAAGTAGTTTTTGGGCCGTCTTTTGGTCATAACCCGTGTTTAAAACCACTTTTATCCCTTTGCTCCTAAGATGCTTAAAGAGTTCTTCCACACCCTCGTAGCTGGTAACGTCCATATTGTCATACGCCAATTTTAGATCTTCCCTAAATTTTTTAAATATTTCATCTATCAATTCCGAATCAACTTTATTGAGGCTAATTAAGTCAATGATATGTGCAATTGCATTTCTTTTTTCCTTTCCAGCGCCGTGTTCCAAAACCATCTCAAGTGATACATCGTACCCGGCGTCCTTCAAGGATTTCTGAACTGTCTTATAAACAACATTATTTTCATTGACCGTTGTTCCGGCCATATCAAAAACGGCCAATTTAATTCCATTCATTATTTCTTGATTAATTAAGTATGGTAGCAATATTTTTTTTTGAAAAGCCCGCACTTCCCGTCATCCCTTTTCCTCCTATCCCTGTAATGATATGAATATCCGCATCAATGGTTTTTTGGAAAATATCCTGGGTTTTACATTGTGCATACATGCCGTACCATTTTTTCTGTATTCGTACGTAGGTAATTTAAAAATCTTTTTAGCCTCCTCAAGTATAAAGTTATCGATATCCATATCAATATCGAAACTTAGTTCATCCATGTTTTTGGCATCGGCATATTCGTGGGAATCCCCTATAATAATGGAACCATCAAAGGCTTGCTTGAACAGGATATGCACCCCCCATTTTTTGTGCAGCGCATCTTCAGGTTCCTTGGATGTTATTAGTGCGTAGGAAGGACATTCCTTAAATGCCTCATATCTTCTTATGGACCATCCTGTTAAAATTGAGCCTTTAAGTTCAAAATTCTGTTGCGGCTTGGTTTTCATCATCTGAAGTTTGGACACCTCCAAATCGCTTTTCCAAAACAGTTCAGGATAAAGGTTCTTAAAATCGGATCCATTGCAAATAATTGCTTTTGATGCTTTTAGCCGTTCATTTGCAGTGTTACTTACTTCGACCAAATCATTTTTTTTGACACAATCAATCACCAAAAAATTGGTTTTAAAAGTCAGGCCCAAAGCTTCCACCATATACTGTTGCAATCTATGGATCATTATCCTTGGCTCCACGGTAACTTCTTCCGGAAAAAATAGCCCAGCGGTCACATAATTACTTTTAAGGCCGGGATACTTTTGAAGACATTCCTTTTTGGTAAGCATTTTTGAGGTGTATCCATTGGCGTTGTTCAAACTTCTCAATTCAATCAACAATTGTTCTTCATCGTCATCCGATGCCAAATAAACAGTGCCCTCCTGACGGACCGAAATATCAAATTGCGCCTGGATTTCCTTATAAATGCGAAGACTTTCCCTTCCTAGTTTTTGCCATTTGGAATTCATTCCCGACGGAACAACTTGACCAAAATTTTGCGTGGTTGCCCCCCTGGGCATCCGGTCCTTTTCCAACAGACAGACCTTATATCCCTTTAAAAGGGCATGGTAGGCGTGGAAAGTACCTAAAATTCCACCTCCAATAACAATGACATCAAATTTTTGTTCCATGAATCATGTTGTTTTCCAAATGCATCATCCTGTGCTTATTCTTTAAATGGATATAGGAAACAATGGTTATTAGGGTTCCTACAATGGCCACAACGTAAGTGCCATAGACAAAAAAGTTCAACCAAGAGAGTGATGCCTGTCCAAAATTTTTATAGAGCAGGACCAAAATACTTCCCGCATAACCGAATGCATCCGCGATATAAATCAAAAAACCGGAATTGCCCTTAATCCTGAACGCAGCAATGAAACGGTCAAAGAAGAGGCAATTGAAGGGAACATAACAGATATACACTCCAAAACCTGTGCTTACCATCCATATAAAAGGATTTAAAAGCCCTAGTTGAAAAAATAGGGTCGAAAATGCTAAGACAACTGTTCCCAATAACAGCAGTAAGTGATAGGTGAACAGTGCCCTTAAATTGTTTTTTATGTAAAAAACCAATCCAATCATCATTAAAACGACCACGGCAATGATAATTTCAGAGGTGGAATACACCGAAACATCACCTTTATAACCAACGCTATCCCATAGTTCCCTGGCAAAATTGTCCCTGAAATCCCGGAAAGCGGTCAACAGCGTATAGAAAAAAACCAAAATGAATAGGGCAAAAAAGTATTGCTTCACCAAGCTTTTTCTATCGTTCTTGGTCATGGGAATTCGTTCTACCCTTAAGTTTTTATCCTCTGCGTTTGGAAGGGGAACTTTGCCCAACCACCAACCAAATAACAACAAGGGTCCCACAAAGAGCAACCCGGTAACCGCCGGCATTAAAAACTCATCAACCCCCCAATGATTCATTACAAAGAGACCTACGGATTTAACCACCCCGCTTGAAATGATAAAACTTGAGGACAAGACCACTCCCAATATATCCGTGAACTTTCTTCCTTCTAAAAAGGAAAAGACAATTCCCCAAATCATTCCTAAGGGCAATCCGTTAAAAAACAGAAACAGAATATTATAAGGTTTAGGCACGATAGCAAAAAGCACCAATGCCAATTCTGCCGACAAAATCAATACAAAAAGATAAAATAGCCTTTTGGAAGATCGCAGCTCAGAAATGAACTTAATCCCAATAAATTTTGACAACGCATATCCCAAAACCTGGGAAATCACCAATAGGATCTTATAATCAATATCCAAAAAAGTAAGACCTTCAAATGTTCCTACGGTAAATGGCTTCCTAAAGGCGTACATGCAAAAATAAGTTCCAAATGCTGCCAAGGATGCATGCAGAACAAAAGTGATGTTGGTACGTCTTTTAATAGAAATCATTTGTATTTTTTTACTAATATTAAAAATACTATCCAAAAAACATACTTTTTTTGAATATATATAAACTTTTAAAGGTTATCTAATTGTTAGGAAACATTAAGGACCTGTTTAAGAATTTGTGATTGGAATTGTTACAGGCCATTTTTAGCGCAGAACGAGGCACGATATAGCAAAAGCTATGGGCGAGCCGGGGGAATGGAAAGGGATTACCGCAGTTAGTAACAATGTGCCGTACAAACCAGCCAGCGGGCTCGGTAAACCGGTTTACCATTGAAGGTTCTGGACCCAAAGCCATCAAATTACTTTTCTGGAAACAATGCCCCTACTATTTTATTAAAAATTTCGGTGTTCTTGTACATACCGCGAAAACTATTTGACTGAGGCCCATAGGCAAAAAGGGGCACTGGTATCCCTGTATGATCGACCGTAAGAAAATCTGCCTGCACGGTACCACTCGCCATATCACCACCCACAATGCCAAGACCGGATGTTTCATGATCTGCGGTTACTATTACCAATGTATTTTTGGAAGCATCGGCAAAACGTAGGGCCTCGGCAACGGCAAGATCAAAATCAAGCATTTCCCGAATGATCTTTCCAATATTGTTTTCATGGCCCCCGCTGTCTATTTGAGCACCCTCAATCATCAAAAAAAAGGGTTCTTTCCTTTTATCCAAAACCTCCAGGGCCTTTTTTACATTTTTAAATAGATCACCTTTTCTTCCTTCTTTCAAAGCAGGTGTTTTATGTTCATCCAAATATATGGCGGTAGGCTGTTCAAAATCGTGAAGTTGTTCCAGTACCTGGGTCTTAAATTTCTTTTGGATCGTGGTTTCTTGGGATTGTCCCCCAGCAATAAAAAAATCAAGTTCGCTATTGCCTAAATCCCTTAAAATTCCCTGGCTATCGTCCCGCTCGGTTCTATGCGCATAGAAAGCGGCTGGTGTGGCCCCATAGATCTTATCGGTCGTTATAATGGCAGTATTGAAACCCTTCCCGCCGGTAAGCTCAACCAAACTTTGCAGTCTTCCGCCATTGGGGTCAACACCAATGGCCCGATTGTCCGTTTTTGAACCTGTGGCCATTGCCGTTGCACCTGCGGCTGAATCCGTGATGAGATCGTCATAGGCCGCAGTTGTCACCAAGCCAATATCCCTAATCCCCGTCACGGTAAGTTCGCCATGATTGGCAATCAAGGATGCGGCTATTTGGGCGAGGCCGTTCCCATCGCCTATCATAAGTATCACATTTTTGGGCTTCGCTTTTTTTGGGATACCATACTCCGGCAAATAGGTCGCTATTGGTGTTTTTTGTCGGTACGTATTACCATCCATTTGGTTTAGAAAGGGCACAGCGCGTTCCGGTCTATCCGTATTGATATAGTCCACTCCCAGTTGGGCCAAGCGGGCCCAGGCCGTTTTAGTATCCGATGTTGCCCAAAACCTAAAGGGTTTATTGAAACCATGGACTTTTTTAACGATTCGCTTTACTGCTTCCCATTCAGATTCCACCAGACGTCCATAACCATTCCAAACTGAATACCTTCCAAAGTCAAGACTGATGAGTGCTACTTTTTCCAAGGGTATTACATCGAGGTTACTCAAATCCTGATGATCGAACAGGACAAAACCAGGGTATTTTCCATAATCGTCCGGTTTGGGTCGATTACCGGAAACCACAAAACGAATTTTATCACTGTCCAGGAGAGTGGGATACTTCTCTAGGACCTCGATCAATTTGTCCAAGGTGGTATACGCTTCGGACTTTATATCCACAAGCAACTGTAATTCCCTTAGTTCATTGGATGTTGCCAAGGCCTCCAGTTTATCCAAATAAAGTTTCTCCAAGGTTTTTGTTGAAACTATTTCGTGTTCTTCGTGTGCCACGTAAAGGGATGCCCCCTTTAAAAAAATATCCACTTCAATGGAAGCGGCCCCATTGACATAGGCATTCCAAAATGGAAATTCCTGTTGGTAGTCGTTATGGGAATGTACCTTATAGGTGGTTTTTTCCTGTTTTGCCGTAGGCTGGGCATAGGTACAAAGTGACAGCACAAAAAATAGTATGGCGAATGGTTTCATTGTACCCGTATTGCTATTTGGTCCGTTTCTTTTTCCCATTAAAGTATTTTTTGTCCATTGGTGTTAGCCGATCTTTGGCCAAATCCAAATGAAAATTTACGGCGGGGTCGCCATTCAATTGCAAAAATGAAAATCGCATAAATCATCATTGAAAGGAACAAATAAAAGGGTGGCAAACCTTATCACGGCACCACCCTTTTAGACAAACTAACTTAAACTAACTGCTAACTGTTAAACGCATTAATATCCTGGATTCTGCTCTAAAAAGCCATCAATTCCCGACGCGGCATCCACAGCACTTTGTGGAATGGGGAACAACCTTTTGTTGACATCCGTATTTGTTTTCTCCGTCCAGGAATCTTCGTATTTTCCAAAACGGATTTGATCCCCACGCCTAAAACCTTCCCAATACAACTCAAAACCACGTTCACGGAAAAGGATGTCCAAATCCAGGGAAGTCAACGCCTCTGGGGTCTGCTCCGGACGGGCAGTCCTTGATGTCCGTACGGCATTGACATCGGCCAAAGCACCGGCTGCATCCCCATTTCTCAGTTTGGCTTCGGCACGCATGAGATAAATCTCGGCCAAACGCATCAAGACCAAATCCACACTACTAAAATCATTTCCGTCAGGGGAGGTCCGACTAAACTGGTATTTGGAACAGCGGTAGCCTTTGTTGTGCAGGGAACCTTCATTTGTAAAATCAATATCAAAGGTATGGTTTACGTAGGCCACGTCACGATCTGGACCACTTCCCCGGGTTAGTTGGACCGGATAAATCCGTACCTGCCCCCCATCACAGGTCAAAAAGGCACCATCGTCACCCTTTCGGGGTCCCCATTGAATTCCCCGTAGAATACCCCTATCCATTTCAAAATCGTCTGGATCGATGCAATAAAAGCTGTTTTCAGTTTCTGTGGCAATTAGTTTTTCACGATTTTCAAAGTCTTGCAATTGTGCGTCAGGAATTAGTGTATTCCGTTGGTAGAATCGTGCGTCGGCCTCAGCAGGATCGGTAGCTCCGTAGGCATCGAACCAGGTCTGTACAAAATCCGAGGTAAAGGCAGGTCCATCCGTACCATCGGCCCTTGGGGATTCCGGTCTTGGAAACATATCCCCGGCTATGGACCAGTAGGCCCATCTGCTGTGTTCATCTTCCAATTGACCTCGTTGGTCCAATGCAAAGATGAGTTCTGGGTTACTGTTGTTGTCATCGTTGAACAGGTCAAAGTATTCGGGCGATAAGGCAAAGTTTCCGGAATTTATGATATTATCGGTGTACCTAATGACTTCGTCCATATCCCCAGCGGAGAAATTTGGTGTTCCATAGGGATCACGGTATACTGCCGCATTAAGATGTAACCTGGCCAAAAGCCCCCAAACCGCCGCTTGGGTCATTCGGCCAGGGCCCCTGGTGGCATTGATGACATCCACAACGGCCAATAGCTCACTTTCAATATAGTCCACGGCATCCTGGCCCCGTAACACTTCGGATAGTTCTGCGGATGACTCTTTTCTAAGTACCACTCCCCAACTGTCCAACAACAATATATTTAGATAGGCCCTCAAGGCCCTCATTTCGTGCAATGCCCCTTGGGCTTCATTATCCCCGTTTTCTGCCAGTGGTTCCAAGACCTCAATGGCCGCCAAGGTCCTGGATATATTTATGGTCACCTCGTTCCAGCTATCGCCAATGAGGTCATTGGTAGGTGTCATGGTATGGGCATGGGTAGCGATAAACTTCCCACCATCAAACCAGTCGGTTCCGCCACGAAAAGGCAGGATACCCTCATCTGCAGCTAGCAGTTGCAAGCCAAAATAACGCGTATGCAGCCAAACCCGGGAAACATAACCATAAGCAGGGGCAATGGACCCGCTAACAAGTTCCGCTTGGCCCCCAAATTCGGATTCGTCCAAACGTTCTTCCTCTAAATCCGTACAGTTCCAATGTAACAAGGGGCAAAAAGCCAAGATTGTGATTAAGATTCTATTTTTCATTTTTATACAATTTTTATTAAAACGATACATTTAGGCCCAATAGCAAGGTTCTGGGCGCGGGATAGGTAAAACGATCGATTCCAAACGTCTGGATTCCATCCACATTGTTCCCGGTATTGATTTCGGGATCAAAACCTGAATAATCGGTAATCACGAATAGGTTCTGTCCCGTCAACGTAAAACGAATATTGTTCACCCATTCGTCCAGTCCTATTAATTGCGGGTTCAAGGTGTAGCCCAAGGTGGCATTGTTCAACCGTAAGAAGTCGCCATCTTCCAGATACCGGGTGGATACCTCGTTGGAATTGCTGAGATCTTCATTGGGAAATTGAATCGCAAAATCGGTAGTGTTCAAGCTTCTGCTTAGTTGACTATTGGAAAAGATGGTCATTGCCGTATGATTGTAAATCTTATTACCGGCAACCCCGTTAAAATTGATGCCCAAATCAAAATTTCGATAATTGAAATTTAGGTAAAAGGCATAGATAATGTCCGGTAGTGCGCTGCCAGCGGCAATCCGGTCATTGTCCAAGGATTGGCCATCCCCGTTCACATCCCTAAATTCATTTAAGCCATCGTCCCCTATCCCTATGAATTCTTTCATAAAGAAGGTTCCTGCCGGTTCCCCGTTGATATACCCATTGATCGTAGCACCTGTTTGACCAGCTCCTACGGCACCACCTGTGGTCAAGACGGCAAATGGGGAGTTTTCTATTTTATTATCGGTATAGGCGATATTGCCCCCAACATTAAAAATGAAGTCCTCACCAAAACTTCCCCTGTAATCCAGGGAAAATTCAAGCCCATTATTGATGATTTCCAAATCCGGGACATTGGTCCAGATTCGCTCCGTAGGTTGTATGGGATCGGTCCGGTTGGCAAATAGGACAACGTCCGTGACCACTTTGTTGAAATAGTCCAGCGCACCTGTGATTTTGTTGCCAAAAAGGCCAAAGTCCAAACCAATGTTGGTTTGGGTGGACACTTCCCATTGAAGATCCGGAAATGCGGTACGTACCGGTACGGTGCCAAAAGGATAATCGTCCAAGGTTACTTCGTCACCATCAAGGGGATAGGTATCATCATCGTCCCTGGAGTCCACAAAGCTCGCCAAGCTTACATTGCTCGGAATCCCATCCTGATTGCCCGCCTGGCCCCAGCTTGCCCGCAACTTTAAATTGCTGAACAACGTACTATTGGCCATGAAATCTTCGTTGCTGATGTTCCAACCCAGTGCCACAGAAGGGAAATACCCATATTTGTTGTTTTCCCCAAAGCGGGAGGAACCATCGGCCCGCATAGTGGCCGTAAACAAGTATTTGTTGGCATATGAATAGTTGACCCTTCCAAAAAAGGATTGCAGTTCATTTTCAAATGCCCGGGAATCCAATCTAGTGGGCAAATCTTCCGTACTGATCTGGTCTTGGAACCGAGGTTCGATCCCATTATCGGCAAAACCATCCAGTTCAAAGGTTTTTTGCTCCAATCTCGTTTCCTGATAGGAATGTGCGGCCAGTACGGTGATATTGTGCTTGTCCTTATTAAGGGTATAGGTCAATGTGTTTTCAACAAGGGTATTGGTGTTTACGGTCGCCGTTGTATTTAAAAAACCGTCTTCAAAATCTTCCAATCGCGCAAATGGAAGTCGCTGTACATCCCGATTGGTTGAAGCATAATCCACACCCAGATTTAACTTATATACCAATCCCTTAACAATTTCAACAGAAGGGGAAATATTGGCCAAAATACGATTGGTATTGGCCTCATCCATAAAAATTCGACTGCGCTGAACAGGATTAATACGTTCTTCCAAGAAGGTGGGCTCCCCATCGGTAAAAACCGGTATGGTAGGATTCAATTCGAGCATGTCCCTTGCTATGGCACGATCATCTGGCCGTTCATTTACCGTTCTTGAGGCCGTTAGGTTCAAATCCACATTAAAACGTCCCTCAAGTGCCTTCTGGTTCAAATTTACACGGCCTGAATATCTTGTTAATGAACTATTGTCAAAAACACCTTCCTGATCGTCCACCCCTACGGATACGAAATAAGAGGACTTTTCGGCAACACCACCACTCATGGAAAAATTGACGTTATTGGAAATACCTGTTCTGGTCAGTTCATCCTGCCAATCGGTATTGCCTCCAAAATCTTCCAATAAACCGCCCACGGCAACCACCTGCTCCCTAAATTCATTGGCACTGAAGACGTCCATGGGATTGGCAATGGTAGAAAAGGCCGTGGAAACCGACAAATTCATTTCCGTTTTACCTGCTTTCCCTTTTTTTGTGGTAATCACTACAACACCATTCGCGGCTCTTGCTCCATAAATTGCCGTGGCAGAAGCATCTTTCAGAATATCTATGGATTCTATATCCTGTGGATTAATAAAATTAAGGGGGTTGGCATTGGCGGCCACTCCTATTCCGGAGTTATCAATGATAAAGCCGTCTACCACAAAAAGCGGGGTGGTTCCGGCACGTAAACTTCCCACACCCCGGATAATAATGTTCTGAGCGGCTCCGGGTTCACCACTTACATTGGTGACGTTGACACCGGCCACTTTGCCCTGCAAAAGTTGTCCTGGGTTGGCTACAACGCCCTTATTGAAGTTTTCACTTTTTACCGAACCAATGGCTCCGGTTACATCCGATTTGCGTTGCACACCATATCCCACAACGACCACATCGTCCAATTGAGTGGCATCCTGAACCAATTGCACGGATAGCGTGGATAGTCCTTGTACTGAAATTTCTTGGGTGGTATATCCTATATAGGAAATCTCAAGAATCGCATCATCGGCAACATCAATGGTAAAATTCCCATCAAAATCGGTCGTTGTTCCGTTCAGGGTTCCTTTTTCAAGGACCGAAGCACCTGGTAATGGTACCCCATCCAAATCGGTAACTTTGCCCGTTACCGTTCTAAAAGCTATTTCGACAACACTAATTATGGGGGATTTTGGTCTTACATCTATTGATATGGTTTCATTGATTCTTCTAAAAATAAGATTGGCATCCTTTGCCATAAGCTCTAAAATGGAACGCAGCGAAACATTTTGATACGCAATATCATAGGTGTTTTCCAATTTTTTCACTTTTCGGTCATATACAAAGGTGAAGTCGGTCTGCGATTCGATCTCATTTAATACTTCTATGACCGTAGCATCCTTTACGGATAGGTCTACTTTAAAATTTTCCAGTTTTTGCCCTCTGGCGTCGGCTGCAAGTGCGGGGTTCAAAAGCGCCAGGAGTATTAGAAAGCAAAATACGTTGAATGTCAACTTAATGAATTGTTTAATCGTTAGCGAATTCATAATTTCACATAATGTTTGATGGTTGTAATTAGTTATAATCGTTGGACTGTAGGCAGTCTGTTGTCGCTCGCCAAAGTGTTACGGACTGCCTCTTTTTTTTACACTACTCTTTATCTCATACGTCTTTTTTTGGTTTGGGTTATGCTTTAATCGTTACAACTTCCTTTGATCAGAATCTTATTGTCCCCCAGATATTCGTATGCCATGCCCTTTTTAACATGCTTAATACTTTCCAATACCGTGGCCAAGGTTTGATTGTCATAGGTCGCCGTGATATGGCAGTGTTTTAGTTTTTCATTTTCAAAAACGAAGCTGACACCATACCATCGTTCAAGAACCTCAGCAGTCTCGGCCAGAGTAGCATCGTTGATATGGATAATTCCATTTTTCCAATCGATATAGGGATTTATTTCTACTTGAAAAGTGCTCAGGGTTTTATTCAAATGGTTAAAAACGCCCTGTTGGTTTGGACTAATAAAGACGGTACTAGCTGCAGAGGCAATCTTTACTTTTCCCGTGGCCAAGGTGACAGCCACTTCCTCTTTATCGGGATACGCATTGATGTTAAAGGATGTTCCCAATACAGTGGTGGTTACATCCCCCGATCTTATCACAAAAGGCTTGTCCCGGTTTTTGACCACATCAAAAAAAGCTTCGCCTATAAGTTCAACTTCTCGGGAATTCCCCTCAAAACGTTCTGGAAAACACAAGGTACTTCCTGAATTCAAAACAACTTTGGTTCCATCGGCCAAGGTCACATTCAGTTTTTGGCCCCAATCCGTATGCTCTACAATTTCAGCAATGGGTTCTTGTTGGACCTCGTTATGTGACCAATTGTAGGCCACCATACCAAAACTTATGATCAATGCCCATGAAGCGGCAATCCGCAACCATTTTATAGATTTCGTTTTACCCCTTTTATGGATGATATGGGAAAGGTTTTGTTTTACTCTGGCTTTGTGGATCTCACTTTTGAAATTGACTTTTTCGTTTTTTGATAAAAGAATACCATCAAATTGCTCCAAGAGTTTCTCTTCCGCTTCCGTTATTGTTCCATTTTGGTATTTCTCCATTAATCCTTTAATGTCGTTTTCCGTCATTGTGCGTGTCTTACAGTAACAAGTACCAAAAGCACTTGCCAACGCACACGGAAAAATGAAGGCTTAATAGTATCTTAAAGATTGGCGGTTTTTGTTAACCTTAACCTAAAAAAGGGTAGCTATAGGAAAGAAAAAAACCTCACTATGGTCAAGTCCTTTCGAAGCTTGCGAAGTGCCAAGGATATTTGGTTTTCAACGGAACGCTGTGAAATATTGAGTTTCTTGGCAATCTCTCCATTGCTGAAATTATTGATACGGCTTAATTTAAACACCTCCTGGCATCTTTTTGGTAAGCTTTCGATGGTACCATTTATTCGTCTGGACAACTCGATGCTATCTTCATGTTGCTCTACATCCGGGGCAATGAAAATCGAGTGGGCCGCTTCAATCTGGGTTTCATTAAATTTTCTGTCCCGAAAATAATTGTAGCAACGATAGCGTATGGCTTTATAGAGATAGGCCTTAATATCATGGACATCCAATTCCTGTTTTCGTTGCCAATAATCCGCCCATACATCCTGGACCAAATCCTTAGCTCTGTGGTCATCCATAAGCATTGATGCGGCATAACCCATCATTGGCTCCCATAATAGGTCAATTAGGGCGTTAAATGATTTCCCGTCCGAGTTTTTAATCCCCTCAGCCAAAAATCCTACGGCAACCTTAGCATTATCTTCCATCTCAATTACATACAAATAACATAAATAATTGAGTACACCGATATTATAATATTGTAAACTTTATAGGGCATTAAGAAAAAAGGATCCACGATGCATGATCCCTTTTGGCAATTTGTTATTCCTGATAAATATCATAAAATGAACACATTGGTTTCCATAATTTTAATGATATCCCTACGTCTTCTCTCAGGTACCTGTCGTTAATTAAAAGTTTTACCATGCACGTAAATCAAAGTAAAATCAAATTCGAGCAAGCCGACCAATACCTTGAAGCTGCCCAAAGCGAATTGTACCGCCCCGTTGAAGATGTTGTTCCTTATATGGTATGTAGAAGCGCTCGCCATGCCATATCCCATTATTTACAGGGGTATCTGTTACAACACGGCATTGAACCCACCGAAGGGGCTTCCCTAAAGACCTTACTGGAAAAATGCCGAACAATCGAGAGTACGTTCGATAGTCTCGATTTGAGTCCTATAACATTTAACAGGGATGATGAATACAGTGCAGAATTCCACGAGATGAAAAACTGTATTGAATTAGCCACCGTTGTAAAACAATTGGTTCGTAAAACAGGCCCTGTCAGTGAAACAAATCCATGAAATAGTACACCGTTAATTCCCGCGTTATGAGCAAGTCAGTATTGCAGAAAATAGCCCAGCCCAAAAAATCAACAACAACCAAAGGCACCAAATCCTCCAAGCACAAATACCCCGGTAAACCCGTTGCCATGGATGGAAATTCGGCCGCGATCATGTGTGAACGTGAATCCACGGATGCCGCTGGTGCCTATCCTATCACACCTTCGACCCAGATGGGGGAATTTTGGGCCGATGCCGCTGCCAAGGGACATCTGAATATTTCGGACAAACCTTTGATATTCATTGAACCGGAAGGTGAGCATGCCGCGGCGGCAGTAACCGCAGGCTTGTCGATGACCGGTTTACGTGCATCCAACTTTTCATCCGGTCAGGGCATCGCTTATATGCACGAATCGCTCTATGCAGCCGTAGGAAAACGCCTGACCTATGTTTTGAATATTGGCTCACGGGCCATGACCAAATCGACCTTGAACGTACATGCGGGGCATGATGATTACCATGCTGTGGACGACACCGGTTTTTTCCAAATGTTTGCGAAAAAGGCACAGCATGTTGCCGACCTCAATATTATTGCGCATCGCATTGCAGAATTGGCACTTACCCCCGGTATTATTGCCCAGGACGGTTTTTTGACAACGCATTTGATCGAATCATTTCTTTTACCAGAGCGGGAATTGATCAAAGAATATTTGGGAAGACCTGATGATATCATCGAAACGCCAACACCTGCCCAGCGTATTATTTACGGTGAAACACGTCGTCGCATTCCGGAATTGTGGGATGTCGATAACCCCGTAATGGCTGGTATTGTGCAGAACCAGGATTCCTATATGCAGAGCGTGGCCGCGCAACGCCCATTTTTCTTCGACCATATCCAGGAATTGACAGACCGGGCATTTGAAGAATATTACGAACTCACGGGCAGGCGGTATCAACGGGTGATGACCTACAGGGCAGATGACGCCGACTACCTGATTTTAGGTCAGGGAAGCTTAGTGCCCAGTGCGGAGGTGGTTGTGGATTACCTGAGGGAAACACGGGGAATAAAAGTAGGGGTGGTGGACCTGGTGATGTTCCGTCCCTTCCCCGCAGATCTACTCGGAAAAATAGTAAAAGGCAAAAAAGCGGTCACCATATTGGAACGTCTGGATCAGCCATTGGCCGTTGATTCTCCAATTACGCGTGAAATCCGGTCCGTTTTGAACAAATGTGTCGAAAATGGCATCAACAAAAAACAGCATCCCTATCCTGAATTGACTTCGTATACCCTATCCGATATGCCCGCTATTTATTCGGGTTCATTTGGTTTGGGAAGTCGCGACCTGCAACCCGAAGGGCTCATCGGAGCCGTGGAAAATATGTTACCGGATGGAAAACATAAAAAAAAGTTTTACCTGTCCATCGATTTTATCCGAGAAACCCCGCACTCCCCAAAACAAAAGGCCTATCAGGAAACCATAGTGGAATCCTATCCGCAGGTTAAGGATTTGGCCATTCGAGGTTCGGAAAACCCAAACCTCATGCCAAAGGATGCCATCACCGTCCGTTTCCATTCCGTTGGGGGTTGGGGAGCAATAACCACGGGTAAGAATATGGCGATGACCTTGTATGAGCTACTGGGGTATCACATTAAAGCGAATCCAAAATACGGTTCTGAAAAAAAAGGACAGCCAACCACCTACTATCTCGCAGCAGCTCCCGAACCTATTCGAGTCAATTGCGAATACTTCTTTGTCGATGTTGTTTTATCTCCCGACCCCAATGTATTTAAACATACCAACGCACTGGCGGGACTAAAAAAAGGAGGTAGTTTCATCATTCAAAGCGATAAGAAAACACCGGATGAGGTGTGGGCAGAGATTCCAGAACGCTATCAAAAGGTAATTATCGATAAGGAGATTTCCTTATTTTATATTGATGGATTTAAAATTGCTAGAGAGGAAGCCACCGATCCCGAACTACAGTTACGCATGCAGGGAATTGCCTTTCAGGGCGCCTTTTTCTCAGCTTCCCCACTTCTGGAAAAATCCGGATTATCAGACGAAAAATTGTTAAAAGCGATAGAGGACCAATTACAGCAGAAATTCGGATCCAAGGGGCAACGTGTTGTTGATGATAATATGCGCGTGGTAAAACGTGGTTTTGATGAAGTACATGAAATTACCAATAAGGTATTGGGTGCTGGACACCAGGACAAGGCAGGCAGTAATGGCCAGGCCGTCCCAACCATTCCAAGTATGATGAAAAGGATTCCACAGAGTGAATCACAGCTTAGTGACATTCATCGTTTTTGGGAACAAACCGGTAATTTCTATTTAAGGGGCATGGGAAATGATAATCTTACCGACCCCTTCATAGGCCTGAGTGTAATGCCTGCCGTTTCATCGGTATTCCGCGATATGACGGGAATACGCTTTGAACACCCGGAATGGGTTCCCAATAACTGTACGGCCTGTGGGGACTGTTATACCGTTTGTCCGGATACGGCCATACCTGGACTTGTAAGTGAAGTATCCGACGTTTTCGATACCATTGTGAAACGCGTTAAAAGGAATCACGGAAAACTTGAGCATTTGCCCAGGGCCGTCCGCAAAATGGAAGGCCATGTGAGACAACTGTTTTCCGCCTCAAAAAATGGAGCGACGGTCAATGATTTTATTCAGCATGCGATTGATATGACCATTGACGAGTACGATGGTGGTAGCGAACTGACCAAGGAGTTTGATTGGTTCAAAGAAGAATTGGGTGAATTTAACTTCGCCCTGACCAGACCCTATTTTGATTTGCATGAGAAAAAACAGGAAAACAGTGGAGGTTTATTCAGCATCACCATTAACCCGAATACCTGTAAAGGTTGTATGGAATGTGTTGCAGTTTGCGACGATGAAGCGCTCATTACGGTACCCCAGACGGAAGGTTCCATTGCCAAACTCAACAAAGAGTGGGATTTGTGGATGGACCTACCAAATACACCGCAAAAATTCAATCGTGTCGATGATCTTGAAGAGAAAATCGGGCCATTGGAAACCATTTTATTGAATAAGGATGCGTATCTGAATTTTGCCAGTGGTGATGGAGCCTGTTTGGGTTGCTCCGAGAAATCCGTAGTGCATTTGTTCATTGCCACAGTGGAGTCGCTCATGCAGCCACGTATTGAAAAACACATGGCATATCTAGAGGAATTGACGGACAAACTGGAAAAACATATCCAGGTGAAGTTGATGAACCCTGTGGATTTGACGGATTCGGATACCATGTCCAAAATTGTCTCGGAAATGCAGAACTCCGATCTGACCATGGCAGAAATTACCCGAAGGTTGGAATCCGAACATGGGGGGGAACCCATTGATCAGGAATGGCTCCGCAATGTGACCCAACTCCTGGCCAAATTGAAGAAACTGAAATGGAAGTACACCAATGGTACTACAGGTAAAGGTCGCTCCAATATGGGGATGCTCAACTCAACGGGATGTACCTCCGTTTGGGGCAGTACCTGGCCCTTTAACCCGTATCCATTCCCATGGGCCAACCATTTGTTCCAGGATTCCCCCTCTATGGCCATGGGCGTTTTTGAAGGGCATATGTCCAAAATGGCCGAGGGCTTTAAGGCCATACGCATGGCGGAATTGGAGCTTGAGGGAAAATACGATGCAACCGAACATGACGATTTCTTCACCTATTTCACCTGGCAACAGTTTACTGATGAAGAATGGTTGCTTTGCCCACCAGTGGTAGCACTGGGTGGGGATGGTGCCATGTACGATATCGGTTTCCAAAACCTCTCCCGCTTAATGGCCTCGGGAAAACCCATAAAGGTGATTATTGTGGATACCCAGGTATACTCCAATACAGGAGGTCAGGCCTGCACTTCCGGATTTATTGGTCAGGTTTCGGACATGGCCGAATACGGAAAGGTCTGGAAGGGAAAAAGTGAACCCAGAAAGGAAATCGGTCTTATTGCCATGGCACACAGAAATACCTATGTCCTGCAAGCAACACTGGCCAATACAAGCCAAATGATCGAAGGTTTCATTGATGGCCTAATGACCAAGCGGCCGGCTCTTTTTAATCTCTATACTACCTGCCAACCAGAACACGGTGTAGGGGACGATATGGGGGTGCATCAGGCAAAACTTGCCGTAGAATCAAGGGCATACCCTATATTCAAATACAATCCCGATCATGGAATAAAAGCTAAGGAAGCCTTTGATCTGTCCGGCAATCCGGCCATGGATCGGCTATGGCCAACCTATGGCTTGAAATATCTTGAATATGGACAGGAACGTACCATGGAATTACCGATGACCTTTGCGGACTTTGCCCTCACGGAAGCTCGATTTAGAAAACACTTTAGAAAAGTTCCCCGTAGTGCCTGGAATGAGAATATGGTGCTGCTGGCAGACTTTTTGGAATTGGAGGAAAGCGAGCGGGAAGGTAAGTTCCCTTTTATCTGGGCCGTGGACAGAAATCAAAAACTCAATCGGGTATTGGTAGCGAAACCAATTGTGGAGTCTTGCGAAGAACGACGGGACTTCTGGTTGATGTTGCGTGACCTCGCCGGAGTGGAAATGGAAAAACCCCAGGAAGAGGACCTGGAAGGTAGAATACGAAGCGAAGTGGTAGGAAATATTGCCCAAGGTCTGATGCAACTTGCCGGTGGCAATGGGGAAAGCATTGTGAAAATGGCCATGGGACAACCTACCCCAACGGATGTGACGGTCGAGGAAGCGGCATCAAGTAGGGACTATTTGGCCCCATGGTTGGAAACGGAGGAATGTACTTCATGTGACGAGTGCATAAAGCTCAACCCGAATATTTTTGCTTACAACGAAAACAACAAGGCATACATCAAAAATGCGAAGGCAGGACCTTATGAAGACCTGGTAAAAGCAGCCGAAAAATGTACCGCGGGTGTCATCCATCCGGGATTGCCCGCAGAACGATCGGCAAAGGACATTGAAAAATGGATAAGTAGAGCTGAAAAGTTCAATTAGTGTACACAGGGCATTATGGGATTTTTCAACTTTTATAAGGATACGTTCAAACATGGTATTCACCCCCCGGAAAGCAAGGATGAAACCAATGCCCTTCCCATCCGGCAATTTCCCTTTGCTCCTGTCATTATTCTGCCCATGGCGCAACACATCGGTGCGCCGTCCGAAATTATAGTTCGCGAAGGGCAGGAAGTACACAGGGGGGAACTGTTGGCCAAGGCAGGCGGTTATGTTTCCGTACCCATGCATGCTCCGGTCTCCGGGATTATTCGAAAAATTGGAAATGTTCCGACCATTTCCGGTAAAATGTCCCCCGGTATTTTCCTTGAGGCATTTCCCTCTTCAACCCAAGAAGTGCTTGAAGGAAAACCGATCGATCCGGATACGGCCACTCCAGAAGAAATCCTGCAGGGAATTCAAGATGCCGGAATTGTAGGGCTGGGTGGAGCGGCATTTCCTACCCATGTAAAGTTGAAAATTCCGGAAGGGAAAAAATGCGAAACCTTAATTCTAAATGGAATTGAATGCGAACCCTATCTGACCACGGACCACCGTGTGATGTTGGAACAGGAAAAGGACATTTTTAAGGGAATTCATTATTTATTGAAAGCTACCGGAGCTCAAAACGCAATCATCGGTATAGAAGCGAACAAACAAGACGCCGCCGATCACTTGGCAAAACACCTTCCAAAAGAATTACCGGTGTCCATAAAGGTGCTTCCCGTAAAATACCCACAGGGGGCCGAGAAAATGTTGATCACCTCCCTCCTTCAAAAAGAAGTTCCATCAAAAAGCTTTCCCATTGAAGTAGGCGTGGTTGTCGTGAATGTTGCGACTGCGGCGGAGATTGGACGATTACTGCCCCATGGTCGTGGAATCCAGGAACGTGTGATCACCATTACCGGGCCCGGTGTCAAAAAGAAAGGAAATTATCTGATCCCGATAGGTACGCCCCTGCGTTTTGTATTGGAACACGTGGGTGTGGAGGAAGAAATTAGCGAGGTGTATATGGGCGGACCGATGATGGGCGTTGCGGTTTCCAACCTTGATATTTCCATTGTAAAGGGTACCTCGGGCATTTTGGTGTTTACAAGGAAAGATGTGAACAGATCATCCAAAACATATCCCTGTATCAAATGTGGGGCTTGTGTGGATGCCTGTCCAATTTTATTGAATCCATCCAAGCTAGGTATCCTGGCAAAATTTGAGGCTTACGATGAAATGGCTTCGGATTATCATTTGATGGATTGTTTTGAGTGCGGATCCTGCACCTATGTATGCCCATCGCATATTCCATTGGTGCAGTATTTCCGTTTGGCAAAAAGAGTGGTCCGAAAGCGGGAAGCCGAAAAAAAAGAGGAAAGCCATGCTTAAAAAAACTTTGGATATCAGCTCATCGCCTCACATCTATAAGGGGCGAAGTACGGATGACATTATGAAAAATGTGGTTTGGGCGTTGCTACCCGTAGTTCTTTTCGCTAGCTATTCCTTTGGGTTGAACGCACTATTGGTCATTTTTACGGCTACACTTGCCTGTGTATTGACGGAGCATTTTTTGTGTAAACTTTCAAAAAAAGAAACCACTGTCAATGATTATTCTGCTGTAATCACCGGGTTATTACTGGGCCTGACCTTACCTCCCAGTTTTCCATTATGGATGGCTTTTGTAGGTGGCATAATTGGTATTGCCCTTGGCAAATACATATTCGGTGGATTGGGGTACAATGTATTCAACCCGGCGCTTGTGGCCAGGGCGGTTTTACAGGCAGCCTTCCCGGTTGCCATTACTACCTGGCATCCCGCTTTTCTACCCGATCGTTTTACCAACATTTCCGGGTCAATTTTTACCTGGCCCTTTATGCAACCCCAGTTTGATGCCGTTTCCGGGGCAACCCCACTATCGGCTTTTAAGTTTGATGGAATTACGGCATCTACGGCAGAATTGGCTTTTGGCCAGATAAGTGGCTCAACAGGCGAAACCTGTGCGGTCATCATTGCCTTGGGAGGTCTGTATTTAATTGCCCAAAATATGATGAGTTGGAGAATTCCGGTCGCTGTCCTATTGAGCGCATTTGTATTGAGTGGCGCCCTTTACCTCATGGATAGTGCATTGTATCCTTCGCCCTTCTTTATGTTGTTTTCCGGCGGACTGATGCTCGGAGCGGTTTTTATGGCTACGGATATGGTGTCTTCCCCCATTACGCCTGTCGGTTTGTGGGTCTACGGTGGCATTATAGGTATTTTAACCATTGTCATCCGCATTTGGAGTGGTTTACCGGAAGGTGTGATGTACTCTATTTTGTTGGCCAATGCAATTTCGCCCCATATCGATACCCTTGTTAAACATCGGGTATACGGAACAACCAAAAAAATGAAAACCACATGAGCAACGCTGCCAACATAAAAATGCAAAAACCTTCAGGTAGCCTAAAGATGTTACGGGCAATGTTGGCTATTGGGATGATAAGCGCCCTGCTGATCGTAATGGCTTTTGAATTGACCCTGCCACGCGTACAGCGACTAAAGGCCGAAGCTTTGGAAAAGGCCATTTTTAAAGTGCTACCGGGAACTGTTCACACCGAAGCTTTCGGTATTGGTACAAACGGGGCGTTGTTTAAAATAGAAAATGGTGAAAAACCTGAAATGACCTGTTATGCAGGATACGATGAAAACGAAAAACTGGTGGGATATGCAGTTGAAGCTGCGGGCCAGGGTTATGCGGATGTCATTAGAATACTGTATGGCTACGACCCCAAAGCGCAAGTACTGATCGGGTTTCAAGTTTTGGAAAGCAAGGAAACCCCGGGGCTCGGGGATAAAATTGAAAAGGAGCAGCGATTTCTTGACAATTTTAGGGCACTGGATGTAAGCCTGACCAACGAGGGAACCCTAAAGAACACGGTAATAACGGTGAAGCAAGGGGAGAAACAAAACCCCTGGGAAATAGATGGAATTACGGGAGCCACGATTACGTCCAGGGCCATTGGAACCATTATTGGTGCCAGTACAACGGAAGTGATTCCCATTCTATATACTAATTCCAGCCAAAAAGACCAAACTGTGCCCAATCAAAAACCAAGGGAAAGCAATGAGTAAGGAGAATTCCATATCAGGTCAAAAGGCCACTACCACCGATGAATTCATCAAAGGATTGTGGCGGGACAATCCGGTATTTGTGCAGGTACTGGGCATGTGTCCGGTACTCGCCGTTTCAAATACAGCGGAAAACGCACTTGCCATGGGTTTGGCCACGGCTTTTGTCCTGTTAATGTCCAATATCCTGGTATCCCTACTTCGGAATTTTGTTCCCAAACAAGTGCGTATTGCCTCCTACATTCTCATCATCGCCACCTTTGTTACCGTTACCGATTATGCCATCCAGGCCATTAGTGTAGAGTTGTACAAAAGCCTGGGTGCCTTCATCTCGCTCATTGTGGTAAACTGTTTGATCTTGAGTCGGGCGGAGGCATTTGCCTCGAAAAATACGGTCTGGAAATCCATTCTTGATGCCCTGGGGATGGGAGTGGGATTTACGTTCGCCCTTTTTTGCCTGGGAGCCGTAAGGGAAATTCTTGGGAATGGATCAATTTTCAATTTCGTCATTTTTCCCGAAGGCTTTCAGAATTGGATTGTAATGATATTGCCGGCCGGTGGTTTTTTTACCCTTGCCGCCTGGCTACTCATAATTAATAAAATACAAACACGAAAAGCAAAAACATGAATACGGAGTCGTTAGGAACCATTTTTCTCAATGCCTGTCTGGTGAACAACTTTGTTTTGGCTTATTTCCTTGGGATCTGTCCTTTTTTGGGCGTGTCGGGAAAGATAGGGACCGCTTCCAGAATGGGTGGTGCCGTTATGTTTGTGATGTTGATCAGCTCCATGTGTGCCTATGGCATTCACGCTGGTTTGGTGGCCATCAATGCTCCCTACCTTCAATTGATCAGTTATATTGTTGTGATTGCCTCCACGGTGCAGTTGGTCGAAATGTTCATCAAGAAAATGAGCCCAACATTATTTCGGTCCTTGGGGATTTTTCTCCCATTGATCACAACGAATTGTGCCATATTGGGAGTAGCATTATTTCAGACGAATAAAGGGTATGGATTTTTGGAAAGTGTAGTATATGCCCTGGGAGCAGGTGCGGGTTTTACCATAGCCCTGTTATTGATTGCCGGCCTAAGGGAACAATTGGACTTTGCCGATGTACCCAAAATTTCAAAAGGAACGGCATTGACCCTGTTTATCGCAGGTATTTTATCCCTCTGTTTCATGGGCTTTGCAGGTTTGGGGGCCCAATAAGGAAAAGAATATGATTCGATCACTTGTCATAGGAATTGGTTTAATGCTGGGTTTAGTGCTGCTATGGACAGTGGTGCAAACTTTGTGGAAAAAAGCGTTTCGGGAGGAATACCTGGAGGAGGATGTATTGGCTGGCCGAAGAAGTTGCTCAAATTGTGGTTGTACCACTGTTTGCAAGCAAAGGGAGGAACAAAGCAAGATTGGAAAAGTCTTGAATGTGGATAATCATTAAGTATTGATTACAAAAAAAAGATAATACGAATAAAATAGTAACCATGGCACATTTATCAGATTTTGATATTGAAAAGCGGTATAAGGCTGTCGTCAAAAACACATCGCGACTAACGCCACCGGACACCGAGGAAGTACGTGAGATCGTACTTGAAGTAAAAGATCCGGAATTTGAGTGCGAGGTAGATCAAAGCTTCGGTGTATTGACCAAGGCAACTGGGGATTTTGGAAACGAACTTCACCATAGGCTCTATAGCGTGGCCGATCTACCAAAACGCATCAAAGGAAATCCACAACTCACCATGTTGGTAAAGCGCTGCTCTTATGTGGATGATTTCAGTGGAGAAAAATACCCTGGAGTCGCCTCCAATTACCTATGCGATCGAAAAAAGGGCGATGAAATCACACTTACCGGCCCCTTTGCCTTGCCCTTCAAAGTTCCTGAGGACAAGACCGCCAATTTAATACTTATTGGCATGGGCACCGGTATAGCGCCTTTCCGGGCATTTATCAAACATATTTATAAAAATGTCAAGGACTGGGAGGGTAAAATCCGTTTGTTCTACGGTGCGCGAAGCGGTTTGGAATTGTTGTATTTAAACGATAAGGACGGTGACCTTACCAATTATTATGACGAAGCAACATTCGAAGCTTTTCATGCCCTGAGCCCAAGGCCGCATTGGGCCGACCCCATTGCATTGGATAAGGCGCTCGAAGGACAGACCACTGAACTAAAGGAGTTGTTGGGAAGTTCCAACACCCATATTTATGTTGCTGGGTATGAAACCATCCACAACAAACTCAATAAGGCGTTCTCAAACATTTTGGGTTCAGAGGAAAAATGGCGACTCCGCAAGGCCGAATTGATTGCGGGAAGAAAATGGGCCGAAATTATTTATTAGCCCGAATTAAGAAATAAAAAAGGAGTGATTTATGCTTTTAAATAAATTCGAGAAATAACATGTCCATCCTGGTTGCCATAGCCGCACTTGGAGGTTTAACCTTACTTCTTGCAGTACTATTGATTATTGCGAACAGGAAGCTCTATGTCTATGAAGATCCGCGCATAGATACAGTGGAGGATATGCTGCCCCACGCCAATTGTGGGGCCTGTGGGTATCCTGGTTGCCGACCTTTTGCGGAGGCTTTGGTCCAACAAAAGGCCTTGCCAGGAAAGTGTACCGTTAGTTCGGACGAAGGCCGGCAGTCCATAGCTGAATTTCTGGGTGTCGATCTGGGTGCCGAAGAAAAAAAGGTTGCGCGTCTCGCTTGTGCCGGCGGTACGAATGTGGCCATCAATCGGGCGCAATATGTGGGTATTCAAAGTTGCCAGGCCGCCGCACTGATATCCGGTGGGGGCAAAGGCTGTTTTTGGGGATGCCTTGGCCATGGCGATTGTGAAGTGGTATGCGATTTTGATGCCATCACCATGAACAAACATGGCTTACCGGTTGTGGATGTGGAGAAATGTACCGCCTGTGGGGATTGTGTGGAAGCCTGTCCCAAAGATCTGTTTTCCCTCCAGCCCATAAGTCACCGACTGTGGGTGGCCTGCAAAAATCTGGAACAGGGCGAAGCCATTCTCGAAGATTGCCAGGTGGCTTGCACTGCCTGCGGTAAATGTGCCATGGATGCCCCTTCAGCATTGATCACCATGAAAAACAATCTACCTGTAATCAATTACGCCGAAAACCATAAAACGCAGGTACCTATTCAGCGATGCCCCACTGGTGCAATTGTTTGGTTGGATGATGAAGGAGGAAGTATTCGAGGAAAGGAAAGCAAAAAAATCGTTCGTAAGGGAAACCGGTCTATGGGGAGTTCGTAGTGCTTTTATGTGATTCCCTTCAATGGTTTTCGTCTTAAAAGTTGACAGCTGTCCAGAACTAAAAAACCCTCCCAAGTTTATGATAACCCACGACCTTCTGTGGGTATAGTTGGAATGACTTCGTTAGAGCCTTTTATTTAAGTGATTTTATTATGTTTTGAAATATCAAAGTTTCAATCTCAAAATTTGATATTTTATTTCTTCTTCAGGATGAAGTACAAATGACATAATTTCTGGGGTCAGTTTTCCTGAAGATGTCCAATTTCTGTAAACAGAAACCTTTAAGAACAAGGGCCTCGGAGGCATGGTATCCAACAACTCAACATTAAAAAGCCAATAACCTTTAATAGTTTCATCCAAAAAAAATTCACTTGAAGAACTATTTGAAACATTTTGGTGATCATATCCATTATTGCTCGTATAGCTATTGTTTTGGGGATTAACTACCTCTATCTCTAAATCTGTGTCGAATCTTGACCATTCAAATACAATTCTATGAACGGGAGATGTTGAATCATAATCCGTGTTTAATTCAAACCCATCCCTAATTTTTTTATCTATATCACTATATATAAAAATATGTTCCATTTCGTGAAACATAATATCATAGATTCCTTTTCCTTTAGTCGTAGAATGTTCTTTCAACCATTTCATATAAACCGACCAAGCGTCCTCTGATTTTCCCATTAGCAAATGAGTATGTGCTAAATCCCTATGGGATTGACCATTATTTGGTAAGAGAGATAAAATCTTTCTATATATCAAGAGTGCTTTCAGCTGGTTTCCTCTAGATTGATATTGATAGGCCAAACCCTTTAGGTAATTAATGTCATTCTCAAACGACTCTGAAATTTCATTAAAATCTCGGTTGTCAAGGAGTTCAATTAGGTGATTAGGTTTTCTTAAGGAATCATAAGGAACAGCATCAAATAGGTAGTAGTTTTTATTGAGATGTTCATATTTACTATTCTTGTTATTATCTTGTAAATCCGCATCATTGATGGTTCTTACGATTATTACACCTCCAGCTCCTCTTGAACCATACTTTGTTGTCCCTGCAAGTCCTTGAAGAATGGTAACATCCTGTACTTGATTAAGATCTACGGCCGGGGGGAAACCATCAAATGTTACACCATCTACCTCCCAAAGCGCCGTATTATCCAATCCTATTGAATTCCTTGACCTTAAAACGACACCATTCGGGGATATTTTATAATTTGAGACTTTTCCAACCAAGGCGTAGACAATAGCTGGAACATTGTAGTCAAATGCTGCTAAATTCAAATCAGAACCTTGAACCTGACCTATTGAATAACCAGCACTTTCCATTGATTGTTCACCAAACATCGTTTTGAAACTCTTCGACTTTCGATTGACAAACTTCGAACCAGCCTGCTTTTCTGCTTTAACTACCACTTCATCCAATTTATTATTGGATGGTACCATTTGAATTGTAATCGCTTTTTGACTTGATATTTCATATTCTACCGTAGCATACCCCAAAAAAGAAAATATCAATACATCACCTATATTGGCATCAATAGAAAACAATCCTGTATTATTGGAATACGTTCCTTCGCTAGTGTCTTTAATTACAACGTTTACGCCTTCCAAAGGCCTTTTTAAGTCCAATACCCTACCTGTAATTTTTTGAGAAAACAAACAAGGGGATTGCAGAAAAAAAGAAATAACCAGTACTCTTTTGAGAAAATAGGAAATTTCTAAAAACATGGTATAAACTCTAAAAACGTCTAAGTAATTTATCAAAATTACTTGATTTTTCCTACATTTTGACTTTATTTCTCGTCAGCCAATAGCTGTGGTTTTCTGTAGTAACTTAGTCATAAAAAAGAAAAAAGGAATGGGGCATTCCAATGAAAATCATGATAAATATTTGACCGAACTAATAAAAGCGATAAGAAAAGATTTAAAATTAAAGGATAAGGATTTTCCATTGACAAGCTTCAAAAAAGCACTCAAAACCAAAAAATCAAGAAACTAGAAGGAGATACAAGGGTTTTTAAATACTAAAATCACGGTCAATCCTTTAAAATCTGAAACAAAGGCACATTTAAAAACAAATTCTCCACCCCTACTTTTTGGGATTTAAGAATGCCTATTTTTTCCAATTCTTGCAAATACTCCGCTGCGGTCTGTCGTTTGGCAATGCCCTTATCCACCAAAAACTTTACCTTACAATAAGGCTGTTCAAACAGTAATTCTATCAATTCTTTGGAATAGACACGGTTGGGCAATTTTTCTTTTGCAAAAAGAATCGTTTCCTCCATTAAAGCATTAATGGCGTTTATCTTCTGTAAGGTATAGGCTGCCGTTTCTTCCACCCCTTTGAGCATAAACAAAATCCATGCCTCCCAATCATGTTTTTCAGTAACGCCCCTTAGCTTTTTATAATAATCGTTCTTGTTCTCGATAATATATTTACTCAAATATAGAATAGGGGCATCGAGTAATCCTTTTTCCACTAAATACAAAATGTTCAACACCCTTCCCGTTCTTCCATTGCCATCGGGGAAAGGGTGGATGGCCTCAAATTGATAGTGCATTACGGCTAATCGTATCAAATCATCAATGTCATTGGTTTGATGGATAAAGTCCTCTAAATTTTTCAATAAATTCCGTATGGTCTTTTCCCCTTCTGGTGGGGTATAGATAGTGGTTCCGTTCCTAGTAATCTTGGTTCCCGTAGTTTTTCGTATTCCCGCGTCATTTTCCTTTATGGTCCGTACAATGGAAATAAAGGTATTTGTGGACAAAGGGCGTTTAGTAAGGTTGTTATATCCTTGCCATAGGGCTTGCCTGTACCGTAATACTTCTTTGGTCTGTGCATCGGTGCTATTGGTATTTGCGGTAAAGGCTTGGTACAAATTATCTTGGGTGGTCACTATGTTTTCAATCTCCGAACTGTCCTTAGCTTCCTGCAAGGTAACTGCATTAACCAACATGGATTGATTGGGAATTTCATCTGCCCTACCCTTTAACTCTGCCAAGACCCTGGTAGCAACAATCGCTTGCTTTAGCACCTGTTTTGTCTCCAACTCCACCTTTGGGGGCAGTAAGGGTAAATCGTTATAGGATTTTTCTGGATGGTACATACTATCGACATATGGGCTCAACAATGTCGATGGCATCGACATAATGCAAATATATGTTGAAATTTTTACATTTTATCGACATATATTGGATTGTATATGTCCCCACCTACGATATCTACAAAGAATCGGCACCCATAAGGGGAACGGAACCCATAAAAGCTGAAGCCACGTCCATATGATAAAACCAATCAAATCCAATTAAGGTTAATTATTGATTTATAACCACATTCCAATAGAAACACAGCATCAATCAAAAAACCAAAACGTTTTTCCCTAAAACCAATTCAATGAATCGATTTATCTTGTAAGCCATATTCAATTCAAAGATTTACTAAATTCCGTAGATGAAAAAAGCGGCCGTATTCCTTATCCTTCTCATATTCTCGATAGGTTTTGGACAACGTTTAAAAAGGGAAAAAATCCATCAACTCGCGGATGGGTATTTCGTGGAAGGGATGTTGACCCTAAAGGAGTTTTTGCAACTTCCGAACATTGGCTCAAATCCCGATAATATCGACCTGAATCTGGTTTGGTGCGAAAAGGCCTTTCAAGCTTTGGATTTTGAGACGGAACAACTGGTTTCCAAAGGAACAAAACACCTGTTCGCCCAAAAAATCCATAAGAAAAAAGCCCCGACCATTCTGTTTTACCTTCAAATTGATGGGCAACCGGTTGATTCCACCAAATGGCATCAGAAAAATCCGTTCGAGCCTGTGCTCAAAGAATGTAACGGAAACGACTGTAAAATTGTTCCATGGGACAACTTGACCCAAAATTTCAACCCCAATTGGAAGGTATTTGCCCGTTCGGCCTCCGATTCCAAAGGACCTGCAGTTGCCTTTTTACAGGCGCTTCGTATTATGGAGGCAACCAAACTACGACAGAAGTTCAATCTTAAGGTCATCATGGATTTTCAAGAGGAATTGGGCTCCCCTACCCTGCCCGCTTTGGTGCGAAACCATCGCGATACATTCAGTGCCGATGCCATGTTGATTATGGACGGTACCCGTCCGCCAGCCAATCTGCCCACATTAACCTTCGGGGCCCGTGGCATTGCCACCTTAAAACTAACGGTTTACGGTGCCCATAAAAACCTGCATTCGGGCCAATACGGAAATTATGCCCCGAATCCCGTTTTTCATCTTTCACGATTGTTGGGTTCCATGAAAGACGAGGACGGCCGGGTGCTGATTCCTGGGTATTACGATGGCATACAATTGACCGAGGACCAAAAGACACTCATCAATTCGGTACCCGAAAACAAAGAAGAATTACTGATGACCTTAGGCATTGCCAAACCGGAGACCGTAGGTGAAACCTATCAGGAAGCCCTTCAATATCCATCACTTAACATACGGGGCTTGCGTGCCGCCTGGGTGGGAAATGAGGTGCGTACCATCATTCCTTCCGAAGCTTTGGCCGAAATCGATATGCGACTGGTTCCTGAAACCCCTGCGGAGCGGCAAATTCAACTCGTGACCGATTTTATTGCATCCAAAGGATTTTACCTTCTTGAGGGGAAACCTACCGAAGCAGAGCGCAAAAAGCATCCAAAATTGATAAAAATTGAATCAAGAATTGGCTCCCGTCCATTTAGGACTCCTCTGGATTCCCCACTCGGAGCCTGGCTGGGGGCGGCCATGGCCCACGTATTTGGCGATGGCAACTACATCCGTATGCAGTCCACAGGGGGTTCGCAGCCCATTGCGCCTTTTATTTCCGAACTGGGTATCCCAGCCATTTCGGTACGTATTCCCAATCCCGACAACAGTATCCATGCCCCCAATGAAAATCTGCGTCTGGGGAATTTCCATGAGGGATTAAAAATGTGCTTGGGCATTTTAACGCAGCAATATGACTGATGTAAACCTGTTTTGGATTGCCGCTGTCGTAGTGCTTGTTACGGTTATATTCGTCCTATGGATCGGTAAGGTCAAGAACAAGTGGGTAAAGTTGATGCTCGATTGGTTTCCAGCCATCTTGTTCGCCTATGTACTCCCCGCGGCATTTACCCATATTTCGGGCATGGACCTATCAAAAGTCCCGCTGCACGACATGAGCAGATCATGGATCATTCCTTTTACCATCCTTACTGTGATGAGTGCCCTATCCATAAAACAGCTTAAAATTGTTGGCGTTAAACCGATTATCGTTTTTGGGGTGGGTTCCTTGGTAATTGCCACTTTACCCGTGTTGTTGGTCATGGCTTTTGGCCTATTCAACGAAGCGAATACCAAACTCTTCATTGGCGAGGCATATTGGAAGGGACTGGTTCCCATCGTGGGTGGTTGGATCGGTGGCAGCACCAGTCAACTGGTCCTGAAAGAACTGGCGCAAACCCCAGAAGCGCTCTTCTTGTCCATCTTGGTGCTGGACAATATTCTGGTCAATATCTGGACCATACTGATGTTTCAATTCATCAAAAGGAGCAACCACCTTAACACGGCATGGGGAATAGACCCGAATTTTCCCGTTGTAGAGGCACCTGAATATTCTGGAAGTACCCGTCCGTGGGCGGTAAATACTTGGACCATAGGTGCCATTTTGTTGGTGATGGTGGTAGCATCGTTCCTTCCACTCTCCTTTTTGGGAAGTGTGGTCGTTTTATCGATAGTGGGATTGCTTTTGGGCAATGTAATGCCCATCTGGAACCATAAACTGGTGTTAAAGCTAGCAGGGTTTTCCATTGTGCTCATCATGGCTATTTTAGGTTTGAAACTGAATTTCAGCAACCTTTCCCTTCCCGCAATTCTGGTCATTTTAGTGCTGCTTTGGCTGGTGCTCCATTTTTTGGCCATGTTGCTCACCGCACGCCTGCTCAGGACCAACATCGCTTGGGTAGCTATTGGAAGTATGGCAAACCTGGGCGGAATCTCCACTGCCCCTGCAGTAACCTCGGCCTATAAAAAGGAATTGATGCCGCACGCCATTGTACTGGCCATTCTCAGTATGGTCACGGGAACGGCCTGGGGCATGTTGACCATATTTTTGTTTAAAATGCTGTAACCCTTGGAATTCCAAGAGGGGGTGTTGCACCATGAAACCAATGACTATTGACAGGAATAGCTATTTGCTGTTTGGGCTATTTGTTTATTCGCAATGGGATGACATCAAACCGTTAATCTATTCAAAAAATACGGAGTTGGTTTACAGAATTGGTATTTCCCAAGGCCAAAAATTGAGGAATCTTAATTTGATAGGCCCAAACCTGGATTAAACAATTGATTAACACTATATTTAGTTACAAGGTATTTGAAAAGCAATGCTCGTACCGCGGAACATAATCATTAAAGATGCAAAAAGTAAGTTTTAGGGACTATGACGTAAGAGGTTTTTATGATGAAATGTTCAGTGGTTCAGAAGCGGTAAGACCTAGTTATCGGTTGTTTAAGGATTTTTTGGAAAAGACAAGCTGGAAAAAACTTAAATCCCTCCAACATTCCACCGATCGTGCGCAGCTCTCCCTTGGTATGACCTTTAACGTTTACAGTGACAACCAAGGTGTTGAGCGGATTCTTCACCTGGATATCATACCAAGGATAATCAGCGGTGAAAAATGGGATCATTTGACCAAGGGACTGAAGCAAAGGATAGTTGCCTTAAATTTATTTATTCATGATATCTATAATGACCAAAAGGTCATAAAGGATAACATAATTCCGAAGGACTTGGTGCTCTCATGTGCGAGCTATCTTAAACAATGTATTGGACTGAAGCCCCCTAAAAATGTATGGAGCCATATCTCTGGAACCGACCTTATCCGGGGGGGCGATGGAAATTTTTATGTTTTGGAGGATAACCTAAGGTGCCCTTCCGGCGTGTCCTATATGCTCGAAAACAGAGAAATTCTCAAGCGGACTTTTCCGGAAATGTTTGAACAGTTAAAGGTAAGGCCCGTCCTCGATTATTCCCATTGCTTAAGGGATATGTTGGAGTCCCTTACCGATTTTGAAGGAGCATCGATAGTGGTCCTGACACCGGGAATTTATAACTCAGCCTATTTTGAACATGCGTATCTCGCACAACAAATGGGTGCGGAATTGGTAGAAGGGCGGGATTTGGTGGTCCAGAACGGTTATGTATACATGATCACAACAAATGGGCTCCAAAAGGTGGATGTCATTTACCGAAGGGTGGATGATGCATTTATTGATCCCTTGGTTTTCAATAAAGATTCCTTGCTGGGTACCCCCGGACTTTTTGAAGCGTATTTGAAGGGAAATGTGGTGCTCGTAAATGCGCCAGGTGCCGGTGTGGCGGATGACAAAGCGGTTTACGCCTATATCCCAAGATTGATAAAATATTATTTGAAAGAGGAAGCCATTATTCCAAATATTAAAACCTATATATGTTCTGAAGAAAAGGACTTCAAATATGTTATCGAAAACCTGGAAAACCTGGTTGTCAAACAAACGGATGGTTCAGGTGGGTATGGTATGTTGATAGGTCCCCATGCCACCAGGGCCGAAATAGCGGAGTTCAAGGAGAAGGTCAAGAACAACCCCAGAAATTATATTGCACAGCCCATGATCAGTCTATCAAGGGTACCCACGCTCTGTGAAAACGAAATTCAGGGAAGACATGTAGACTTAAGACCTTACATTCTCTATGGAAAGGAGGTGAGGGTCATACCTGGCGCCCTTACCCGTGTAGCACTTAAAAAAGGGTCTCTGGTCGTGAACTCCTCCCAGGGAGGAGGCAGCAAGGACACATGGGTATTGGATAACTAATAAGATAAGACCTATATGCTGAGTAGAATAGCGGATAGTATGTATTGGATGAACAGATACGTTGAGCGTGCTGAAAACTATGCCCGCTTTATGGATGTAAACTTCAACCTCTCCCTGGAATCTACTCCAGATGCAAACCAGCAATGGAAACCCTTGGTCGATATTACCGGGGATTGGCCCCTCTACGAATCCTTGTATGAAACGGTTCAGAAAGAAAAGGTCATCTATTTCCTCGGCTTTGATCCCCAAAATCCAAATTCGATCTACAATTCAATTAGTAAGGCCAGGGAGAATGCCCGTGCTATTCGACCTGAATTGACCAAAGAGGTATGGGAACAGATCAACCATGTCTATTTTTTGATGAAGGACGGATGTAAAAAGAAAAGTTGGAAAAACAAGGATCCCAGAATCTTTTTTACTAAGGTAAAAGAGGGATGTCAATTATTGTACGGTATTTTTACCACTACCATTTCGCGAAACGATGGGTGGCATTTTGGAAAAATAGGGCAGTTGATTGAACGCGCAGACAAAACTTCGAGGGTACTGGATGTCAAATACCACATCTTGCTCTCTACGCCCAATGATGTCGGTTCCCCCTTAGATCTTGCGCAATGGGCGGGATTGCTTAAATCCGTCTCTGCCTATGATATGTACCGAAAAAAGTATGGTAAACTCACCACATTGAACATTTGTGAATTTTTAATCCTGGATAAGGTTTTTCCACGGTCCATTAACTTTTGCCTTATTCAGGCAGGAAAATCATTGAATACAATTACAGGATTGGATGACGGGTATTCCAATGAGGCGGAAAAACAATTGGGAAAGCTAAAAGCACAACTTCAATTTGTGGATATTCACGATATTTTCTCCGATGGACTTCATGAATATATTGATGATTTCCAAAAGAAGCTCAATACCATCTCCACGGCAATCTACAAATCGTTCTTTGCCAACAAATATGTTGAATCCAGTATTAAAACCTAAATCCCATGACCTATTGTTTGGGCATTAAATTGAAATCGGGAATCGTAGGAATCGCCGATACCAGAATAACATCCGGAAACCAAACCACGCGGGCAAAAAAGGTATTCACGGTCAACCGAAAGAAGCATTCTTTCTTTATCATGACTTCCGGCCTCCGCTCCGTTCGCGATAAATCGATAACATATTTCAAGGAAATCATTGAGGAGAACGATGATTCGTTCAATAAACTCTATAAAGCGGTCAATGCATTTTCCGACCAGGTAAAACGGTCGGCAAACGAGGATAAAAAATCCCTGAAGGAGGCAGGGTTGAGCTTTGATCTATTCTCCATTATTGGCGGACAATTGGAAGACGATGAGGAACACAAGATATATTTACTCTACCCAGAGGGCAATTGGATAGAGGTGTCCGAAGGATCTCCTTTTGTAATCATAGGCAACAATGGCTACGGAAAACCCATTTTAGATCGTGCCATAGACTATGATTCGTCAATGCAGTTTGCGCTCAAGGCCGGTTTTCTTTCCTTTGATGCTACCCGAATTAGCGCGAATGATGTGGATTTTCCTTTGGACATCATTTACTATGAAAAAGACTCGTTCAACATTGTCGAAAAACGGTATGAGGAGGAAGAGCTTCAAAACATTTCATCCCTTTGGAACGGAATACTGAGCGATTCCATACGAACCCTTCCCGATGATTGGATAAATGAACTAAGGGATACAGCATCCATGGAAACCATAAGAAATGCCCAAGCTGCGAACCAGCAATAGGATTTATGGAATTTCGGATAGCACACGAAACGGAATATCGGTATGAAGGAAAGGTGTTTTTTGAACCCCATTACTTTCGGTTTAGGCCCCAGGACGTTCCCTATGCCACACTAAAAAGTTTCAGGCTGATACTATCTCCAGAACCGATGGGCACCGCTGAGCAAATCGATGTGGAGAACAACACGATTCATTTCAGTTGGTATCAGGGTAATCATGATAGGCTCACCATAAAGGCAATTTCGGTTTTGTCCACAAAGGAGTACAACCCATTTAATTTTGTTTTATGGCCTTCGCTATATGGAAGACTCCCATTCCGCTATTCACAGCCTTTGATGGGGTACTTAAAACCTTATTTGGAGGTTGGGCAAATCCATAAATCCCTTCAACGGTACGTCAATCAAATCCTGGACACCGTAAATTCGGATACCATGTCCTTTTTGAGTGCGTTCACCACTCAGATTCGGTCAGATTTCACGGTGGAGGCCCGGGAAGTGGGAAAGCCTAATTCACCGAACAATACGTTTGATTCCAAAAAGGGATCCTGTAGGGATCTGGCCTGGATGCAAATACAGTTGCTCAGGCACATTGGCATAGCCTCAAGGTTTGTGAGCGGGTATTATTTTATCCGGACGGAAAACCCAATTTACGAACTCCATGCCTGGACGGAAGTTTTTCTCCCCGGGGCCGGATGGATCGGATATGATCCTTCCAACGGCATCAGGACCACCGATAGCTATATTCCGCTGTGTTCCAGTGCCCATCATGAAAATACCATGCCCGTTACCGGAAGTATAAGGGGAAAGGCTACCTCCAAACTATTTACCAAACTGAATATTCATTTGCTCAAGGAATAGTTTGTACAAAAAACATTGAAAATCATACGATCTGCAGTGTTTTGTTGCAATTTGATACAAATGTTGTCGGGATGACTGAACTAACAGCCATCTCGTATGTCATTATTAATCAAAAAGTTACTTTGATTTTTTCAAAACAGGTAACCGAATAGGTAACTTTTGCTTTGATTTTCTTTCTATAATAAATTTAGTGATTAATTGGCTGCAATAAGAATTTAAGCGTATGATTTATGAAAAAATATAAATTTATCAACCCAAAGCCTTTTCACTACTTCACATAATACCAAAATGTTCAAGTTAATCAGCCAAGATCTAATATGGGAAGTTGTCCAATGGGCCAAATTATATTGCTTTGTAACAAATATTCACCATAATATGAAATAATTGAGCATCTACGCCATGAAGAGAAACTGCAATTTTAATAGGGTTGTTTTTAAACCCTAACTCTTCAGATATATCTTCTATGGAATTATCCACCAAGTCAAAACCTTTGGGATATTTTAGTGATTTCAAGATTTTTTCATGATACTTTTTCCATCGCTCTTCTAAGGTATATGCATCTTCAAAATCGTAAAGAACCACGACTAGAAATCCCCTATTTGGTGTGTAGTTGAACAACTTTGAAATATGAGATTGAATAACAGATTTAGAAGTATTCTTAAAAGGCTCAATTACTGCTAATTCCCTTGTCCCCTCTAATACTGTAATATCTCTAGACCCCATACCTTTCCCGCTTTCCGAATATCCGCCTAAAGATTGGTCTTTAACTGTTAGGCTAAAGTTTTGAAGCCTTTCTTCCAAAATCATTTCCAATAAATCATTGTATTGATTCTCGTGGCCCAAATTATCAATGGTTGGTAATTTTTTGAGCAACTTTTGCAGAGATACTGCTATCTGAAATGAAAGATTCTTCCCAAAACGTTCGGGAGCCATAAAATCTTCTTTTGCTAATTCTCTCAAAACATTCAGTGAATGTTTTGGTATTATCTGAGCTATTAATTCTTTTACCGTTTGCTGATTATTAGTTGAGTTTTCCAATTTTTGGTATAGGTTTTTAAGAAGCTCATTTTCGTAATTTTTATACTCATTGAATTCTATACTTCTTTGAACCAACATTTTTGCTTGTTCTTCTATTTTCCGCTCGAGAAGAGAGGTCACTTTTAGCTCTACAAAGTCAGGATTTAATTGAGTTATCCTATCTAGGCCCGTATATATCTTTTCAAAGGTGAAGTGGTTCTTAAGATGAAGTTGTATGGTTAAAATGTTGTAAGCAACCTTATCTTTTATAAAATCAAGTTCTTCTTCTAATTTAGAATCTGCATAGTCACGCCATTCTTGAAGCGCCTCTCTAAAAAGTGTCACATTATTTTCGTTTTGAGCCCAGGATATCTTCGCGGCAAACCTATTTAATGCGACTGAAATGTACTTTGGTTTAACTTTTAGCAAATCATCAAAGGAACGATATGCGGTTTTTGGGTCATTTTCAAACCGAACCAAAGCCTTATAGAATTGTTTCTGCTCAAAAGGTTTTAATTCTGACAGAATATTTATAACATTTTTTGGTTCTTCAACGTCATCAATAGCAACTTCATCTCTTTTAGTATACGCATTTATCAAATGAGATTCAAAAACACGTTTTTCGAAATCCTGACCAAGACTTTTCGTCGGACCACTATTTTTCCAATACTCTGAAGCAATCTCAGCTTCTTTTGTTAACTCATTATATTTGGACAAACCGTAATACGCATTTTGAACTTCTAACCAATTGTTTCTTTTCAAAAATGCTTCCACATCAATCTCTTTTATTTTTCTTAAGAGGAAAGCCTTGAAACCGCTGGCTTTAATATTTTCAACAAGAATGAGTAATTGACATAAATTTTGTGAACTAGAAAGTGCTTCCCATAATCTTAACCTGTTACGGTTTTCAAACGAATTTCCCAATTCCGCGATTTTTGGCAACAACTGGTCATTGAAACTGTTGAAGGTCCTATCATAAAATTTATCGAAAATGTTAACCTTGAATCGATTACTTGCTACTCCAAAACGTTCCACATAATCAATCAGTTGATATTCTATAGTTGTTCTTAATTCCTCAATTTCTGAGCTACACAAGATTAGTCCATTTAAATTATCATTTATTTCATCCAGTACTAACATCAATACGGTAAGATGGGTACGTAACTTTTTGGCGTTGAATCTGTTTTGCTCTTCAAATTTATCCTCGGTTTTTATGAATTGAAATTGAGGGACAAGCAATTCTTTTAAACTTCCCGTTCTGTAAGCCAACACAAATATTGGCCACCATTCAATTTTTTCAATTCGCTGCGATGATGCAGTCCAACTAGGAATTATGGACTTTTTCTTTTTACCATCAAAATCTATTTTCTTTTTGGAACCTGTTTCAATGGCATCCAAAAACAATTGCACAAAACTTTCACTTAGAGATTTTTCAAGTTGTGGTTGCTTGCTTATCTCTTGCAAATGGCCATTATTCAATACATATTTAAAAAGCCAGGATAGCATGTCGAACTTGAATAACGGAAATGCAAGTGTCCCTCTTGCAAAAAATTGCTTCTCTTCATAGTTTATAATATGATTTACCAAATCAGGCAAGACCTTGGGTAGAAAATGTGTTGGGATATATGCGTGCACATTATATTCTTTTTCTGGAAATTTCTCAACAGTTTTTAACAAGTCACTTTCCCTTTTATCAATTTGAGCCATCATCTCTATAGCCTTTACAGGATCTGGACTAGCAACGTTCTTCCTGTACTTGTCTTTATTCAACCAATTGAAAACATTGAATAGAAATTTCGCATTTTCTTTATGGGTGATTTCATTGGATTGTAATCTATTACTTAAGGAAAGCTTAAGAGCATCTATCAAAGTTTTTGTCCTAATTTCATAGCTTATATCCTTGTAAACATGTTCATTTTTATAAGATGTCAATAGAAAAAAACCCAATGTATCGTAATCTGGCTCTATCAATAAATATGGAATAACTTCTGGCCTAATCCATTTGAGGTAATTGTATATAGACCAAACCAAAAAAGGTCTTTCCAAACTCTCCTTTAGTAGTTTCTTAATTGCTGGAAAGTGAATCGTTCTTTGTGTACCACCCTCTTCAATTCTTGCAAAAGGAACGTCCATTTTGATGATACTACCCAATAAAGAATATATATTACTTCTACAATATTGGCCAAAAAAAATATTATTTTGTACCTGCTTTTCCATATGGTCCATTCGCTCAAAAAGATCTACAACATCTTTGGCATATTCAAGCTTTTCATTTTCTCTGAAATTGTGCTCATAAATTAAATTTGAACCGCGAAAAGAACTATCCAATCGACATTTTTTAAACTCTTCCTCTCGCCCTTTGATATCCGGTTCTAAAAAAATCAACTCAAGTGCACCATCCATAAAAAGTCTTTGTTCGTGTTGCGTAAGTTTTTCGCCAAAAACAAAGTCATCGGAGATGGTGTTGAGCATACCTAGAAACTCAAGTACAATGTTCCTTGGGTTTCCATCTGGCTTTTCATTACGCAATTTCCGCCAAAGCAAAGTTGCCATTTGGTCTTCATCGCCTATTTTCAATAAATCATTGTTGTGTGGGTTTTGTATTACATATGCATCACCAATACTTTTTATGTATTGATTATCAAGAAAATAGTCAAGTTTTGGGGTTGATGGATATACACTTTTATGATTATCAAGAATACTAGAAAACTTCTTAATTTCAATTGATATGGACTTATTGAGTAGTCCTTGAAGCTGTAGTTTGAGATAGTTTAAAAATTGAAAGTCTTTCCAATATTCTATGAGAGTTGAGTAATACTCTGAAAAACGTATTTTGAATGAATTTTCGACTTCAGATTTCTTAATAAATCCAGAACCCAATAACCATTCAGTATCAACTTCAATCTCATTCTCAGTAGCAAATTTTTTTGCCTCATATTCAAATTTATCAGTAGTCCAATCTTGGGAATCTCCAGATACTTCATTTAAAAACTGAAGTTCTTTGTAATGCATTTTATGTTTTTCATAATCAAAAAGGACACTTCTAACGGCAGAGGGAATATGGATAAACCCAAGAATCTCCCGAAGCCAAAACCTATTAAAAATGTCATTTACATTTGCAGATTCATATTTCGAATTATATTTTTTTACAAGTACGTCAAAAGACTTTCGGTCTATTCCTTTTATGGGACGATTAGAATTCCAAAGAACTTCGGCAAAGAATAGTGGTGCATTCCAAACTTGGGAATCTCTGATAACTTCATCTTGGTAAGGTTGGATTTTAGCCGAATTAAATCTAATCGCACGCACTAAGCCCTGTATTGCTTCTTCTCTTTTGTAACTCATATTCAATCTCAATAGTTTAAGCCAGAAAAGCCCTTTCCATCAGTTCTATTTCTGCATTTTTTATCCCTATTTCCTTGGCCATGGTTTTCCAGTTCTTAACTACTGACAGAACTTCATTCAGAATGGCCTGCATCTCATCTTCGTTTAAGCGAAAGTATTCACCCACGCTTTTCGCCAAATCAAAATCCAAAGCATTATCATCCATATCGATATTTAAGGAAAGCCCATCCTTATCTATGGATGGGTTTAAATCGTAAGCCGGCGATAACACCCAACCTTTATTGGACAGGATAAATCCATGATTTCGCATGTGGTCGTCCGTGTTGGAAATAGCAATATTGAATACTATCCGTCGCCATAATTGATGCAAATTCGCTTTAACATCAACACCATAGTTCTCTATGAATTCCACAATCTCAAGATAACTAGGTGAGGCATCTTTTATGGAATCCTCGGTATTACCGGTCATTGTCATTGCCGAGGCAAAGTGTATCCGCTTATTATTTTCCCTATCAAATCTTTTGGTCAGGAAAGTATGGTATTGGCCGCTGATTTTTTCAACTTTGGATGCCGCCATTGGGATACCCGAAGCTGTGGCCATCCGATAGGCTAAAAACTCCCACAGTGCTTTGTCAATGGTATCGGTTTTTGATGGAAACTTCGCAATCCATAGATTTTTTTTTGTGTCGAAAACATTGGCTTTGGGCCTGGCACCACCCAAAGATGAACCCGGTGCAATTAAAACTGCTATCCATTTTCTGACAGCTTCACTTTGATCATCACTTTCCAGTTGTTTAGCGGCCTCCTGCAAATCGCCCAATGATGACCAAGGCGGTGTAGGGGTCTGGGCATCATTATCCAAAAAGGGCCCATCCAAATTCGTTTTAAAACGCAAGGCTCCCATCCGGCTTTCGTCAAACACACCGAGCAAAAAATCAATCTCATAAAGGGTCTTCGGTTTTTCATTATTTGCTCTTGCTTCTTGTGCTGCCCTACGCTTCATCAAGGTTTTGCCCCAAGTGTCCGGCATACTGTCGAGGAAGATCCCAAAATTCTCTTTGTTGGCTGGAAACTGTGGCCCGGAATAAAATTCAATATCCGGATCCAAAAGCCTTTGTCCATCAGTCTTTAGCCAATTTTTGTCATATTCAAAACTGAACGCTTTCTTTCCCTTGGCAAAATGGGCAGAAAGCGTACCAATGAGGGTCGGACTTTCCAAGCCTACCCAATCCGCAAAAACGTATATGTCAAATTTTCCCTCAGCCATCATTTTATAATAAATCCAAGTCTTGTAATTTTCTACCGAATGCATCATCATTGGCCAACTTCAAAAAATCGTCCTGAAGATTCATTACCCTAAGTACATTAAAATACAGCCCAATGGCCACGGCCGGATCGCCTTTTTCTATGCGATAAAGAGTGGCCCTGTGAATGCCCGCACGTTCAGAGACCTGCTCCGTCGTGAGCTTTCTCCTCTTTCTTGCTAGCTTAATGTTTTCACCCAATTGGTCAAAAACCTTTTGATGTTTTGGTAGTACAATTGCCTTTCTTGAATTCATTTTGTTGTTAATTTACTACAAAATTAATATTTTTGTCGTTAATTAGCAACATTAGTCTAGGCGATGCCCTCCAGAAAAGAGCTGAACAAGCTATACCGAGACCCTGCAAAACCACAGGACTATGACCAACTGGTACAGAACCTTTGCAGTAAGGTTTTCAACAATGAAGAAATTTCTTTAGCTGAAGAACAATTTATAGGTGGCATAATTGAACTATTGAGAAACAAAGAGGGTGAAAGGGCTTTCAAAATTGAAGATTATCCCAACTGTAAAAACTACCATTTTCGTAGTAGATATTTAAGGTATATCAGTGATTTAAATGGTCATAAGGAGATAATGGACTACTACGGACGAATACCACAATTTCAAAAACAAAAAGATGTTGCATTTCTTCAAAAAACCTATGAGGAATGGGAGGAACATCTTAATGATAAAAAAAATGGTTTCCAACTTGAAAATTATGTAGCACAGGAGACCGACCAACAATTAAAAATCCTTGATAAATACGCAAAAGACTTGTTAATAGGAGATAACTACAGAGAATATTTAAGGAAGACCATAGTACTTCATGGCAAATATATTTATCTTTTGGTAGCCGAATTCTACCAAGAACTAGGAAAAAAAGAAGAAATCATTGAGTTGAACAACCACAAAATATTAATAGATGGATTTACATACGTTCACACAATGTTCCGTCATTTCTCCTCCCACATTAAACAATATCAATTAAAAAAGTCATATCATTTTGATACCAACATTGGATTTAAAGAAATCCCTACTTTCTTAATCGATGCGATTCATTCGTACAAAACCCTATCAGAAAGTATCTTGTTTGACCAAAGAAAAATTTATTTCTAGTATGGCTCAAATCCCTATGCAATTTGGTTCAGACCATTCAAAAAGGATTTAAAAGGAGGACTAAGAGAAGAATATAAGGGCCCAAACCTTTTATCCAATAAAAAATTACAAGGAACTATCTAAATTATCCAATATGATTACTTTGAAAAGTGATGAAGTTTTTTCATTTTACTTTCAACCAGAGTCGAAAAAATAATATGACAAAAAAAACAGTACTATCCATAATCCATAAGTCTTTGGAGAAACTTTACTCCAAAGACGCGTTGTTGATGAATCCTGCTTATGACATTACTGAAAGAACGGTTACGCATCGTTTAGCAATCTATTTAGAATCATACTTTGAGAAATACCAATATTTAGTGGATATCGAGTATAATAGAATACGTGGGGATTACAATGCCGATGCTGTTGGAAATTTAATGGGCAAACGTTTGAACTGGCAGAATAATGAACAAGGTCCAAGCTATGTCTATCCAGACATTATAGTGCACAAGAGAGAAACCAATGATAACCTACTTATTATCGAGGTTAAAATGATTTGGAAAAACAATAAAAAAAGGGATGATTTACTTAAAATTGATGAGTATTTAAAAGAATTTGGTTATAAATATGGAGTTTATATTGAATTATCGGAAGACACTATCCAAAAAATCTGTGTAAATGAACTTGAGCGGGTCTAGCTGTTTTTACAGTTGGACCCTTTTTTCAAATATAACCAAGAACTGGTTAAGTATCAGCCCCCAATTGTGTATGGGCTGTGTCCATTTCTTACTGATTTGCAGCAGTGAGAGATAGACCGACTTTTTCAGGGCACCGTCCGTTGGGAATGCCATTTTGTTCTTGGTGTACTTGCGTATCTTCCCATTGAGGTTTTCAATGAGATTGGTGGTGTATATGATTTTCCTGATTTCCAATGGGAAGTCAAAGAACACGGTCAGTTCGTCCCAGTTGTTGCGCCAAGATCGTATGGCATAGGGGTACTTGTCGTTCCACTTTTCGGCAAAGCGTTCAAGCTCCTGTGCGGCGGTTTCCCTGTTGGGGGCATTGTAAATATGCTTCATATCCGCAGTGAAGTCCTTTTTGTCCTTCCATACCACGTAGCGTGCCGAGTTTCGTATCTGGTGTACCACGCATATCTGTGTGTCCGCATTGGGGAACACATTGTTTATGGACTGCGTGAAGCCGTTCAGGTTGTCGGTCACGGTAATGAGGATGTCTTCCACGCCAAGGGCCTTCAGGTCGGTCAGCACGCCCTGCCAGAAGGCCGCGGACTCGTTGTGTCCCAGCCACATGCCCAGTACTTCCTTGTAGCCATCACGGTTCAGGCCAACGGCCAAGTAGATGGTCTTGTTGATGACCTTTCCCGACTGGCGTACCTTGAAGACCATACCGTCCATCCATACCACACAATAGACGCTCTCCAAAGGTCTGTTCTGCCAATCGAGTGCCTCTTGGTGCACACGGTCGGTGATGATCGATATGGCCGATGTGGATAGCTTGTAGCCGTATATCTCCTGTAGTTCCTCCTCGATATCCGATACGCTCATGCCCTTGGCATAGAGTGATATCACAATCTTTTCGATGGGCGAGGCCATGCCCTGGCGTTTGGGCACCACAACGGGCTCAAAACTGCCCTCGCGGTCACGGGGAACGTTCAGTTCCGCCTTTCCATACTGTGTCTTAAGGTTCTTCTTCGATGTACCGTTGCGGGCATTGGTCGAATTGTTCTTGGCGTTCTTGGGATAGCCCAGGTGGGTGTCCATCTCACCATGCAGCATGGCTTCGAGTGCGGCCGTATGTAGGCCGTTGAGCAGTTCTGAGAGTTCTTCTTGGGTCTTGATGCCATCTAGTACCCCACTCTCCAAAAATTGTTTCTTGTAATCTTCCATTGTAACTGTGTTTTAAAATTATACAAAAATTTAGGCAGGTCTTAAGACCCGCCTAAATTCTGTTTACACAGTTTATTGGATACTACCTGATTGGGGCGCCCTAAACGCCTTACCACTTATAAATACCTTTGTGTGCGGCGTTTTTTTGCTTATGTTTTTATATAAACATACTCAATAGTCTGTACATTGGAATCATCATCCTCGTATTCGTATACCAAATTTATGGTACTATCGTCTATAATTTTGAAAGTCAGTCTGGAAGATTCTTCAATTCGTATGGTTTCGGCATCCTCGACCAGATAACTTAAGTCACTCTCTTTTTTAAACTGGCAATCCGCATTACTATCAAAAGTAATGGTGTTGAACCCTTCTGTAACCACAGCCGAAAAATCCGATTGTAGCGGATACGTTACACTAACATTGTACTTCAGCAGGTCATTCCTATTGAACGTTTCTTTATGTTGGGTGAAAATAACTTCATCCGAACCTACAAATTCCAGCGTGTTCTTTTTTTGACATTCATCCGTTACACCGGTTATCTCCCAAACTCCCTGTATTTGTGAAATAATTTCCGAACCATCAAAGGAAGAGCTTGGTGGGTCCGAATTGTCATTTTCGTCCCCTATGATATCCCCGTTACTTTCTCCATCATTCGCCAATTCTTCATTATCAGCTTTAATAAAAATGTCTACCTGTGTCTTATTGTCTTCCGTAGTGGAGGTAATCTGTAGCGCATCATCCACTAGTTCAATTTTGGATGTAGAATTAAAAAAAGTTACGCTATTGATACCCTCAACCGTATATGTTCCGGATAAAATTGATGTGGCGGCTAAATTACCGTTACGCCTCCTATAAACAAGCTCATACGTATTGTCCGCATTAAAAGTTGCAGTCGATTCCTTTAGATATGAAAAATCCTCCAATCCTACGGCTTCGCCATCAATTGTACTGCTTATAAGCTTCCATTCCCCAATCAGTGCTTGTTTTGTGGCTGCATGTTCGGTTTCGGTATTGTTTTTAGGATCATCATCATTTTCGCAAGAGATAACACTAATGCATAAAATGCTCAATAGTAAAATTGTCCAATTTCTTTTTTGTGGGATTTTTTTCATTTTCTTGACTCGTTTATTAAAGTTTACCTCGCTTTGTCCAAAAAGCAAGATAATAAGTGGTTGTTAAAGATGCAACGGAAATAATCGTCCGTTATTGTTTGTAATCGTATTCTGTTATAAATTTTACTTTATTCTTTCAATAATTGATGCCCCCTTTTTTTCTGAAAAACAAAATGGCTTTTAGTGTAAAGAACATAAAACCCGATAACCCAAAAACAACAGTGTCCTAACTTTGGAAAAAAGGTGTTTGCCCAGGTAATTCCAAAGTCTTTCAATGCTGATCGGAAAAGGTCCGCAACTCCTCCTTCATTTGGTCCAGGAACATTTGCTCCCTGGTCATGTCGGACATAAGGCAATGAATGGCAATTGCATTTTTTTTGGAATCATATATGGCCGAACTGCTGATCCAGATGACCTTTTTACGCCCGCATGACGCCGTGATTTCCAGTTCAAAGTCATTAACATGGCCCATTAATCCTACAAGCTCCAGCATGATCATAAACCTTTCTCTGTTTTCACCGATCAAAAACTCATTCATGTTTTTTGTTTCCCCATCATGATGGATAAGGCCCAGCAGATCTTTGCATTTGGGATTGTATCCCAGAATCTTTCCCCTGAGATCTAAAACGATATACGCTTTGGGCAAAACATGGTATATGCTGGTTGCGCCCTTATCCTTTAGGCTCAACATCAAATCATCCAAAACCGAACTATCTTCATGCATACTATATCTTATTACTGATTAACAATTTTATCAATACTTGTAAAGGGATTCAGGTTGGCTTCCCAATATTGGATCAACACCCTCAACATACCGATCAGCTCCTTATAATAGGTAGGTTTGATCATATAACCGGCGGCCCCACTTCCATAACAAGCCTTGGCCGTTTCTGCACAATCAACAGTTGTCCACACCACAATGGGAATATAACTGTACCAATCATCGGAAAACTTCATTCTTTTGATGAAGTCCAAACCATCCATTTCACGCATATTGAAATCCACCACAACTACATCCGGCAAAAAAACACGGGAGCGAATCAAGTCAATCGCGGCCATGGGGTTGTCCAGGGTTTTGATTTCATGGGCCGAACAAAACTGCTCAAGTGCCTTTTTCAATACCATCAATTGGACCCTGTTATCGTCAATAAATAAATAATTCATAGTTCTATAGATTTCACAATACACTATGGTATTGTTTCATTAAACAAGGGCACTGCGTTTAAAATGTTCTGTTTGTACTTGTTGGATATCGCAGGGCGAAAACTATTCAAACCATCGATATAGACCCTATTGCCCACAATTTTGTTGATCTTATCAATATTGATGACAACAGACCTATTTATCCGGTAAAATTTGTCCGGTAAAACCTCCATGGTAGATTGCAATGTCTGCCTAATCAGGTGTTTTTTGCTATCCACATAAATGGAGATGTAATTTCGTTCACTTTCAAAACAGAGGACTTCGTCCAAATGGAATTTGATGAGCGAATAGCCCTCCTTCAAAAAAAAGGCATCCTTACGGCACGACAGACATTTTTTTTCCTTATCCAAAACAGTATCTCGCGGGTCCATCGGAAAATCGCTGTTTCCAATACTTTCCATCACGTTATTAAGATCCACAAAGGGGCGGAAAAAAATCCTGTACAGGTCAACGGACATATTCCCCTTTTGAGTGCTTATCTTTCCTGAGATGTTACTGTAAAAGATTATCTTAAATTTATACTGATGAAATAGGTGGTAACACACGATGTCGTCCCTGAGCATCTCAAAAAAATGATAATCGATCAATATGAAATCATATTTCCTTCGCTGTTCGGAGAGCCACATCTCTTCCCAACATAAAAAAGCATCGTGTTCGCAAATACCACAGTTTCTTAGCTCATCCAAAAACGGTAAATAGCCAAATTTTTCCTGGACCAATATTGCTACCCTACTTTTCATGAAAACCTACATTTTTCTTTACCCACAGTTGTCATGGCCTCTCATTCTTTTTTTCTTTTTTTAAGTTGTCTATGTTTATAGTACAACTTAGAAATCATCAACAGTACCGCATATACCAGTAAAGCGAGTACATCTTCCACAAAAACATCATCAATAAGTGACACTGCTGAACCTTTTTGTTTTTGTCCTGTTCAAAGGAGTGCATACGGTATGTTTTAAAAACCGACCAACTCCAAAATTTGATATGAATCCTGCTTTTTCAGGCTACATGCAAACGGATTACCGTACCGAAGGGCTGTTGCCAATCTATTGGTATCCGGTCGGCAGTTTGGTTTGGGTCTTGAATAACTTTCAAACCCTCCCTGGTCATGAAGTACTGTTGTTTTTGACGCCATTGTATTGAAAATAAATCCAATAATTTTCTTCCTGGAATGCTATAGGTAAAACTTCAATATCGCTTCGTGATTTCCCCTTCTATAGTTACTTACAGAAGTTACAGCGGCGTCATAAGCATACCCTATCCTGAGTCTATCCGACATCTTGAAAAATACAAGGGTACTCATGGATTCCTTTAATCTGTAGCTCAGGCCAAGGTCCAACAATCCGTACAGGTCGAACGTTCCATTGATATCCATGGAGAAAGGCACATCGCTGATTACCCGTGTTAAAAAAGAGGGCGTAAAGACTATATCCTTGGTCAAGGGAAACTGATAGCCGGCTCCCATAAAAAATTGCATTTGATCGGTGGCCTGTGTTGCAATCCCCGATTCCTTTTCGTATCTACTTGTTCTTAGTAGGGCTGGTATGGAAATGTTCATAAAATAGCGTTCTCCCCTTAAATAGGCGCCCACCCCAACATTTGGGTTGAAAACGCTTACATTTTCCGAAAAAAGTGGGTCGGTATCAAGTCCAATAGGCGCCAAATCTATGTTAACGGCGGAACCTCCCGCCTTAAGCCCCAAAAACAAATCCACAGTCTCCTTTAATTGGAGCTTATAGGAGAAATCGGCATAAACATCCGTTTCGTTGAGCACGAACACACTGCTATTGACAATTGAAAGGCCCAGACCTACCTTGTCATTCAGTCCCACTTTTCCGCCCATTGGGCCACTCAACGTAAAACTCCAGGTCTCGGGTGCGTCGTCAAGACCCGCCCACTGTGCCCTATAATTTGAGGTGAACTCCATTTTTTCGCCGGTCCCCGCATAGGCCGGGTTGATGACGTTCATGTTATAATTGTACAGTGTAAATGTTACATCTTGCTGAGCATGGGACTGCATACACCATATCGAGGTCGCTATAAAAAAATATAATTTCTTTTTCTTCATTTCTACTGCTGTAATCGTTATATAAATTGGTTTTAATTGTTTCGGGTTAAAATTATTATCATCACCCATTCCAGAACATGGATGATTCTTTATTCCGCATGGATATTTTTCTCGAAGGATTGGTTATGGTTGAGTGGTATGGACACATTAAATACTGTTGTAAACAATAAAGTTCAATCCTTATGGTCAATATCAGTTAAAAAATGTGTTGGGCAAGCTCAAAAGTGGGATAGAACAGTGGAGAATTGGGACGAAGCCCAATGAACGGTTTTCTCGACTGCCCTATCCGGTTATTATTCACGCAACGCTCTCAATAATTCACATAGATCATTTTAGTTTCGTGTTCCAGCCCAGGTTCGTTAAAGTCTATCACACATACATAGGGGCCAACGGGCACCGTCCCGCCTTCATGGGTGCCGTCCCAGGCATCGCCGAGTCCCCCATAATGGGCACTGAACAACAGACGCTGGCTCAGGTCGTATATCCTCACCACGTTGTTCCTATACCTTTCAAGGCCATTGATCACCAGGGTATCGGCAATGCCATCGCCGTTGGGGGAAAACCCCCTGTTCAAATCCACAAGGAGTTCGGACCCACAATCCCTGGTCGCCTTAACGGTCACGGCCTGCTTACAGGAAACGGTGTTTCCGGTAGCGTCGCTCACGATCCAGGTCACCATGGTCGTTCCGACACCGAACGCATGGCTATCGGGGTCTATATCCACACCATCTACCTGGGCGACAACAGCGGCAACGGAACAGTTGTCATCGGCAATAGGGGCAACAAGGGCAAGAGTGGTGGTACAATCGTCCGTACCATTGTTGGAGGCACTGACCACCACATCGTCGGGACATGTCATGGTCGGGGCAATGGTGTCCACAATAGCTACAACGACCTGTTGTGCCGCCAGATTGGACAAACCGTTCACGCCCGTGGCCACATCGGCCGGAACGTCTATGGCAATGCCACAGGGGGATGTCGGTACAATGGTAGCGGTATAGGTCAATCCGCTGCCCATAAGCTCGCTTACCGTGGCATTGGTGACCTGGATATCGTCCACTCCAAAATCCGTGACTCCACCATCAAAGGTGATGCTCACCGTGAAGGGCTCAAGGTCATCGATACCCTGTGGGGCATCGATGGTCGGTTGGGGAGGGGTACCGTCTTCCGATATGGATTGGAATCCGCCCCACCCGTTGTCCTCATAGGCCTGCGCACTGCCTTCGGGCACCACAAGATGAATTTCGTGACGGTCTGGATTGCTAAAGGCCGTGGCATCAATCAACGGTGGATCACTGGCCTCTATCCTGACCAAGGCAAGGTCCGGGTTGTTGGCAAAGGCCCGGGCCCCAATACGTTCCATACTGCTTGGTAGGGTCACCTCCGTCAATTGGTTGTCACTAAAGGCCCCTTCCCCGATACTGATGACACTATTAGGAATTTCAATACTGGTCAGTTCCTTGTTTTGAAAAGCATTTTCCTTGATGGTGGTCACTGTATAGGTTTCACCATTGCCATCGACCGTTTCGGGGATTTCCACTTCTGTGGCCCCACCGGTATAGTCCACCACCATGACATCGGTTGGAGAGATGATCCCGTACGTAATGTCGTCAACGGTAAAAATCCCGTGGCTGATGGACCTGAACCCGTGCCACCCATTGTCCAGATACTCCTGTAGCTTCTCGAACGGCACCACAAGGTCTATTTGGCCGCGGTCTGCATTGGAGAAGGCAAACTCATGGAGCTGTGGGGGATCCTCGGCCTCCACCGTCACCAAGCGAAGGTCCGGGTTGTTCTCAAAAGCAACTCCGCCCACATATTCCACCTTGGCCGGTATGGTCACCTCGGTCAATTGGTTCTGACCAAAAGCACCCTCTCCGATACGGGTGACATTGGCCGGTATGGTCACCTCGGTCAATTGGTTCTGTGCAAAAGCACGCTCCCCTATACTGGTCACACTGTCGGGTATATCAACACTGGTCAAGTTGTTTTTATAAAAAGTATCATTATTGATCCGTGTCAAAGCATCGGGTATGGTGACCTTTGTCAATTGGTTATTTGCAAAAGCCCAAGAACCAATATTGGTCACACCGTCGGGTATATTGACCTCTATCAAATGGTTATTTGCAAAAGCCGCAGAACCAATATTGGTCACGTCCTCGGGTATGGTCACGCTGGTCAATGGGAAAACGTCATAGCCAAAAGTCCCAAAAAGAGTGGTATAGTGGCTCCTATTAAAAGCATTGTCGCCAATGGAGGTGACCGTATACATTCTTGATCGGTTCGAAGTAGTACGGTGGTACAGGACTTCTTTGGGAATATTCACGTGACCATTAGCAAAGATCAAAACTTTTTCACCATCAATAATGAAATGAGATTCGTCTTCATCAGGATCCATATCAGCAACTGAAAAGTTAAAGTCATCTAACTCAAATTCATCGGGGTGTAACGATCTGACTTCAAAAAGGAGGCCATTCACGTTATGGGTCTCCCCTATGAGCGCAGCAAAGCGGTGGAAACCCGTCCAGCCCGCAGCTGTATAAGCCTTCAACCAGTCCTCGGGCCCTTCCACCACCACGCTTATGCGATCGTGGCGTTCTGGATACTTAAAGGCATCCGGAGCGAGCGTCGGTGGATCCTCGCCTTCCATGGCAACATAATGAAGTGAGATAGAGGTAGCATGTAGGGCCCGGGACCCAATGCTTCTTACACTAGCGGGTATGTTTATGGATTGCACGTGCTTCCCATCAAAAGCATTATCGGCCAAAGCGGTCACGTCGTAGGTACCCCCATTAATATCCACCGTTGAGTGGATGACCGGGTTCAAATGTTGGCTAACCGGGCCGATCACCGTTGCTTCGTCTGGAGCGTCAACAATTGCATATTTGATTTTATACTCCTCATCGATGAAGACCCCGGCGGTGATGTCCGCCTCACCTAAGTCCCTCCAGCCTGCATCTTCATAAGCTTGTATAGCGGTAAAGGGTACCACAAATTCAACTTTTTGTTGGGTATGGTTAGAACCAGTCTCAAAGGCCGTTTCATGAATTTCCGGTGGTGGATTGCCATGGGACCTCACAATGGGGCTTCCTCTCTCAGCCACATAAAAGGCCCCGGGTCCGATATATTCCACACTGGCCGGTATGGTCACCTCCCTTAGAGGATTGCCGCCAAGGCCCCATCTCCTGATATGGGTGACACTGTTCGGTATAACAACCTCTTCCAATTGGTTTTTACTAAAAGCCCCCAGTCCGATACTGGTCACTGTGTTGGGTATGGTGACACGGGTCAGTCCCTTTTCTATAAAAGGTCGGACAGTAACATGATCCACAAAAATATCGGTATCCTCACCAATGACGGTCACCGTATAGGTTTCGCCACCATAATCGACCGTTCCGGAGATGTCCAGCTCTGTTGCGGTACCGATATAGTCCATAAGCCGGACTTCGTTCGGAGCGATAGCCGTAATATGGTATCTGATGTCATCAGCCTCAAATATATCATAGATGTCCACGCTTAAAAATAATCCGTTCCAATCCGAATAAGCATCAAGGGCACCATCAGGGACTACTACATGTATGTTGCGAGGGTTTGTTCCGAAAGCGTCTGTGCCAAAAGCACGATCACTGAGGTTTGGAGGGGTACTGCGCAGCATTGTCACCCAGACCATTCTTAGAGGTTGAGGATTATTTTCATTACCGGTATAGGTCCTAAAAGCGTCATCCCCAATAGTTTCAACACTGGCAGGGATGGTCACACTGGTCAATATGTTGTTGCCAAAGGTATTGTTCCTGATTTCAGTAATCCCTTCGGGAATCTCCAAGCTGGTTATGCGATTGTTCCAAAAAGCGCTATGCCCAATACTGGTTACGGTGGTGGGGATCACCACGTTGTTTATGCCGTTGTTCATAAAGGCCTGAGCCCCTATATGGGTTACCCCCTCGGGAATAGTTACACCGGTCAATAGGCGAGATAGGTCACCGTAAAAAGCGCGCTCTCCAATAGCGGTCACCGTGTAATTCGTGCTATTATGCTCCACTGTCTCTGGAATTTCCACGTGACCTCCCGTACCGGTATAGCCAGTGATCTTAACTTGGGGGGGGGTTGAAGTTGAGGAAGTAACTTCATACGTGTAGTCTCCAATAACAAATTCGTTCATATTTTGGCCATACGCGCTAAGGCCGGCCAATACCATAAGGATGGCGGTCATTATCAATTGTAGTTGTCTTTTCATGATTCGATGATTTTTAGATTTATGAATATTATCTTTAAAGCAAAGAATGACCGTACAAGCGAAATATCCAATAATTAGTGATGAACCCTTTTTAAAGAGGGACGTAACCATGTGTTTTCGGGATTTTAGAAAAGAAATTGAATACGGTTTTGTGGGCTGCTTTTGCCATATATACACGTAAATAGACCTTTAGATCTATCTTTACTTTATGGGTAAAAAATAACACACTTCTTAAAACAGGAATCAAGAACGGTCGGTGCCCGGGCCAGGATATGGACGAACAATGTCTCCAAAAAGTATACCTTCCCTATCCACACCCTTGAACGGCCCATCTGGGACAAGTGGGGCATGCCGGTTCAATGGTACATTGGATATGTCCGGCCCATACTTGATCGGAGCCAACGCAGCCCCATAATCACCATGGGTCTTTCATGGCTGTTGTTACATTTATTTTGAATGTCCGCAAAGTGCAATAAATCCCTATCGTCGACCTAAATACTGGAACGAGTTCGGCACAGGCCCGTTCCAGGTACCCATTACAACTGATTGTCCGTGGGTGCAATGGAATCCCAAAACGGACCTGCCCACCTGCGGGGTATTGCGGGCAGGTTCGGAATGGTGCAGGGGGCCATATCAGTATCCTACACTACAAAGCGGACGATCACTGTTTGTCCATATTTATCCGTGGCGGTGCGGTCTATTTTACAAGTATCCGCTTGACCACCCTCTCTCCGGCCCTGGTCTCTATTTCCAGCATATATATACCGCTGGATAAATGGCTTATATCCATTTGCAGGGTGTTCGCCGAATGGACATGGACCCCCAGGGCATTGTATATCTTCACTTGCCGTAACGCTTCACCATCAGGTAGTCCAATGTGGATGTCATCTTGTGCCGGGTTCGGGTAGACGCTGACATTGTTGCGGGCATTAGCTTTGGCAACATCAACATCGGCCGGTGCCACCGCACTTTCTACAGGAGATGCTTTAGGACTGGTACCCTGTGCCACCGCACTCTTTCCGGTCATCGCTGCCTCTGTAATGGACTTAAAGTCCGTCCATCCTGCAGCCAAGTATGCACTTTTAGTGCCCGAAGGGACTATCAGGTCTATTTGGTCACGGTCTGCATTTTGAAAGGCATCTACATGGAGCGATGGGGGATTGGCGGCCTTTACCTCCACTGTGCGAAGGCCCGGGTTACCTGCAAAAGCGATGTTTGCAATACTTTCCACACTGCCCGGTATGGTGACCTCTGTTAATTGATTGCCGGCAAAAGCCCCCCATCCAATACGGGTCACACTGTTCCCTATGGTCACACTGGTCAATTGGTTTTCCTTAAAAGCTTCGTTACCAATAGCGGTCACATTGTCGGGTATCTCAAGATGTCCTTGTAATTGGTTGTTCCAAAAAGCATAATCTCCAATACTGGTGACACTGTTCCCTATGGTGACACTGACCAATTCGTTGCCATAAAAAGCCCACTCCCCAATGCTGATGACACTGTCGGGTATCTCAAGATGTCCTTGTAATTGGTTGTTCCAAAAAGCATATTCCCCGATACTTGTAACATTCTCACCGAGGGTAACGCTGGTCAATTGGTTGTAATCAAAAGCAAAATCCCCAATGCTGATGACACTGTCGGGTATCTCAAGATGTCCTTGTAATTGGTTGTTCCAAAAAGCATATTCCCCGATACTTGTAACATTCTCACTGAGGGTAACGCTGGTCAATTCGTTAGAGGAAAAAGCATCTTTCCCGATATCCATGACACCGTTGGGTATGACAACACGGGTCAGTTGGTTGTTTTCAAAAGCACTTTCCCCAATACTGGTCACCGTATTGGGTATCTCAACACTGGTCAAGCCACTTTGATAAAAAGCACCTTCGCCAATAGCGGTCACCTCGTAGTCGATGCCTTGATAGTTGGCCGTTGGGGGGATGGTCACCGTTCCTCCCGTAATGCCATAGTCCACCACCTTAACTTTATAAGAGGTCAAGGAAGTAATCTCGTATGATATATTATCGACAATGAAGGTGTCCCCGTGCTCTGCCGGTTCCGTGATGGACCTAAAGCCCGTCCAATCTGCATCTATATAATCTTGTCTCTTGCCCTTGGGAACGACCAGGTCTATTTGGTCACGGCCTGGATTTTGAAAGGCATTTGCATCGAGCGCTGGGGGATCGTTACGCTTCACCGTCACCAGGCCAAGGTTTGGGTTGTCATAAAAGGCCTGGTCCCCTATACTTTCCACAAGGCCCGGTATGGTCACCTCTTTAAGGTCGTTTTCGGCAAAGGTCCATTTCTCAATTCTGGTGACACCATCGGGTATGGTGACACTGGTCAAATGGTTGTCGCCAAACGCCCGTTGCCCGAGACTGTCCACACTGGTGGGGAGTTCAACACTGGTCAATTGGTTACCGTAAAAAGCATCTTTCCCGATATCCATGACACCGTTGGGTATGACAACACGGGTCAGTTGGTTGTTTTCAAAGGCACTTTCCCCAATACCGGTCACCGTGTTGGGTATCGTCACACTGGTCAAATTGTTGACATAAAAAGCCCATTTCCCAATAGCGGTCACCGTGTAGGTGTTCGGGCCATGAGCCACCATTGGGGAGATGGTCACCATGGTACCTCCCGAGGTGTCATAGTCCATAACCGCTACTTCTTTATCAGGGACTGTTTTGGTAATTTTGTATGTGATATTATCCGAAATGAAGGTGTCATCGATCCCTATATCTTCCGTGATGGATTTGAAGCCCATCCAATCAGGATGGCCCGAATAAGCTTGTACCCTGCCCTCGGGAACGACCAAATCTATTTGGTGACGGCCCGCATCATGAAAGGCACCTACATGGAGCGATGGGGGATTGTTGGCCTTTACGGTCACCAAGTTAAGGTTCATGTTGGCTGAAAAGGCATCATCCAAAATATGGGTCACACCATCGGGTATGGTCACACTGGTCAATAGGTTAAAAGAAAAAGCACTGTTCCCAATAGTTTCCAAGCTGTTGGGTAGGGTCACACTCTCCAACTGGTTTCTATAAAAAGCATCATCCGCAATACTGGCCACCCCTTCAGGAATGGTCACACTGGTCAATTGGTTGCCTCCAAAAGCACTGCTCTCAATACGGGTCACACCTTCTGGTATGGTCACACTGCTTAATTTATTGTCCTTGAAAGTACCGGGTTGGATAATTTCTATACCAATGGGTATGACAACACTGGTCAATTGGTTATGCTCAAAAGCATCACCGTCAATACGGGTCACACTGTTGGGTATGATAACTTCGGTCAATTGGTTATCCTGAAAAGCACTGTGCCCAATACGGGTCACCGTGTTGGGTATCGTCACACTGGTCAAATTGTTGAGATAAAAAGCCCATTTCCCAATAGCGGTCACCGTGTAGGTGTTCAGGCCATGAGCCACCATTGGGGGGATGGTCACCATGGTACCTCCTGAGGTGTCATAGTCCATAACCGCTACCTCTTTATCGGGGACTATTTCGGTAATTTTGTATGTGATATTATCCAAAATGAAGGTGTCATCGACCTTCACAACTTCCGTGATGGATTTAAATCCCGTCCAATCAGGATGGGCCGAATAAGCCGGTACCCTGCCCTTGGGAACGATCAGGTGTATTTGACCACGGTTTTTGAACGCATCTTTATCGAGTGTTGGAGGACTGTCAGCCTTCACCGTCACCATGGCAAGGTTTAGGTTGTCCCAAAAAGCCCATTGATCGATCCTGGTCACATTGACCGGTAGGGTCACCTCGGTCAAATCGTTGTCCCAAAAAGCACTGTTCCCAATAGTTTCCAAGCTGTTGGGTAGGGTCACACTTGTTAACTGGTTATTCTGAAAAGCATGGGTCCCAATACCGGTCACATTGTTGGGAATGGTCACACGGGTCAATTGGTTGTTTTGAAAAGCATAATTCCCAATAGTTTCCAAGCTGTTGGGTAGGGTCACACTGGTCAATTGGTTCACGGCAAAAGTTGCCTCTCCAATATCGGTCACCTCGAAATCGATGCCTTGGTAGTTGACCGTTGGGGGGATGTCCACACTGGAACCTCCTGAGGTGTCATAGTCCATAACCACTACCTCTTTATCGGGGACTATTTCGGTAATTTTGTATGTGATATTATCCGAAATGAAGGTGTCATCGACCGCAACTTCCGTGATGGATCTAAATCCCGTCCAATCAGGATGGCCCGAATAAGCCTGTACCCTGCCCTTGGGAACGACCAAATCTATTTGACCACGGTTTTTGAACGCATCTTTATCGAGTGTTGGTAGGGGATTATTGGTAGACCTCGCCCTCACGGTGACCAGGTTTGGGTTGTCCCAAAAAGCCCATTGATCGATCCTGGTCACATTGACCGGTAGGGTCACCCCGGTCAAATCGTTGTCCCAAAAAGCACTGTTCCCAATAGTTTTCAAGCTGTTGGGCAGGGTCACACTCGTTAACTGATTTGTATGAAAAGCATGGGTCCCAATATCGGTCAACGTGTTAGGCAGGGTCACACTCGTCAACTGATTTCTATGAAAGGCATAATTCGCAATACTGGTCACACTGCTCGGTATGGTCACACTGGTCAATCGGTTCACGGCAAAGGCCGCGACCTCAATACGGGTCACACTGTTGGGTATGATAACTTCGGTCAATTCGTTATAGGCAAAGGCATGGCTCCCAATACTGGTAACATTGTTTCCTATGGTGACATTGGTCAATTGGCTCCAGGTAAAAGCATAGCTTCCAATACGGGTCACATTGTTTCCTATGGTGACATTGGTCAATTGTAGGTTACCGTAAAAAGCATAGCTTCCAATACGGGTCACACTGTTTCCTATGGTTACACTGGTCAAGTGGTTCTTAAAAAAAGCTTCATCGCCAATAGCGGTCACCGCATAGTTGACAAGTTGGTATCGGACCGTTGAGGGGATGGTCACTTCCGTGGTCGCACCGATATAGTCTACCACCTCAACTTGGGCTGGAGCGGTAGCCGTAATTTCGTATCTGATGCCATCAACGGTAAATTGTTGGCCATAACTGCTAATGCCCACCAATACCACAAAGATGGTAGCGATCATTAAGTGTAGTTGTTTTTTCATTTTAATGGTTTTTAGGTTAATGAATATAAATTCAAAGTAAAAAAGAACCATACATGGGAAATGTCCAAAAATCAGTGCTGAAACCAATTAAAGAAGGGACATAACGAGGTGTTTTTGGGATTTTGGGAAAAAGGATAGAATGTGGTCCCGGGGTGCTGCTTTTACAATGGATACACGTACTTCGCACAGCTTTTTAAGGTATGTGGGCTTTTTTGTTATTGGGATTTCTCACGTACGTTCGAAATGACCTTTACTTTGAAAGCATAATTTCGAAAGGGGGCAAAGCGAGTCCTCACTCCTCATCCTCCACTTACTGCCTACTCAAAAACCCACGCCTAAATCCTAAGTCTTCAGTTTTCAGTCCTCATTCCCCAATCTTCAACCCTCACTTTGCCTACTAAAAACTGCCTACTCAAAAACCCACTCCTAAGTCTTCAGTTTTCAGTTTTCAGTACTCATACCCGAATCCTCAACCCTTATTTACTGCCTACTCAAAACTGCCTACTCAAAAACCAACTCCTAAGTCTTCAGTCCCCACTCCTCACTTCGGAGTAAATAAAGGAAAGCGATAAGTGCGAAATCCAAGACTTCGAACAGCTTTTTAAGGAATGTGGTTTTTTTGTTATTGGGATTTCTCACGTACGTTCGAAATGACCCTACTTTAAAAGCATAATTTCGAAAGGGCAAAGCGAGTCCTCACTCCTTAACCCCACTTACTGCCTACTCAAAGCTGCCTACTCAAAAACCCACTCCTAACTCCTTTATATTGGAGTATTTGTATATTGGAGTATTGGTCCGACCGTGGTTATATGATGTCGATATCATATCCCTTATTAGATGAATTTACAGCATTGAAATGCCCCTTTTGAAATTCTGAAGCCCTTAAATCAAGTAGAAAAGATGGTTCTGAAGACAGGATAAGACCTCATATTGGGGTTATGAGATCACTTAGGAAAAGGCTAAACAATGAATGTAGTTTGGACCGGTCAGGCTGAAGATTCAATACATAAGATCATAGATTGCCCTGAGCTTTTTAAAGTTTCTCAATATGATAATGAAAGCCGAGAAGCTATGATTACGGAACATACAACCCTATCGTGCGGACATGAAAACTGCAAACGTTTTTTTGGATAGGGATTATATCGTCTATCTATCTGCGATCACTATTTTCTTTATGGATCTATCGCCCGTCCTGGTCACGATCTCAAATAGGTACATCCCCTCGGATAGATGGTCCGTGTTTATTTCGAGTCCGTTTTCCGAGTACAGATAGGCTCCGGTCATAGTATGGATATTTACTTCTTTTAATTCTTGTCCCGGACCCAGATCAATATGGACCTTATCCCTTGCCGGGTTGGGGTAGATGGTAATGCTGTTCTTTTCGGGCCCACCATCCGATATGGATTCAAATCCCGTCCAACCTGCTGCCAGATAAGCATCTATCTTGCCTATGGGTACTTTCAACTTTATTTGGTCACGATCTGCATTTTTAAAGGTACCCTGAAGAAGTGCTGGCGGAACGGTGCCTTTTGCCTCCATTATGGCAAGGTCTGGGTTATTGGCAAAAGCGTTGGCTCCAATGCTGGTAACATTCTGACCAATGGTCACAGTAGTCAGGGCGTTGCCCTCAAAAGCACCATCCCCAATACCGGTAACAATATAGGTAGTTCCCTCATAGGAAACCGTTTCTGGTATTGTTATGGCACCGGAGGAAGGTGTCGCCGATAATCTGCCCGATATATTGGTTCCACTAAGACCCATTACGGTCACCGTGTAGGGATTCATGGACGTAATTCCATAGTCCATCCCCGATACCGTGAACACATCACCTATTTGAGCAGAGTAAGCCTCCACGGTCACTATGGCCATTGCCGTATGCTGATTTCCATTGTTATCGGTAACGGTCAAGCTTACTGTATTGGCACCAAGATCTGTGCGATCAAAACGTGAGGGATTGACCGTAACGGTCCCTATACCGCAATTGTCCCAGATTCCATTGTGGACGTCACTTGCTTCAATACGGGCATTGCCACTGGCATCCAATCCTACGGTATGATCTTTGACAACGACTATGGGAGCCATATTGTCAACTATGGTCACCATAGCAGTCGCCGTGGCCGTTTTGGTACCCTGTGTAGCAGTCAGGGTAACCGTTGTTGGTGTGCCCACATCGTCACAGGTAAAAACTGTTCTGTCCAAACTTAAGGAGATAGGACCATTGTTACAGCTACCGTGGGAACCCTTGTTCACTTGTTCAGGGGAGATAATCACTTGCCCCGACCTGGAACCGGCATCCTGTTCTACGGTAATGTCCTGGGCAATAGCTGTTAATGGACTACCCTGATGAACGGTTACGGTAGCCGTTCCCGTTAGCGGCACACTGCAGCTTCCATTGGTCACCCCTATTAGGCTCAAGGTTGTGTCCGAGCTTGCCCCTTTTACCATTACCTCTACTGTTCTGTCCGCTGCTATGGTTGCCGTTCCATTGGTTACCGTTCCATCTGAATCCTCGCTGTAGGTTACTATATCACCAGGAGTTCCCCCCGTAATGGTAAATATGGCATCTTGACCTGAACATACAGGGGTGTTTGAATCTACCTCTGGGGCCATTGGCAGGGCATTGACCGTTATCATTGCGCTTGCTGCCAAATTGAGAAACTTTGGCGCATATTCCGCTACATTTTTAGGGACATTAATGGTAATGGTGCCCTCACAGGATGCGGGTATCATTTCAATGGTATATATGGAACCATTGACCTTGGAAAAACTGCCATCGACCACAGTGGCATTGCCTACATGAATATCTTCCTTGGTAAAACCAGTTACGTTTTCATTAAAGGTAATGTTGACTGAAAATGATGTTAAATTATCTATCTGTACCGGTGCGTCTATTGAAACCTGAATCCCTTCCGTGATGGATCTGAAGTCCGTCCACCCATTGTCCAAATACGCTTGTCTCGTGCCCTCGGGAACTAACACATCTATTTGGTCACGGTTTCGAAAGGTATTTTCTTCAATGGATGGAGGAGTGGTGGCCTCTACAAAAATTGCATGAATATTTGAGCTACCGTTACCGTTATGAAAGGCCCATTGATCAATACGCTCCACATTGGCCGGTATGGTTATCGTGATGAATTTGTTTTGTGAAAAAGCACTGTTCCCTATACTGGTCACCCCATCGGGTATGGTCACCTCGGTCAATTCGTTATTCTTGAAAACACCTTCCTCGAGTCTGGTCACATTGCCCGGTATGGTCACCTCGGTCAATTTATTTCCTTGAAAGGCATCTGGGTCCATTCTGGTCACACTGCTGGGTATGGTTACCTCGGTCAATTTGTTATTCATAAAAGCCTTCTCCCCGATAACTTCTAAATTGCCCTGGTCAATGAAGGTCAACCTGGTCAATCCCTTCTCGGGGGAAGCGTTGACCCAAAAAGCCTTCTCCCCAATAGCGGTCACACTACCCGGTATGGTCACCTCTTTTAAATCGTTTAGGGCAAAAGCAAAATCCCCAATACTGGTCACATTGCTTTGATCAGCGAAGGTCAAGCCGGTCAATCCACTTTGCCTAAAGGCATTATTACCAATAGCGGTCACATTGCTCGGTATGGTCACCTCTTTTAAATCGTTTAGGGCAAAAGCAAAATTCCCAATATGGGTCACATTGCTTTGATCAGCGAAGGTCAAGCTGGTCAATCCACTATGCCAAAAGGCATCATTACCAATAGCGGTCACATCGTAATCGGTGCCCTGGTAGTTGACCGTTGGGGGGATGTTCACACTGGAACCTCCCGTAATGGTATAGTCTTTTGCCTCAACTTCATAAGGTGCTAAAGAAGTAATCCCGTATGTTATATGATCGGCACTGAACGTGTCTCCGATTCCTATATCTTCCGTATCTTCCGTGATGGATTTGAAGCCCGTCCAGCCTGCATCTTTATAGGCTTGTGTCCTGCCTTTGGGTACTATCAGATCTATATCGCCCCGGTTTGCAAAGGCGTCAGGGATATAATAATTATAGTTGTCATAGTATTCGATAACAATGTTTGGTATGATGGTAGAACCTTTTGCCGTTACTTTTTTGATCGGATTATAGACAAAAGACATCTCCCTAATATTGATCATACTGCTTGGTATGGTCACTTCGCTCAATAGATTATGAGCAAAAGCCCTGATCCCAATATCGTTTATACCATCGGGTAGGGTCACCTCAGTCAATTGGTTGTGGCGAAAAGCCCAACCTCCAATGCTGGTGACACTGTTGGGTAGGGTCACCTCGGTCAATCGGTTGTTACGAAAAGTACTATGTCCAATACTGGTCACACCATCGGGAATGGTCACACTGGTCAATTCGTTTTCGGCAAAAGCATGACTCCCGATACTGGTTACCGTGATGGGAATGTCCACACTGGTCAGCTTGTCCGTCCCAGCTTTGCCATAAGCATCAAAAGCACGCTCTCCAATAGCGGTAACGGTATAAACTTGATTACCATACTGCATAGTTGCCGGGATGGCCAAATTGGGAAATCCAGGAGGCCTGTCATGGGCTCCGACCAGTCCCAAAAGTTTTACTGTATTGGGACCCTGGGAAGTAATTTCGTAGTTGATACCCTCAAAATTAAATTGGTCTCCCACATTTTGGGCATAAGTGCCAAGACCAAACCCTACCATAAAGATGGCAGATATTGTTAATTGTAGTAGTTTTTTCATGGATGGTCTTTTTTATAAATTTTTGAATATTAATAACAATCATATGGGGGAACTATCCAAAAATCAGTGCCGAACCCCTTTAAAATTGGGACGTAACAGGGTACTTTGGGGATTTTAAAAAAAGGAATCGAATGCGATAAAAGTGCCCACTTTTTTTAAAACACGAATCAAAAAGGTCAGTGCCCAGACCAAGGGAAGATAAACGATGTCCAAAAAATATGTCTTTTTATGCCCCCATCACTTTTAATGGCCTATTTGTCCCGGTTTTCGCCGATATGGACACATTTTGTGGTTCGACCAATACCGGATCGGGCCAACGCAGCTCCCATGATCACTATGAATCTTTCATGGTCGTTATATTTATTTTGAATGATGTCCGCAAAGTGCCATAAATCCCTATCGTCAACTTAAATACTGGAACGGGTTCGGCACAGGCCCGTTCCGGGTCCCCATCACAACTGTGTCCATGGGTGCAACGGGGTCCCGAAACGGACCTGCCCACCTGCGGTATTGGGGGCAGGTCCGGAATGGCGCAGGGCCATATCAGTATCCTACAAAGCGGACGATCATTGTTTGTCCATTTATTCTGTGGCAGTGAAGTTTATTTTACAATTATCCGCTTGACCACCCTCTCCCCAGCCCTGGTCTCTATTTCCATTATATATGTACCGCTGGGCAAATGGCCTATATCCAGTTGCAGGGTGTTCGCCGAATGGACATGGACACCAAGGGCATTGTATAGGTTCACTTGCCGTAACGCTTCACCATCAGGTAGTCCAATGTGGATGTCGTCTTGTGCCGGGTTCGGGTAGACGCTGACATTGTCGCGGGCATTAGCTTTAGCAACATCAACATGGGCAGGTGCCACTGCACTTTCTACAGGGGATGCTTCAGCACTGGTACCCTGCACCACGGCACTCTTTCCGGCCATTCCTGCTGCCTCTGTAATGGACTTAAAGCCCGTCCATCCTGCAGCCAAGTATGCATTTTTCCTGCCTACGGGCACTATCAAGTCTATTTGGGAGCGGTTTTGAAAGGCATCTGCATGGAGCGATGGGGGATCGTTACGCTTCACCGTCACCAAGCCAAGGTTTGGGTTATAATAAAAGGCCTGGTACCCTATACTTTCCACATTGCCCGGTATGGTCACCTCGGTTAAATCGTTAGCCGAAAAAGCCCACTCCCCGATACTGGTCACACTGTTTGGTATGGTCACATTGGTCAATAGGTTACCCGCAAAAGTACTCTGCTCAATACTGGTTAGACCGTTGGGTATGGTAACCGCGGTTAAACCGTTTCTGCCAAAAGCATGGTACCCTATACTTTCCACACTGTTGGGTATGGTTACACTGGTCAAGTTGTTGCTTGCAAAAGCCCCATTCCCAATACGGGTCACACTGTTGGGTATGACAACACTGGTCAATTGTCCGCCACGAAAAGCATCATCCCCAATACGGGTCACCGTGAAGCACCCTTTGACCATTTCGGGAATGTTTACATCGGTAGCTGTACCCGTATAGTCTATGACCATTACCGTGTAGGGCTCCAATGATGTGATCTGGTATGTGATACCGCCATCGGTAAAGGTACCTCCTACTTTGGCCTCTGTAATGGATCTGAAGCCCGTCCACCCTGTAGCTAGATAAGCACCTGTCCTACCTTCGGGTACTATCAAGTCTATTTGGTCGCGGTCTGCATTTTGAAAGGCATCTGCATGGAGCGCTGGGGGATCGGTGGCCTTTGTCACCACTCCGGCAAGGTCCGGATTATTTGCAAAAGCGCTGCCCCCAATACTGTTGATACTGTTCGGTATGGTTGCACAGGTCAATTGGTTGTTCATAAAAGCAAAATCCCCAATACTGTTGACATTGTTCCCTATGGTCACCTCGGTTAAATCGTTAGCCGAAAAAGCACTGTTCCCGATACTGGTCACACTATCGGGGATGGTCACACTGGTCAAGTCGTTCTCGCTAAAAACACTACTCTCAATACTAGTCATATTGCCCGGTAGGGTCACCTCGGTCAAATCATTAAGGAAAAAAGCATATTCCCCGATACTGGTCACACTGTCGGGTAGGGTCACACTGGTCAATTGGTTGTTCATAAAAGCATATTCCCCGATACTGGTGACACTGTTCCCTATGGTCACCTCGGTTAAATTGTTATATGTAAAAGCCCACTCCCCAATACTTCTCACACTGCCCGGTATGGTCACACGGGTCAATTCGTTATGCGCAAAAGCCCTGCCTCCAATACTGATGACACCGTTCCCTATGGTCACCTCTGTTAAATTGTTGGAGAAAAAAGCATGTTCCCCGATACTGGTCACACTGCCCGGTATGGTCACCTCGGTCAATTCGTTGTTCCAAAAAGCATAATTCCCAATACTGGTCACCGTATTGGGGATGGTCACACCGGTCAATCCTTTTTCTTCAAAGGCTTCGTTACCAATAGTCGTCACCGTGTAGCACCCTTTGACCATTTCGGGAATGTTTACATTGGTGGCCGTACCCGTATAGTCTATGGCCGTTACCGTGGAGGGATCCAATGATGTGATTCGGTATATGATGCCACCATCGGCAAAGGTCTCTCCTTCTTCGGGTTCTGTAATGGATCTGAAGCCCGTCCACCCCGCGGCCAGATATTCGTCTTTGGTGCACGAAGGGACTATCAGGTCTATTTGGTGACGGCCTGGATATTGAAAGGCACCTGCATGGAGCGATGGGGGAACGGTGGCCTTTGTGATCACTGTGGCAAGGTCTGGATTATCTGCAAAAGCGATGTCCCCAATACTGTTGACACTGCCCGGTATGGTCACCTCGGTCAATTGGTTGGTTGAAAAAGCACCACTCCCAATACGGGTCACATTGTTTCCTATGGTTACACTGGTCAATTGGTTACCGTAAAAAGCATCGCTCCCAATACTGGTGACACTGTTCGGTATGGTTACACTGGTCAAGTGGTTTTTTTCAAAAGCATAATCACCAATAGTGGTCACCGTGTAGGTGTTTGGGCCATGGGCCACCGTTGGAGGGATGGTCACCACTGCTACCGGACTGATATAGTCCAATACCATTACTTCGGATGAAGAGATAATTCCGTATTTGATGCCATCCACGGTAAAGATTCCGGAGCTGATGGATTTGAAGCCCGTCCACCCATTATCCAAATACCCTTGTCTCTTGTCCATGGGAACGACCACAGCAGTTTGGTCACGGTCTCCAAAGGTATTTTCTTCAATGGATGGAGGCGTGGTCGCCTCTACAAAAATTGTATGAATACTTGAGCTACCGTTAAAAGCCCATTGATCAATACGCTCCACATTGGCCGATATGGTTATCGTGATGAATTTGTTTTGTGAAAAAGCACTGTTCCCGATACTGGTCACCCCATCGGGTATGGTCACACTGGTCAATTCGTTGTTCTTGAAAACACCTTCCTCGAGTCTGGTCATATTGCCCGGTAGGGTCACCTCGATCAATTTATTTCCTTGAAAGGCATCTCGGTCCATACTGGTCACAGTGTTTGGAATGGTCACCTGGGTCAATTGGTTCCCGAGAAAAGCCTGCACTCCAATACTGGTCACACCATCGGGTATGATCACACTGCCCAATTGGTTCTTGCCAAATGCCCGTTGCCCAATACTGGTAACACTGCCGGGTATGGTCACCTCGGTCAATTTGTTGTTCCAAAAAGCTCTGTCTCCAATACTGGTCACACCATCGGGTATGGTCACGCCGGTCAAGTTCTTGTCCTTAAAAGCCTCATTGCCAATAGCGGTCACCGTATAGGTGGTATTCGTGCTATTATCCATCACCGTTTCGGTGATGGTGACCTCCGTGGCCGTACCGGTATGGTCCATCACCATGACTTCGGTAGGAGACGTAATTCCATATTTCATGTCATCAACGGTAAAGATTCCAAAGCTGATGGATCTGAAGCCCGTCCACCCCGCGGCCAGATATGCGTCTTTAGTCCCCGGAGGGACTATCAGGTCTATTTGGTCACGGCCTGCATATTGAAAGGCATCTGCATTGAGTGTTGGTGGACCATTGGCCTCCAACTTCACCAAGCTAAGCCCCGGGTTACCGTAAAAGGCCTGGTACCCTATACTTTCCACATGGCCCGGTACGGTAACCGCTGTTAATTTGTTTTGGGCAAAGACCCACTGCCCAATACTGGTGATACCATCGGGTATGGTCACACTGTCCAATTGGTTGGTGCCAAATGCCCGTTGCCCGAGACTGGTCACACTTTCCGGAATGACAATACTGGCCAATTGGTTCTTATAAAATGCATCTTCCCCAATGCTGGTGACCTTGCTTGGCGTGCTCGGCGTATTGATGAAAGTGACCTTGGTCAATTGCTTATTATGAAAAGCCCTATCACCAATGGCGGTCACATCGTAATCGGTGCCGTCGTGGCTGATTGTTGGGAGTATGGTCACCTCTGTGGACGTACCGGTATGGTCCATCACCATGACATCGGTCTGAGAGGTGATTTCGTATTTGATGCCATCAACGGTAAAGACCCCGTAGGTGATGGACCCGAATCCCGTCCAGCCGTTGGTTGGCTCTTTATAAACATCTAGGGCACCCCAGGGTACGACCAGATCAATTTGGCCAGGGTTTGTAAAAGGATCACCCTGGAGGACTGGGGGGGTACTGCCCAGCATTGTTACCTGGGTCATTCTTGAAGGTGAATCAGGATGCGTAATAAAGGCATCGGTTCCTATACTGGTAACACTGGCAGGAATGGTCACACTGGCCAAGTTGTTTCTGCCAAAGGTATTGTCCCCGATGTCATCAATCCCCTCGGGAATCTCCAAGCTGGCTATGCGATTGTTCCAAAAAGCGGTATGCCCAATACTGGTCACGGTGGTGGGGATCACCACGCTGTTTATGGCGTTGTTCATAAAGGCCCTAATCCCTATATGGGTAATCCCCTCGGGGATAATTACACTGGTCAATAGGTCACCGTAAAAAGCGCGCTCTCCAATACGGGTAACCTTGTATTCGGTGCCCTGGTCGCTGACCCTTGGGGGGATGATCAGACTTGGGCCTCCTGCAGTGTCATAGTCTATAACCGTTACTTCCTTATCGGGATCTATTGAATTAACCCGGTATGTGATATGATCGACAATGAACGTGTCCCCGATCTTCACAGGTTCCGTGATGGATCTAAAGCCCGTCCATCCATTATCCAAATACCCTTGTCTCGTGCCCTTGGGGACGACCACATCTATTTGGTCACGGTTTGGATTTTGAAAGGCATCTGCATCGAGGCCTGGGGGATCGTTACGCTTCACTGTCACCAAGCCAAGGTTTGGATTACCGTAAAAGGCCTGGTACCCTATACTTTCCACATGGCCCGGTATGGTAACCGCTGTTAATTTGTTTTGGGCAAAGACCCACTGCCCAATACTGGTGATACCATCGGGTATGGCCACACTGTCCAATTGGTTGGTGCCAAATGCCCGTTGCCCGAGACTGGTCACACTTTCCGGAATGACAATACCGGTCAATTGGTTCTTATAAAATGCATCTTCCCCAATGCTGGTGACCTTGCTTGGCGTGCTCGGCGTATTGATGAAAGTGACCTTGGTCAATTGCTTATTATGAAAAACCCTATCACCAATGGCGGTCACATCGTAATCGGTGCCGTCGTGGCTGATTGTTGGGAGTATGGTCACCTCTGTGGACGTACCGGTATGGTCCATCATAATGACAGCGGTCTCAGAGGTGATTCCGTATTTGCTGCCATCAACGGTAAAGATCCCATAGGTGATGGACCCGAAGCCCGTCCAGCCGTTGGCTGGCTCTTTATAAGCATCCAGGGCACCCCTGGGTACGACCAGATCCATTTGGCCAGGGTTTGTAAAAGGATCACCCTGGAGGACTGGGGGGGTACTGCCCAGCATTGTTACCTGGGTCATTCTTGAAGGTGAATGAGGATGCGTAATAAAGGCATTGCCACCAATACTGGTAACACTGGCAGGAATGGTCACACTGGCCAAGTTGTTTCTGCCAAAGGTATTGTCCCCGATGTCATCAATCCCTTCGGGAATCTCCAAGCTGGCTATGCGATTGTTCCAAAAAGCGGTATGCCCAATACTGGTCACGGTGGTGGGGATCACCACGCTGTTTATGTCGTTGTTCATAAAGGCCCTAATCCCTATATGGGTGATCCCCTCGGGGATAATTACACTGGTCAATAGGTCACCGTAAAAAGCGTTCTCTCCAATACGGGTAACCTCGTATTCGATGCCCTGGTCGCTGACCCTTGGGGGGATGTTCACCTCCTTTGCAGAACCGGTATAGGCCACAATCTCAACTTGGGTTGGAGCGGTATCCGTAATCTTGTATCTGATACCATCAACGGTAAATTGGCCTCCTATATTTTGGCCATAAGCGGTAAGGCCCGTTAAAAAGATGGAAAGTAATACTAAGTGTAATTGTTTTTTCATTTTGATGGCTTTTTAGATTAATAAATATTAATTCAAAGCAAAAAATGACCATACGAGGGAAATATCCAATAATTGGTGCTGAACCCTATTAAAATTGGGATATAACAAGGTATTTTGGGGATTTTTAAAAAAGGATCAAGAGAAGTCAAGGAAGGACTAATGCTACCCAAAAAATATGTCTTTTTATGCCCCTATCACTTTTAATGACCTATCTGTCCCAGTTTTAACCCATATGGACACATTTTATAGTTTGGTCTTGTGCTAAAGCCCCACTTTTGCCCCCGATAAAAATTTATCCAACACAGTCAATTGGAATGATGGCGTGGTTTTAAATCCATGGCTATTTCCAGGGCATTGTTGGTCATTTACCAAATTTTATAAAATCAATATTTAAACCATTATTATGAAAAAAAGTTTTTTTATCGTTATGGCCATTATGGGTATGGCTCAATTTACACAGGCACAGGAACAGCATAAATTCAGGGCGGGCCTTGACTTGGGATATGCCGTCCCTGACGGTGGTGGCGGGATTCTCGGTGCCATTGAGTTTAAGTACAATATCATGGACAATATGAATATTGGAATTCTTTTTGAAAGTGCTGTATTGGCAAAAAATATTACGACTGATGCGGCTTCCCTGGAGCTGGAGACTGAGTTAGGTAGCAACGCATCATATGCGGCAACTTTTGATTATTATTTTAACAATGGTGGTTCTTCATTTGCTCCATTTATTGGGGGTGGTATGGGTTATAACGCCTTGGCCAATCTTGAACTGGATTTTTTGGGGGAAACTACTGAAGCAGAGGTTGATGGTAAATTTGGCGGACTTGTCCGTGCAGGTTTTGAGCTTGGAAAATTACGATTGGCCGCAACTTACCATCTTATTGGGAAATCCGAAATTGGAGAATCAGAAGTAAGTAACTCGTACTTTGGTCTCTCCTTAGGTTTCTATCTCGGTGGAGGTAAATGGAAAAAATGACCCTTTAAAACAACCTAACCTTAACAAAATCAATCGGGAGGATATGCATTATCCTCCCTTTTTTGTTTCCTGAAAGTGGTGGCAACAAATCCAATGTCAAACAGGATTTGACCCCATAAATCCATCACGGTGGCTTCATCCTCTTTACTCCTTTAAAATCGATTCGTTAAAGGGCAAACTTTTACAATCAGCATTTATCGCTAAAAAAATCGACCTAAATCGTTACCTGATTCCTATAAATCGGGCTCATCCGTATCGAATCTTACCAATATTCCACCTCAAAAACAATGCTTTGAGCGAACTAAACCCTTTTAATGCATTACTCGTCCCGGTTTTCACCGATATGGGCACATTTTATCGTCCGGTCTTGTACTAAAACTTCACCTTTGTTTCCAATTAAGGACTAACCAACAAAATGGGCAATGGAATAATCGTGTGGGTTAAATCGACCATTGGCTTTATAGGGTAAAGCTTTTTAAGTTATTGCAATGTTAAGTTAGTTCAGTGAGACGGCGGGGATTTGAAACAGTGGTCCCCGTCGTTTTTTTTGCAGCACAATACCCGATACCAATGACGTCTACTTACCATACACGAATCAAGGCATTGGAAAACCTGGGGACGAGCCGTATGATTTATGGAAGCATTGGTTTGAAGGTGATACTATGTGGTCCAACAATTCTTGAAGAATCGCTCCTTTTGTTGCCAAAAAAGGCTTAGTTATGCTTTAATACAACGTGGCCCTTGAGCACATTTTGGCCAATTTCTATGCGGTACCAATAGCTTGAAGCGGGAAGTGGACGGTTATTGAAAACACCATCCCAGGAAAAGTTTTTGTCAGTGGATTGGAACAAGGGCTTTGAGGTACGATCAAAGATGCTGATTTTAAAAGCATCGACAAACTCCACTCCTTCCAGACTGAAACTATCATTGATACCATCCCCGTTCGGAGTGAAAAAGCGCGGGACGACAATATGGACAAACTGCAATTGTACTAAGCCGCAACCACCTTTCCCTCTTACAAAAGCGTTATAAACACCCCCCTGCTGGTTTTCAAAGAGGGGTGTTTCCTGATAAGCAAGACCATCCAGGGAATATTCAAAATCACCTGAATTGAGGGTAAGAATCGTCAAATCCCGATGATTGGACACTACCTTGTCCAGTATCGGATGGTCAATTTGTGAAAGTTGAATCGTTTTGGTGGTTGAACATCCATTTCCTTTGGTGACAGCAACAGTATAGGTACCAGGGGAAGTTACCACGATTTCCTTGGTCGTTTCCCCGGTGCTCCACAAATAGGAAGCATTGGTCACATCATCTCCTGATAGCGTAACAGACTGCCCTTCGCAGAATGTCAAACTTTCGTGCGAGGACAAATCAAGATAAACAATGGAAACTGCGGTTCGTGTATTGGAACTACAATTTGTTGTTTTGCTCACTGCCTCCGCATAATACGTTCCTGAAATTGTTGTGGCGTATAGCTCGGAATCCCCTGCCAATAGGTTGCCCCCAGTAGGTGCATCATACCAATTGACCAGGACATCATTCGGAACCGAAACCTGAACGCCTCTGGGATTATCCACGCAGAGTTCTACATCACCCTGGCTTACGGGCGCATCGGGAATAGCAACAATAGTTACATCAAAAACATTCGAAAAAACACTACATCTTAAATTTGCCAGATTAATGGCATCCTCGGCAACCTTTACCCTGTAGAAAGTAGCGGTATTGAGCTGGGGTGTTGTGAAAATAGGAGTGGTTTCGCCAACAATATCGTTCCAAGTTGTTCCATCCGCACTTTCCTGCCATTGATAGGCATGGGTGTGGCGCCCAGCGTAAAACGGTCTTAATCTTTTTCCATTTCCTCCATCATCCGGTCAAAAGTGGTGATCCTGCTGTAGAGCTTTCCCCCCAAACTAATTATGGGGCTGGACAAAGCATCCATCTCTTGGGCCGTTCTGGATAAAAATTGGCCCAACTGTTCCTTTACTTCTGGGCTTTCGTCCAGGGAAACGCTTCTAAAGATGAAATTTTGGGAATTGAGTTGGTTTACAATGCTATCGCAGGCGTCACAGCCCTTGGATGTGTAGATGGTGATCTGTTTCTTTGGCCTGATCTTGGGCGGTGGGATATCCAATACCTCGAATTCCTTTTTCAACGCCCGTTTGGATAAACTGTCATTGGTCTTTAGTGTTTTGGTGTAGATCGGTCGTTTGTCCCGAAGTAAAACAATGGTCTTTAAATGGACCCTGGATGCTGCGGGAACCCTGATCCATCTAGGTTTTGCGGCACTCTGTCTAAAATTGGTACCCTTTATCTCAAATAGCACATCATAATCCGTAAACGTCCTGTTCTCGGCAAAAAAAGCGATTCGGTTCTTGGATTTGGTCTCGGTCACCATGACCGTGCCCTTCTGGGCCCAAGCAAAGGTCGCCATAAGACAGAGCAAAAGGGTCAGCACTGTACGCATGAAATGTTGATTAGTTCCCACGACTTCTTCTCGGTTGGATTTCTTTCCATAATTTTTTGAAGGTTTCCTCCTTTTTAAAGTGTTTCCGCCATTTTGACTTCACAAACTCTTTCTCGGGCGAAAAATTCTTTTTACTCAATATCCTGATATCGGCCATGAGCCCTTTGTTCTCTTCTTCCAGTCTTTTGTTCCTTTCCAGGACTTTTTGATATAATTTCCACATGTCATTGTGCTGATGGGTACGGGTTGGCTGTTCACATAACTTGGCAATGGCACGGTCAATGCCCGCTGCCTTAAAATCGGTCGTCCCTCCAAGTCAGGGGAAGTTTCCATAACGACGGGGGACCTTGGAAACCAAGTCCCCGTCGTCTAACCTCAAATATGGAAAAACCAACTTCGAAAATGAAAAAGGCCCTCGAAGGTTAACACGTTGCACAGCCAATCCTAATGAAAACCAATCCCATACTTAAGAAGTTGTATCAGGCAAATCTTAATTTTTAACCTCATACCATACCAAAAAAAGTGTTGTATCCCATAAAATTGGGGACGAGAAAGATAGTTGGTGGGACAATGGAAATCTCCATACGAGGACGGGTAGGCCCGATATTTTCATCCGCACGAATCGCCCAGAACTTTTTGTGGGTCGGTTGCCGATGCCTTTGCCTAAAACCTGTCGTCCCTGACGGGTTCCCCTCCCTCCAGGGGAAGGTTTTCGTAACCATCGTTCAGTGCCATGATGGTACAGGGGTATTTGTTCAATACTGCATAAAACCCTTTCCTTTAAGTGTGGGGGAGTCAAGGTTGGCGCTTCAGCGCAAAGTAACCTTTGAAAACTTTTCGGACACCATCCGCGGTATCATAGGTGAGACTGAACCAATAACTTGATGAAGGGGCTTCATTCCCTCGAACAGTGCCATCCCATTCCCATCCCATTTCATCGTTGAATTGATGCTGAACTGCACCAAAACGATCAAAAATCGTTATTTCCGGATTATCGATTTCAAATAGGTTCACAATCTTCCAGGTATCGTTAACGCCATCACCATTAGGTGTAAAAAATCGAGGGTAATCTACAATATAAAATCCCTTGGAAACAACACTGCATTCATATTCATCTTGAACATAAGCAATGTAATCGTCTCCCGGGGCCAAATTGGAAAAAACATTGTCCTCTTTAAATGTCAATCCATCCAAGCTGAACATATACTCATTTGGTCCTTCAACATTTATGGAAACGGAGTGGCTATTACTGAACATATCGCTCAAAATATTCACCTCAAAAAGCGTGGGCGGTCCGGAAGTAGTTACAGTTGCGGACAAGGACAGGTAACAATTGTACCGCAGGTTTTCAACCACAACATGATAAATTCCCGGTTCGGTGGGAACAAGCGAAGGTTGATCTTCATTTGCCATCAGGTTTTCGGTACTTACCGAGTTGTAGTACCAATCAAAGGAATACTCCGCCGAGGAAAGCTTTGTGTCCATTTGGGGAAGGGGCTCAAAAGGGTTTCCCTCACCATCCAAACATAAAATATATTCTTCTTGCAAGGTGGATGAAATATCCAATGGAAAAGAATCGATATACTCGATTTCCACACGACCTTCAGAGATACAATTGGCGGAAAACTCCACTTCCACCTCATAGATTCCATCCTCGTTCACCGATACTGTGGGCTGGTCATCAAAAAGGGATAATTGTACACCATCTTTAAACCATCTGTAATGGGCTTCACCAGAAACGGTGGCATCCATTTCAAAAATGTCTCCCTCGCATAGGGGATTGCCGTTTTGTACAGTTCTGTTTTCCCCTAGGGATATATCCACGGAAAAACTCCCTGCTTCCAAAAAAACGGCAGAATCATAAGCAGTATCTTCGAAATCAGCTATGACGAGTTTTATGGTATACGTTTCTCCGGGATTTACCATGGATTGTGCCACCAAACTTGTTGTGTTCCCAGTCATCGATATCGCGGAATCATCCCCGTTGATACCCGCAAAATACTCTTCATTACTGGCTTCACATGAAGTGGAAAAACCGAGTGAATCAGGTACACCGGGCCTAATACTGGTTGCTGAAACGAGGTCTTGCGACCCCGGAACCAGCGCAAGATTGGACGAGACACCATTGGAATCTGTTAAGATAAAAGCAAATACATCAGAATATATGCACTGCCAAGCTCCTTGAATCGTTGCATACTCCTCGGAGGCAAAAAGGAAATTAAAACTCATGTTGTTTGCCCTGGGAGTAAAATCAAATTCTATGTAGGAAGCATTATAAAGAAGACTATCTGCTACTCCTGTTACAGTGGACAAATCGGAATCACCGAGCCATCGATCGTTCCCCGAATTCTTAAGGGGACCAGTATTTGGCCCAACAGCGTCAATGGCCCTACCCGTGGAAATCACAACACCTTCCCTATAAGGGAAGTTATCGCCATTGAACTCAAAATAGCCAATACCGTTTACGCCATTTACGACATAGTCGGTACCGGTGGAAGATCTGTAGTTGGAAGTCTCAGCGCAATTCCTGTCCACCAACACCTCGGTTACCAAACGCTCCACAGCATAGTTTGGGTCCACAACAATTTGCCCAAAACAGGGTGCGCATATGCAACCGAACAGTAAATATAGGACTGATGTTCTCTTCAAAATACATTGGGTTAGCTATCAGATTACATGCTCAAATTGGAACAAAATCGATGTAATCGGATATCGTTTAAATAGACTTTTACATTTTTGATTTCGCTTTTTTCAGGGCTTCACGGAATTCCTTTAATTTAGGTTCAACATCCTTTCCTGCCGATGTAATCAAGGAATCAAAAACTACTACGGCTTTATTGAGAACCCTTATTTCATCAGCTTTCGATTTTTCTTTTCGATAGATGATCGCTAATCTCCTGTATGGAAAGCTACCTTCGAAGCCTTCGGAAATATTGGCTTCGTAAAGCGCTTTGGCTTCCAATATTTTTCCTTTCTTTTCCAATCGCTTCCCCATTGAATTTCTATTGACCTGTGCCTTCAAACTGCCCATACTTTGCTTCAAGAATTTAAATTGATATACTTAGCATTTTTTGTTTTACAAGCGTTGCCATGGTGCAAAACGACCTTACTCCTTTTCCATTTCCTCCATCATCCGATCGAAAGTGGTGATCCTGCTGTAGAGCTTTCCCCCCAAACTGATTATGGGGCCGGACAGGGAATCCATCGCTTGGGCCGATTTGGACAAAATTTGGCCCAATTGTTCCTTCACTTCGGGACTTTCATCCAGGGAAACACTTCTAAAGGTGAAATTTCCGGCATTGAGCCGGCCGATAATGCTATCACAGGCACCACAGCCCTTAAATGTGTAGATGGTGATCTGCTTCTTTTTCTTTGGCCTGACCTCGGGCGGTGGGATGTCCACTACTTCGGATTCCTTTTTCCCTGCCTGTTTTGGTAAACTGTCGTTGGCCCTAAGACCAAGAGGTTCCGGTATAGGTTGAATCCGGTCCTTGATCCTCATATATTCTTTCCAGCGGTACGATTCCAGAACATACGCCATTTCCGAGGTTTCCCGACTTGATACGCGCCTTAGGACCTCGTATTTGCCTTTTGGGGATAAACTATCGTCCCGTTCAACAGCACGTTTTTTGACCAGGAACCGGGCAACGGTGGATTGGAACTCCAAGGCTTGATCCGCCCCCATTACCAAATACGGTTGATACTTCGCAGTGATGTCCCTGGCTTCAAAACGGATGTTCCGGTCAATTTTCAATGCATACAACGTCTGTCCCCGTAAGAAAGGGACCGATACTAGAAATAGGCCAAAAGCCAGAACGGTACGCATGAAATGTCGATTGGTCCCCATCATCTTTAATAACGTAGCAGTGGGATATGTGCTGCTCTGATATATGCCCATCACTGTCTATGGTAAGTCGTTCGTATAACCAATCGCTTTTGATTGCCATTTTCGGTAAATTCCTCTACATGCGCAATGCCAAGCTGTGTCCCGCTCAAAGTAAATTCAACTGTTTGAGTATCCTCTCCGTCATAGGCAACAGAAAGTAGGTTTCCATTGACCGAATATGTTCCAACATCGGTTGATGTTTCAACAATAACATCTCCATTTTCGGTATAAGAGTACGATTTAAGGTCATCAAATGTCCCATCTGCATAGAAGGTAATCCTAATGAAGTTATCAGCATCAATGGTATCTGTTGCTATACCGTCCGAAACGTTGTTTGTAAACTCCTCTGTTGCGCCAGAAGCCTGTAACCAGGTGCCCACTAGGGACGGACCTTCGGCGTCGCTATTGCATGAAGTGGGCAATGTTGTCGCAAATGCCTCTACTTCCAAAGGAGTCATTGCTCTCTTTTTTCTTGATTGGTTCATTTTTTAAAAATTATGGCTGTTGATTTAATGATATCGATATCTAAAATTGATGGGGATGTAAACCCGTGGGCAGTGATTCTTTATGTTGATCGGTTCCCACGGTCTTTTCCCGGTTGGATCTCTTTCCAAAGTTTTTTGAAGGCTTCCTCCCTTTCAAAGTGTTTCCGCCATTTTGACCTCACAAATAGCTTGTCGGAGGAAAATTTATTTTGGACCAATATCCTGATATCGGCCATGAGGCTTTTCTTCTCTTCCCCCAGCCTTTCGTTCTCTTCGAGGATTTGTTTGTACAGCTTCCTTTTAATGTATTTATCCCTTCCCATTTCAAGATTTATTTAGCCATCCAGATTTTCAATCTTTTTGTTGCATCTTCTCATAAACAGGATTGCGGCCACCATGATAAAATACCATCCCACAACTTCTATGTAGGGCAACCAATAATCCAGTTTTGAGGTCCATTCCTCCATATTGGTGTCCGCTTTGCCCGTCATCACAACAAGTACCCCGAATATTGCGTACAACAAAGGATTCTCCAGTAATCCCCAACTTTTCTTTTGTTTACTCATCGTATTCAGTTTATTGGCTTTCGGTTTTTGCACCAGATTCTTTTTGTAATTGGCAAAACTGTATTCCGGCCTTGCGCCATATTAAAACCTCCATCCAAAATTCAAACCGCCCCTTGGTTGCACCTCCCAACCAACAATGTCATCGCCCGGCAATCCAAGGTTCCTCCCGATTCCCACACCTAAATCCACAAGAAAACCGCTCTGACTTATCCATTTCCAACCAATTCCCACACCTATGGAGGTATCAAAATAATAATCTTCACCTGTTGACAAGAAATCATTTATAATAGCGGAAAACCACTCTTTAAAAATGAAGAATTTCAAGAATCCTTCCGCATAAAACCCCCTGGCCCCGTAATCCTGTTTGGAAAAGAAATATTGTCTGTAGTAAGGTGTGAAAGAGAATTGTTCAAAATCTGTATAACCATCCCAATCAAGGGAGACAAACAGGTCCGCACCGATTCCAGCGTATCGCCCCAGGATATACTCGTATCTGGGACTTAGGGCCGGAATGGCTATTGCCGAGAGAACGTCGATGCTTACCTCGTTTCTTTTGGCCACGGAAAACTTCGCAACCCTCTTTTCCGAATCCGTAGGTTCATCTTCCTGACAAAAGGCACAAATTGAAATTAGAAAAGCACCAGAAATGATCAAAAGGTCTTTCATATCACTGTATTTGTTATCCATTACGCTGTTAAGGATGGTTTTCATAACGACGGGGACCTTGGAAACCAAGTCCCCGTCGTCTTAACCTCACATATGGAAAAACCAACTTAAAAAATGGAAAAGGCCCTCGAGGGTCAACCCTATGACACAGCCACTCCTACTGAAAACCAATTCCATTTAAGAAGATTACCTGAAGTAAAGCTCAATTTTAACACGGTTCCATGCCAAAAAAAAGTGTTGGAGTCCTTAAAATTCGGGACGAGAAAGGGAATTGATGGGACAATGGAAATCTCCGTACGAGGATGAGTCAAGGTTGGCGCTTCAGCGCAAAGTAACCTTTGAAAACTTTTCGGACACCATCCGCGGTATCATAGGTGAGACTGAACCAATAACTTGATGAAGGGGCTTCATTCCCTCGAACAGTGCCATCCCATTCCCATCCCATTTCATCGCTGAATTGATGCTGAACTGCACCAAAACGATCAAAAATCGTTATTTCCGGATTATCGATTTCAAATAGGTTCACAATCTTCCAGGTATCGTTAACGCCATCACCATTAGGTGTAAAAAATCGAGGGTAATCTACAATATAAAATCCCTTGGAAACAACACTGCATTTATATTCATCTTGAACATAAGCAATGTAATCGTCTCCCGGGGCCAAATTGGAAAAAACATTGTCCTCTTTAAATGTCAATCCATCCAAGCTGAACATATACTCATTTGGTCCTTCAACATTTATGGAAACGGAGTGGCTATTACTGAACATATCGCTCAAAATATTCACCTCAAAAAGCGTGGGCGGTCCGGAAGTAGTTACAGTTGCGGACAAGGACAGGTAACAATTGTACCGCAGGTTTTCAACCACAACATGATAAATTCCCGGTTCGGTGGGAACAAGCGAAGGTTGATCTGCATTTGCCATCAGGTTTCCGGTACTTACCGAGTTGTAGTACCAATCAAAGGAATACTCCGCCGAGGAAAGCTTTGTGTCCATTTGGGGAAGGGGCTCAAAAGGGTTTCCCTCACCATCCAAACATAAAATATATTCTTCTTGCAAGGTGGATGAAATATCCAATGGAAAAGGATCGATATACTCGATTTCCACACGACCTTCAGAGATACAATTGGCGGAAAACTCCACTTCCACCTCATAGATTCCATCCTCGTTCACCGATACTGTGGGCAGATCATCAAAAAGGGGTAATTGTACACCATCTTTAAACCATCTGTAATGGGCTTCACCAGAAACGGTGGCATCCATTTCAAAAATGTCTCCCTCGCATAGGGGATTGCCGTTTTGTACAGTTCTGTTTTCCCCTAGGGATATATCCACGGAAAAACTCCCTGCTTCCAAAAAAACGGCAGAATCCACGGCGGCATCATCGTAATCAGCTATGACGAGTTTTATGGTATACGTTTCTCCGGGATTTACCATGGATTGTGCCACCAAACTTGTTGTGTTCCCAGCCATCGATATCGCGGAATCATCCCCGTTGATACCCGCAAAATACTCTTCATTACTGGCTTCACATGAAGTGGAAAAACCGAGTGAATCAGGTACACCGGGCCTGATACTGGTTGCTGAAACGAGGTCTTGCGACCCCGGAACCAGCGCAAGATTGGACGAGACACCATTGGAATCTGTTAAGATAAAAGCAAATACATCAGAATATATGCACTGCCACGCATTGGCATACTCCACGGAGGCAAAAAGGAAATTAAAACTCATGTTGTTTGCCCTGGGAATAAAATCAAATTCTATATAGGAAGCATTATAAAGAAGACTATCTGCTACTCCTGTTACAGTGGACAAATCGGAATCACCGATCCATCGCTTGACCCCCGAAGAAGGTTTTTCAATGTCATCATTTGGCCCAACGGCATCAATGGCCCTACCCGTGGAAATCACAATACCTTCCCTGTAAGGAAAGTTATCGCCATTGAACGCAAAATAGCCAATACCATTTATGCCATAGTCGGTACCGGTGGAAGATCTGTAGTTGGAAGTCTCAGCGCAATTCCTGTCCACCAACACCTCGGTGACCAAACGTTCCACAGCATAGTTTGGGTCCACAACAATTTGCCCAAAACAGGATGCGCAAATACAACTGAACATTAAATATTGTACTAATATCCCCTTCAAAATACGTTGGGTTAGCTATCAGATTACACGTCCAAATTGGAGCAAAATTGATGTAATCGGATATCGTTTAATTACACTTTAATAATTAATAATCGCAGGATTCAATACCTTCTGAAAACTTAAAAAATCCCGTATCTAAAACGAGGTCCAAAAGTTGGCGTAAAAACACCTTTTTTGCCCCGATGCTCCCTTGCCATCATATCCCGGACAATGCCCTTTACGTAAAACCTGTCCCTACAGGTCAGTGGAAGTTTTCATAACGGCGGGGACTTTGCAGATCAAGTCCCCGTCGTCGTTTGAACCCCACATAAAGAAAAAACAACCTGGAAAATGAAAAGTCTTCAAAGGGCAACCATTGGCACAGTCACTGCCGTGAAAACCGGTTCCATTACTAAAGATTGCTTCTGGCAAATCTTGATTTTTAAAATGATACCATACCACAAAAAGTGTTGGAGCCCGTAAAATTGAGGATGAAAAAGTGAATTGGAGGGACAATGAAAATCCATTTTTGAACTTTTTGCCGATAGTTAAGACATTTCATCAGAAATTACCCCGCTCCCCTTGAGAAAGGTCCCATAGATGGTCAAGCTCTTTTTCAATATCGTTGAACTGAAAACAATTCGACCTAGGGAAGAGTTGTTCTATTTCAACAATGTCACGAAACCCTATGCAACACCTCCTTACAGCTTCACTTCCTTTCTCTTTAAATCGCTCCAATAAAAGAATAGGTTGGTCTATATATCCTCACCCATTTTGCGCCCTACCCTTCTAGCATAAATTGTTGTAGCTGATAACTAGGTATGTCCTAAATAATTGTTCTTTTCCTGTCCATTATCCAGTTTTTTACCCTAAAACCAATTCTTTAAACATTATTTCAATTAAAAACAAGAGGGCTGCTGAAACATCACACAGCGTGTTACCCTCTTGCTCCTCCCCATTTCCGCTGGTCAAAATCCCGGAGCCACAATTTTTGAAAGGATCTCTTTGTTTTCCCTTATTATCATATTGGAGAAGCGTATATAGATCAATAATTGACGTATATCATTTTTGCCTCGTGGCCCAGCCCCGGTTCGTTGAAGTCTATGACACATACGTAGGGGCCAACGGGCACTAGCCCGCGTTCATCGGTGCCGTCCCAGGCATCGTCGGGCCCACCATAATGGGCACTGAACAGCAAGCGATGGCTCAGGTCGTATATCCTCACCACGTTGTTCCCATACCTTTCAAGGCCCTCGAGCACCAAGGTATCGCCAATGCCATCACCGTTGGGGGAAAACCCCCTGTTGAAATCCGCAAGAGGTTCTTCTTCGGGCACACATTTTGAGATGGTATTCACAGGACCTATGCTTACCTGTTGCGCCGCCAGATTGGACAAACTGTTCACACCCGTGGCCACATTGGCTGGCACATCGATGGTAATATTGCCATTACAGAGGGATGTGGGTACAATGGTAGCGGCATATGTCGATCCACTGCCCGTAAGGGCGCTTACCGTGGCATTGGAAACTTGAACATCGTCCACCCCAAAACCGGTAACGTGACCATCGAACCCAATTTTAATCGTAAAGGGCTCAAAATCATCAACACTTTGTGGCGCACCAATGGTCGGCAGGGGAGCGGTACTGCCATCCGATATGGTTCTGAATCCCGTCCAGTCTGCATCCTTGTAATCTTGTGCCCTGCCTGTGGGCACTATAAGGTCTATTTGGTCACGGTCTGGATTTTGAAAGGCACCTGCATCGAGCGCTGGAGGATTGTTGGCCGCTACGGTCACGATCTCCAGGGTTGCGTTATAGTGAAAAGCATTGGGCCCAATACTGTTGACACTATGGGGTATGGTCACCTCGGTCAAGTTGTTCCTGCGAAAAGCTTCAGTCCCGATACCGGTCACATTGCTTGGGGTTGTGAAGGTTACCCCGGTCAATTGGTTATGCTCAAAAGCTTCATCTCCAATAGCGGTTACCTTAAAGGTGTTCGGGCCATAATCCACCGTTGGGGGAATGGTCACGGTACCTCCCATAACGCTATAGCCTATTGCCGTTACCTCTTTATTGGTTTCTATAGAAGTAACCCGGTAGGTTATATTATCGACAATAAACGTGTCATTGATCTCCAAAAGTTCCGTGATGGATTTGAAGCCCGTCCAGCCTGCATCTTTATAAGCTTGTTCCTTGTCCTTGGGAACGACCACATCTATTTGGTTACGGTCTGTAAAGGTATTGGCGGTAACAATGGTGGGCACGGTAGCAACACCTTGTGCCGTTACTTTTGTGATTGGATTGTCGGCAAAGGCTTCCCCATGAATTTCCCCTACCTTCCCAGGAATCTCCACGCTGGTCAATTGGTTGTTCCTAAAAGCTTTTGATCCAATACTTTCCACACCATCAGGAATCTCCACACTGGTCAGGGCGCTATCCTCAAAAGCACTGGTTCCAATACCGATAACGTTAAAGTTGTTACCCCCATAGGTTACGGTTTGGGGTATGATCAGGTCTCCTCCCGAGCCCGCATACCCTATTGCCCTTACTGTATTTGGATTGCGGCCCGTAACTTCATATTCGATAGTATCGACCTTAAAAGTTATTGCTATCCCAGTGACGATCAAGGTATAATTTTGATTTCCACCTGTCAATGCTCCTTTATGGGTTACTGTAATGGTATAGATACCCGATGCATCGGAGATATCAATTCTTTCAAATGGATCTACGGTGTTGTCCCCTTGATCATTGGTATCCACTCCAGTCAACCGATAAGGCAAGAAGGTATTGGAGGGCTGGGTCACTCTAATGTCCAGGTCATTGACCAGTGCTGGCGTGTTGATATTGGGCGTGACACCGGTCGTCATTGTTCCGGGAGGATCCGTCCATGAAATGGAAGCTATCAAATCATTGATTCCATCTGCTTCAACTGGCAAGGAGTATGATTGGCCTGGGGTCAAGGTGAGCTCAGCGATGATAGAAGTTACGCCATTGTCCGTAATTTCCTGCGCTGCGGCTTTTGCGTTGAGCAGTCCCCACCCGAAGATGGCATCAGGTCCTGGTATGCCGGCATCGTCCGCGGTATGCAGGGCCAGACCTTTCAGTGTGGCCGCTCGCATAAATGAACCATTCAGATTATTGTAGTGCTGCTGTAGCAGTAACAGGCTTCCTGTTACGTTTGGAGCTGCCATGGAAGTTCCCGTCGCATTACGATAGCCCGTATCACTGGTGACATGCGTGGAGTATACACCCGTTCCATTCCCGGTAATATCGGGTTTGATCCTAAAATCATCCGTAGGCCCCTGACTGCTGGTAGGATAAATGGAAACGCCTGCTTTCAATGCACCATTGGGTGCAACGTTAGCGTCCTGTGCGTTGGCCACCACTAGATGGTTTTTGGCGGTTTGCCACATGGCAAGCTTGTCAAAGGTCGGATTATCGTTCAAGGGAAAACCATTGCCGAAATAATGTCCTTCATTTCCGGCGGCAAATACGGCCAGGTAATAAGGAGCCTCGTAGAACAATTCATCCCAGACCCTGGCGGTATAGTCATAGGCTCCAAAGTGGTGACTCCGAAGGTATTCAACAGCGGGTCCATAGGAGTGGTTGGATAATAGCATGCCTGCTGCTGCTGCGTCTGTTGCTTCTGCCAGGTCATTGTTCCATTCATGGGTAAACGCTTGTGCCAGGGGAGCCATGCCTTTGGCATTTGGCTGTACACCAGCTGCCAGGATGGTCCCGGTCACGTGTTGTGCATGCCAACTATCGCTGTTTAGTGTGGTTACATCATCTTCAATAATCACTCGACTAGGGTTAGCCTGGTCATTGAATTCCTGGTGGGTGGGTTGGGTAGGACCACCATCCCATACATAAACGTTCATGCCCTGCCCGTTTAAATCAAGATTCAGCGAGCCGCCTGTATTCAAGTGATTTGTACGCGTTGATCTGGCGGCATCTACGTTATACAGTGTATAATAAATGGGGCTGCCATCATCCCTGACCCCCATGAGTTCATCGAAGGTGCCATCGGCATTGTACTTAATTGGCTCCCATCCATATATTTTGGCCAGCGCCAGCGCTTTCTGTTTATTTGCATGGGCAGTGGCAGTAAATTCCTTAGCCATTGCCTGAAGCTTGCTATGATTATAATCCCGGGTAATCGCACTTCGCTGAATGGTTGTCTGAGCCGGCACTAAAGAATGGGAAAGAAGAACTACCAGTAGTGGTATTACCTTTTCGAAATTCAATATGCTATTTTGTTTCATCCCTTCTTTAAAAATTACACGTATCGTTTTTTAACGTTACTACCTTTATCCCTTAAAAGTGAATTGTTATTTTCATAATCATCACCCAGATGTTTTTGCGATTCCCTACCCTCCAGAATGAATTCAGACATATTCAATTCTAAACAGACCTGGGTTATTGACAAATTCGCTTCTTCTCCTAATTCCTTTAAAGATGGCGAATACCACCAGTTGTAATTGCTTCTTTATTTGAACGATTTTTTTATTTTGAATAGTAACAAAGGGTAAATAATAACCATACAAGGGCAGTATCCAACAATTAGTGCCCAACCCCTTTAAAATTGGGATGTAAAAGGGTGTTTTTGGGGACAAGGGAATCCAGCGATTCCCTTTGATGGTCCGTTTGTCCCGATTTTAGCAGATATGGGCCCTTTTTATCGTCCGGTCTTGGCCATTTCTTTGCCCTAATACATTCCCCCACTACTGAAACAAGTTCAGCACTGGCTCCACCCTCTCCCAAAGAGGGCGACCCACTTCACATCGAAGCTTCAAATCCCAACATTCAGCCCTCACTTCGGAGTAAATAAAGGAAAGCGATAAGCTGTGCGAAGTCTTGGACTTCGCACAGCTTTTTAAGGTATGTGGTTTTTTTGTTATTGGGATTTCTCACGTACGTTCGAAATGACCTTTACTTTGAAAGCATAATTTCGAAAGGGCAAAGCGAGTCCTCATTCCTCAACCCTCGCTTACTGCCTACTCAAAGCTGCCAACTCAAAAACCCACTCCTAAGTCCTAACTCATAAGTTTTCAGTTTTCAGTCCTCACTCCTCAACCCCCACTTACTGCCTACTCAAAACTACCAACTCAAAAACCTACTCCTAACTCAGTCCTCAGTATTCAGCCATCAACCATCAACCATCAACCATCAACCATCAACCATCAACCATCAACCATCAACCATCAGCAATAAACATCAATAATTCACATAGATCATTTTTGCCTCGTGGCCCAGCCCCGGTTCGTTGTAGTCGATCACACATACGTAGGAGCCAACGGGTACCAGCCCGCGTTCATCGGTGCCGTCCCAACCATCTTCCGGTCCGCCATAATGCGCACTGAACAGCAACTGCTGGCTCAGGTCGTATATCCTCACCACGTTGTTCCTATATTTTTCAAGGCCCTCGATCACAAAGGTATCGCCAACGCCATCGCCATTGGGGGAAAACCCCCTGTTGAAATCCGTAAGGCGTGACCCACAGTGCCCGGTCGTTTCCACAATCACCAAGGTGGTAGCTGTGGCCGAATCATTGCCCTGTGCAGCGGTAAGGGTGACCGTCACCGGGGCCCCCACATCGTCACAGGTAAAGGTATCCCTGTCCAGGCTTAAGATTGGGGACTTGTCGCATCCATAGGTGGAGCCGTTGTCCACATCCCCTGGAGAGATGGTCGCCCGATCGTTGGTGTCCAACCACACGGTGATGTACTGGTGGGCAATGGCCACAAGGTTGTCCAAATTTTCCGCAACGGTCACCAAAGCGGTGGTCGTGGCTGTGTTGGTACCATGGGCAGCGGTAAGGGTCACCGTTACCGGGACTCCCACATCACCACAGGTAAAGGTATCCCTGTCAAGGCCCAGTTCCGGGGTTTTGCCACAGCCATAATTGGACCCATTGTCCACCATATCGGGCGAGATGGTGGCCTGTCCACTGGCATCCAACTGTACGGTGATATCCTGGTGGGCGATGGCCACCAAGTTATCCAAATTTTCTTCCACGGTCACCGTGGCCGTCGCCGTGGCCGTTTGGTTTCCTTGTTCAACGGTAAGGGTCACCATTACCTGGCCCACGTCACCACAGGTAAAAACATTCTTGTCCAGGCTCAGGGAAATGGCGCCGGTGCCGCTACAGCCGCTCCCGGAACCATTGTTCACTTGCCCGGCGCCGATGGAGGCCGTTCCATCCGCATCCAACGTAACGGTAATATCCTTGGTAACGGCCACAAGGCCATCGGTATGATCTTCCACGGTCACCACGGCGGTCGTTGAATCCGTTTGGTTGCCCGAGGCAGCGGTAAGGGTCACCGTTACCGGGGTTCCCACATCACTGCAGTCAAAGGTATCCCTGTCCAGGCTTAACGTGATCGCATCCCCATCTTCGCAGTTATGGGCGGAACCATTGTCCACATCGTCTGGTGAGATGGTCACCAGCCCGTTCGGGGCCAGCTGTACGGTAATGTCCTGGGCAAGCGCTACAATCCCGGTTTTGACAACGACTTCCTGTGCCGCCAGATTGGCCATGACGGAGTCCCTATCGAAGGCCGAACCAGCAGCTACGTTGATGGTGATATCGTCATCGTCGCCACAGATGGACATGGGTGTAATGGTAGCTGTATATTCGGATGCGTCGACGGCCTTAAAATTGCTGACCGTGGCATTGGTAATAGCAATATCCCCTTCGTTAAAATCGGTTACCCCCCTATCGAACTTAAAAGTAACTTCAAAGGGATCTGTGGTATTCACTGTTGCCGGTGCCCCTTGTATGGAAACGCCACTAACGCCAATATTGAACATGCGTGCCTGGCCCCATATCAGCCCATGACCAGTTGAATTATCAAAACCATAGTCCGAAGCTCCCATGGCGAGCACCGACCCGTCCGAGGACAGACTGAGACTGTTGACGTTGCCCAACTCATGAGCCCTATGTTCACCATTAAAACCAGCTACTACCTTCCAGGTATTATTATCGGGGCGATATTTGTAAATATTTACTCCACCGTAACTGGGGAAACCATTAAATCTCCTCCCGGGTTCCCCCGCGACCAAGATATTTGCATCATCGGACAATGCGATGCCATATCCAAATCCCCCTTTTAGTTCATTGCCCTTCAAGGTCCAGTTATCCTCGGCATCCCTTTCATACACCTGTACGGAATGATCAACGAACGAAGTCGTCACCATGGCATTGCCGTCTCCGGTCAACCGTACATATGCCCCTCTATCATCACGGGTGACCGTCCCTTCACCACTTATGAAATCACCTATCAGGACCCAATCACCGTTGACATTTTTATATACTTTGGTCAGTACACCTTCAGAATCCCAAAATTTATGATCATACTCGTTTTTATATACTGGTCCAAGATGAAGCGCTGTCATGGCCAGGGTGTTACCGTCTTCGGACAGGTTCACGCCTATCCCCAAACGTTCGTGCGCTGACTGACCTTCAAAATCGCTGCCCAGTTGGACCCAGTTATCGCGGGCATCCCTTTTGAACACCCGTACCTGTCCAGCATCGGAAAGGCCGTCAGCGTCAAAGAATGGGGCTCCCATGGCCACGGTAGTGCCATCCCCGGACAGGCTCACATCAAATCCCGATTGACTCCATGCCTGTGTACCTTCAATATCATTGCCCACTTGCACCCACTTATAGCCGCCTGGGGATGGGGGATCTTCCGTTTTTTTAAATACACGTACACGACCTACATGTGTCTTTCCGCCGAGACGGCCATAATTGCCTCTGCTTCCTATGGCGAGAACGGACCCATCATCCGATAGCTGAAGGGTTCTTCCTGACCGGTGCGCGAGGTAATCCATCTCTATAAGGGGTTCCGGGTATATAAAATCGCCCACTTGTTCCCATCCGATCCCATGAGGACCATTAAGCCCATAGAGAACCTTTTTAGTATATACACGCACAGAACCATTGTTCCCATAAATACCATTTGCTGCAAGTGCACTGCTTGGATCATACCAATTGACTGCCCAGACTCCTATGGCAACTGTATTGCCATCTTCCGACAGGCTTACAGCGTCTCCCAGGCCTAAATGGCCCCATCTATCTACAATATCCTCTCCTATCTGTGATTGGCCGTAACCGTTTAAGCTTATCAGGCCAAAGAGGAGGGCATATAGCTTTAATTGTAATCGTAATTGTTTTTTCATAATACTATTTTTTAACATTTTGAATATTAATAAGTGTTAAAAGGACAGCATACAGGGAAAACAGCCAATAATTAGTGCTGAAACCAATCAAAGAAGGGACATAACAGGATGTTTCTGGGATTTTGGAAAAAGGGATGGAATGCGGTTTTGTGGCGCTGCTTTTACAATGGATACACGTACTTCGCACAGCTTTTTAAGGTATGTGGAGGTTTTTTATTGAGATTTCTCACGTACGTTCGAAATGACCTTTATTTGGAAAGCATAATTTCGAAAGGGCAAAACGAGTCCTCACTCCTCACTCCTCAACCCCACTTACTGCATACTCAAAAACCTACTCCTAAGTCTTCAGTACCCACTCCTCATTCCTCACTTCGGAGTAAATAAAGGAAGCGATAAGTGCGAAGTCCAAGACTTCGAACAGCTTTTTAAGGTATGTGGTTTTTTTGTTATTGGGATTTCTCACGTACGTTCGAAATGACCTTTACATTGAAAGCATAATTTCGAAAGGGAAAAGCGAGTCCTCATTCCTCATACCCCAATCCTTAATCCTCACTTTGCCTACTCAAAGCTGCCAACTCAAAAACCCACTCCTAACTCAGTCCTCAGTATTCAACCATCAACCATCAACCATCAACCATCAATAATTCACATAGATCATTTTTGCCTCGTGGCCCAGCCCCGGTTCGTTGTAGTCTATCACGCATACATAGGTGCCCACGGGCGCCAGCCCGCGTTCATCGGTGCAATGGGAGACCTGCCCACCTGCGGTATCGCGGGCAGGTCCGGAATGGCGCAGAACCATGTCAGTATCCTACAAAGCGGACGATCATTGTTTGTCCATTTATCCGTGGCGGTGCAGCCTATTTTACAAGTATCCGCTTGACCACCCTCTCCCCAGCCCTGGTCTCTATTTCCATTATATATGTACCGCTGGATAAATGACTTATATCCATTTGCAGGGTGTTCGCCGAATGGACATGGACCCCAAGGGCATTGTATATCTTCACTTGCCGTAACGCTTCGCCATCAGGTAGTCCAATGTTGATCTCATCTTGTGCTGGGTTCGGGTAGACGCTGACATTGTTGCGCGCATTAGCTTTAGCAACATCAACATGGGCAGGTGCCACCACATTTTCTAAAGGGGATGCTTTAGGACTGGTGCCCTGTACCACAGCACTCTTTCCTGTCGTCGGTGCCTCTGTAATGGACTTAAAGCCGTGCCAACCTGCAGCAAAATATGCCTCCCAAGTGCCAGCAGGTACGATCAAGTCTATTTGCTCGATGACGTATTCTGAAGGACCAAAGATTTGATAATACAGTGGCGGATTGGTGGCCTCTATCACCACTGTGGTAAGGTTTGAGTTGTTCCAAAAAGCCCCAAGAACAATACTGGTCACACTGTTTGGTATGGTGACCTCGGTCAAGGCGTTACCATGAAAAGCAAAATGCTCGATACTGGTCACCGTATTGGGTATCTCAACACTGGTCAAGCCACTTTGATAAAAAGCACCTTCGCCAATAGCGGTCACCTCGTAGTCGATGCCTTGATAGTTGGCCGTTGGGGGGATGGTCACCGTTCCTCCCGTAATGCCATAGTCCACCACCTTTACTTTATAAGAGGTCAAGGAAGTAATCTCGTATGATATATTATCGACAATGAAGATGTCCCCGTGCTCTGCCGGTTCCGTGATGGACCTAAAGCCCGTCCAATCTGCATCTATATAATCTTGTCTCTTGCCCTTGGGAACGACCAGGTCTATTTGGTCACGGCCTGGATTTTGAAAGGCATCTGCATCGAGCGCTGGGGGATCGTTAGGTTTCACCCTCACCAAGCCAAGGTTTGGGTTGTCATAAAAGGCCTGGAACCCTATACTTTCCACAAGGCCCGGTATGGTCACCTCTTTAAGGTCGTTTTCGGCAAAGGTCCACTTCTCAATTCTGGTGACACCATCGGGTATGGCCACACTGTCCAATTGGTTGTCGCCAAACGCCCGTTGCCCGAGACTGTCCACACTGGTGGGGAGTTCAACACTGGTCAATTGGTTACCGTAAAAAGCATCTTTCCCGATATCCATGACACCGTTGGGTATGACAACACGGGTCAGTTGGTTGTTTTCAAAAGCACTTTCCCCAATACCGGTCACCGTGTTGGGTATCGTCACACTGGTCAAATTGTTGACATAAAAAGCCCATTTCCCAATAGCGGTCACCGTGTAGGTGTTCGGGCCATGAGCCACCATTGGGGAGATGGTCACCATGGTACCTCCCGAGGTGTCATAGTCCATAACCGCTACTTCTTTATCAGGGACTATTTTGGTAATTTTGTATGTGATATTATCCGAAATGAAGGTGTCATCGATCCCTATATCTTCCGTGATGGATTTGAAGCCCGTCCAATCAGGATGGTCCGAATAAGCCGGTACCCTGCCCTTGGGAACGACCAGATCTATTTGGTCACGGTCCGTAAAGGTACTTTCTTGAATATCTGGTGGATCGTTGGCCTTTACGGTCACCAAGTTAAGGTTCATGTTGGCTGAAAAGGCATCATCCAAAATATGGGTCACACCATCGGGTATGGTCACACTGGTCAATTGGTTATCCTGAAAAGCACTATGCCCAATACGGGTCACACCATCCGGAATGTTTACCTCAATCAAATTCTTGCTCATAAAAGCTTGATTATCAATACTGGTCACCTTGAAATCAATGCCTTGGTAGTAGGCCGTTGGGGGGATGTCCACACTGGAACCTCCTAAGGTGTCATAGTCCATAACCGCTACTTCTTTATCGGGGACTATTTCGATAATTTTGTATGTGATATTATCCGAAATGAAGGTGTCATCGACCACATCTTCCGTGATGGACTTGAAGTCCGTCCAGTCACTACTCAAATAAATATCCTTCTTGCCCTTGGGAACGATCAGGTGTATTAGGTCACGGTTTTTAAACGCATCTTTATCGAGTGTTGGAGGACTGTCAGCCTTCACCGTCACCATGGCAAGGTTTAGGTTGTCCCAAAAAGCCCATTGATCGATCCTGGTCACATTGACCGGTAGGGTCACCTCGGTCAAATCGTTGTCCCAAAAAGCACTGTTCCCAATAGTTTTCAAGCTGTTGGGTAGGGTCACACTTGTTAACTGGTTATTCTGAAAAGCATGGGTCCCAATACTGGTTAAGTTGTTGGGTAGGTTCACCTCCGTCAATTGGTTGGACTGAAAAGCGTAATTCGAAATACGGGTCACACTGTTGGGTATGGTCACACTGGTCAATTGGTTCACGGCAAAAGCAGCCTCTCCAATATTGGTCACCTCGAAATCGATGCCTTGGTAGTTGACCGTTGGGGGGATGTCCACACTGGAACCTCCTAAGGTGTCATAGTCCATAACCACTACCTCTTTATCGGGGACTATTTCGGTAATTTTGTATGTGATATCATCCGAAACGAAGGTGTCATCGACCGCAACTTCCGTGATGGATTTAAATCCCGTCCAATCAGGATGGCCCGAATAAGCCTGTACCCTGCCCTTGGGAACGATCAGGTCTATTTGACCACGGTTTTTGAACGCATCTTTATCGAGTGTTGGTAGGGGATCATTGGTAGACTTCGCCCTCACGGTGACCAGGTTTAGGTTGTCCCAAAAAGCCCATTGATCGATCCTGGTCACATTGACCGGTAGGGTCACCCCGGTCAAATCGTTGTGCCAAAAAGCACTGTTCCCAATACTGGTCAAGTTGTTGGGTAGGGTCACCTCAGTCAATTGGTTATTCTGAAAAGCATGGGTCCCAATACTGGTCACATTGTTGGGAATGGTCACACGGGTCAATTGGTTGTTTTGAAAAGCATAATTCCCAATAGTTTCCAAGCTGTTGGGTAGGGTCACACTGGTCAATTGGTTCACGGCAAAAGTTGCCTCTCCAATATGTGTCACACCTTCAGGAATAGTGACACGGGTCAATTGGTTATCGCCAAAAGCATGACTCCCAATGCTGGTCACACTGTTGGGAATTTCAAGATGTCCTTTTAATTGGTTGTACTGAAAAGCATTGTCCCCGATCCTGGTCAACGTGTTAGGTAGGGTCACACTGGTCAAATTGTTGAGATAAAAAGCCCATTTCCCAATAGCGGTCACCTTGAAATCGATGCCTTGGTAGTTGGCCGTTGGGGGGATGTCCACACTGGTACCTCCTGAGGTGTCATAGTCCATAACCGCTACTTCTTTATCGGGGACTGTTTCGGTAATTTTGTATGTGATATTATCCGAAATGAAGGTGTCATCGACCACATCTTCCGTGATGGACTTAAATCCCGTCCAGTCACCGTGCAAATAAGCTTGCACTCTATCTTTAGGTACAATAAGATCTATTTGGCTACGGTTTGTAAGGTCTTTAAACGCTTTTTCATGGAGTGTTGGAGGACTGTCACGCTCCACCATCACCAGGTGAAGGTCCAAGTTGTCTGTAAAGGCATGCTGTCCAATAAAGGTCACACTGCTGGGAATCTTGATACTGGTCAATTGGTTAATGTAAAAAGCACCTGGCCCAATACTGGCTACACTGTTTGGAATTTCAAGATGTCCTTGTAATTGGTTGGCCATAAAAGCAGCCTCGTCGATACGAGTCACACTCTCGGGTATGGTCACACTGTTCAATTTGTTGTCTAGAAAAGCACTATTCCCAATGCTGGTCACACCGTTGGGTATGGTTACACTGGCCAATTGGTTGAAGGCAAAGGCACCATCCTCGATACTGGTCACACCGTTGGGTATGGTTACATTGGTCAATTTGTTGTCTAGAAAAGCACTATCCCCAATGCTGGTCACACTGTTGGGTAGGGTTACACTGGTCAATTGGTTATTGTAAAAAGCAAAATCCCCAATAGTGGTCAAACCGTTGGGTATGGTCACCTCGGTCAGGTTGTTGTACGCAAAAGCACGTTCCCCGATACTGTCCAAACCGCTGGGTATGGTCACCTCGGTCAGGTTGTTGTACGCAAAAGCATGACTCTCGATACGGGTGACACTGTTGGGAATGGTTACGCTGGTCAATTGGTTGTATCTAAAAGCATCCTTGCCAATGGCGGTCACCGCATAGTTGACAAGTTGGTATCGGACCGTTGAGGGGATGGTCACTTCCGTGGTCGCACCGATATAGTCTACCACCTCAACTTGGGCTGGAGCGGTAGCCGTAATTTCGTATCTGATGCCATCAACGGTAAATTGTTGGCCATAACTGCTAATGCCCACCAATACCACAAAGATGGTAGCAATCATTAAGTGTAGTTGTTTTTTCATTTTAATGGTTTTTAGGTTAATGAATATAAATTCAAAGTAAAAAAGAACCATACATGGGAAATGTCCAAAAATCAGTGCTGAAACCAATTAAAGAAGGGACATAACAAGGTGTTTTTGGGGATAATAAGAATCCAGTACTTGACCTATTCATTGGAAAACGGTTCAACAATAGTGGAGGAAAACGACTTGCCCTCCCAAATTGGGAAGGGAACTTGAAATCCAAGCCTTAATTCGGAATTAAACAATTTGTGGAACAATAAGGGAAAGACCTTTTGTCAATAACAAAGGCCCTTATTCCCCCACTATAAAATAATGGGTTTCCGGGGTGTCTTCAGAAAAATTAGTGATATTGACCTCTATATATTCTGATATATATTCTGAATAATAAGGCGTATTGGAGTTAAAATTGACAGCATCAAAACTCAAGGAATATTCACCGTCTTCAACCAGAATGATCCCCATCCGCGATTCATAAAAATCCCTGCTATTGAGTCCGTATCTTCCGTACCATACACCTACCCCAGCGGAAAAATTCTTCGAAAAAGCATTTTCATATACCAAATAAGCGGACTAATCTGCCATTAAATAGCTGGAATTTATGGCTATATCATTCCTGTAGGTATCGTTTTTACCACTTTCCTGGCCTGAAGACCAAAAGACACCAAGAAAAAAACCAATCAATTGAAGTCTTTTCATTTTTACGATTAATGGTTTTTTGGTGTTGCTTTGCTATGGGAATAAAGTAGTCCTAACCAGTATGATTACACCGAACAGGATGGTACTTATCTGTGCAAGCACTATAGCATACAAGACGAAATGCAATACTTTTAGTTTCATCTGTTTTTGCAAAACTTTGAACATGTTTATTGGGATGTGATTTTTTTCACTGCTGCTGTCGTATTGGCTTTTGTTCGATTCTTAAATATTAATTGGTATATAGGCTGCCCATTAACTAAAATCAGCCCTGAACTTTTTCAAATCTTTCCATCAAGAACGATTTGACAAGAACATTTTGTTAAATAGGGCAGCCCTATACGCTAACTAAACAAAAAACTAACTACAAACCTTTAAAACTCTTTATATCTGGGTCCATTTATTGGAGTTCTTTTTAAATCGATACATGCGCAGGTAGTTTATGGTCGGTACATTCATGCCTCTTTTCGCAAAGGCCCCCATAAGGGTAAGGGTACCATCATTGCCCAAACTCATATGGTTGAACCCTGATAAATCGGCCCCCATTGTCCTGCCATCGATATCCGCGCCCAGCCGTATCCATGTGTTGGCCCTATTTTGATAGGTTCGGACATACGGGTATCTTTTCCCTTTATCATTGTTATATGCTGCTATGGCCACAGAATTACCGTTATTGGACAGGCTTATACTCCAACCTGCGAAATTTCCCGTCGGTTCCCCAACAATATCCTTCCCTATTTGCACCCAACGTCCCGATACATTTTTATAGACACTTACATAGCCCGATGATGCCCCTCCCTGATGTGCCCCTATTGCCAAAGTTTTGCCGTTACCGGATAAACTCACGCTTGCTCCGAAATAATCTTTTGCCGCTTTACCATTGATATCCGCACCTATCTGAATCCATTTTCCCGAATCGTTTTTGTACACACGTACATGCCCTGAAGATTTGCCATTGCCACTGTTGAGCACAGCTCCAATAGCCACCGTGGTACCATCACCGGATAGGTCCACACTATAGCCCGAGCCATCTCCCTGTGCTTCACCATCGATATCCCCACCTATTTGCTCCCAAACACCGGCATTATTTTTATACACCCGTACATGCCCCGAATTTATGCCGTTACGCCCATGGTTGCGCCTGGCTCCAACAGCCACCGTGGTGCCATCACCGGACAGGCCCACACTATAGCCCGACCAATCCCTTACTGCTTCCCCATGGATAACCTCCCCTATTTGGCTCCAAATGCCGGAGCTATTTTTGTATACGCCTACGCAACCTGATTTTATACCGTCATTATCGCCCTGGTGGTTTCCTATGGCCAAGGTCATAACATCATCCGATAGACTCACGCTGTAAGCCGACAAGTCAACGAACGGTCTTTTGGCGGTCGTAGCTATTTGGGCCTGGGCGCAAATAACAAAACTCAATATGAAGGCCATGGATGTAAATCGCAAGGGCATTTTTAAGTTAGGTTTTTATTTCACGGACGAAGATTGAACCTATTCCATGCGCAGCCATAAAAATGTGTCGAAGTCGGTTGAATTGGGGACTAAAGCCTCATTATTGGGGACCGATCCAAAATGGGGTCCTTAAATGACTTGTGAAAATTTGTTGAATCTTCATAAAATGGCCACCCGAACCATAAAGCGACTAAAAATGCCTTCGGCCGTTGTGGAAAAAGAAGATTCGGCATATGAAAATTGGAATGGCGGCATAATATCTACTATTATGGAAGATAAATTGAACAATCGGTGCGTTACCGCTATAACCATATAAAAAAAGGGAAAGGGTAATCACGGTATGGGTACAGCTTCAGAATAAAACCACATCAGGGCATCATATACCCAATCCTTGTGTTGATACCATCAGTTCCACGATGACGAATAATCGCCATCTTTGAACATCTCCCCAAGCCCTTTGAACTGCTTTAAGCGCAACACTTCATCTGCGTCCATTCCCAACGCATCCATTATTTTCGCGGGAGGCCATCCGTTTGTGGACAAAATCTTTACCACCTCGCTTATTTCCCCGATTTGATGCCGTCCCCGGGCCCTATTGTGCCTAATAGTGGCCACTATACAATCACTGTTGGGCAGGTCCAATACGACTACCGGGACTTTACGGCCCAATCTTTTCAGTAATTCCTTGTTCTTTTTGATAAGTCTCCAGCGATGATAACCATCTATCAGGGTGTAACGCTGTTCCTTTTCGGCACAGACCAGCAGGGGCATGGTGATTCCGTGATCGATCAGGGAACGGAGCAACAACCGCTTTTCCGGAGCGGCCATTTTATTGGGATTATACGAATTGGGCAAAAGGGTATTTATGGGCACCCATAGTACTTCGGAAACCGGTTCTTTATATTGTCCAAATACTTTTATAATACTATTTGCGAGTTCCGTTTTCTTTTCTTCGGGAATACCACTGGTTTCCTTCAAAACATCCAGGATATCCTGTTTTATACTTTTCTTCATGATGCGGTCTTTTCCTTGACGTATAAGGTTTCATAAGTCTTCTTGGTTCTGGTAAAGCCAAGGCTGCGACACCACCAATCGTTTTTGATGATACATTTGCATATCCTTCTCCAGGAGGGGAGTTTCCCTGCATTTTCCAGCTTTAAGTTGCCCTGGTCCGGGATGAGGTCGGAAGGAAAGCCGTTGTTCTCCCACCACTTGAGAAAGGTCTCTATTTTACTGGTATAATGAAGCCTCGTAATTTCCGGCATGGAACGCAATAGGATGTACGTATATTTTTTCCATGTGAGTCCATCTGGCAAGACTACCTTGATCCTACCAAGAACGGCGGTCTTGCTGTAAACGGCCCCAAAATTGACCCCATGGACCCGGGCCACCACCTTGCTCCAGGTTTCGGGTTCGATTTCGTGAAAATAAGCCAAGCTTTGGCGTTGATCCTCCCCATAGGGTTGACAGATACGCATTTTATGAATGGAGATTCCGCATAGATAAAAATAATCGTACAGTTTATTGTACCTTATTTTTTGCTTGCCCACATACCGCCATATGTCCTCGGTACGCCAATCATAAATGGGATAGGAAAACACCAAATCTTCCGAAGCTTTGCTCATCCAGTTTTCCCCGCCCCAACCGTTGGCGGTAACCGAAAAGAACCTGTTCAGACTTTCATCGGATCGAATGCCCAACATGCAGGAGCACAACTCACCATCGGAAAACCAATTGCCCCACTGGTACACAAAATCCTCGAACTCCATTCCATAGTGGAAAAAGGGGTAATACCCAATATCGGATATCACCTGTGGGTGCTTTGGCATGGGGCGGATCCATCTCTCGGATTCTTGAGGGTCCCAGCAGCGCCAATGGGGCTGGAACACACTGACCGAATTTCGGAGGTTCAGGGGAAGGCAAATCCAGTGTAGGTTTATTTTTTCCGTATGGAGCGCAACCTCCTCAATGTGCCTTATCGTGGTATCGTATTGCCCCTCCAGATCAACGAACAATACATCGAGTGGCAACCTGTTCTCCAATTCCGCCACCTGTAGGGCCAAATGCAACATGACCGTACTGTCCTTACCCCCACTAAAGGCCAAATACACCTTTGGGAAAATATCAAATATGTCTTGCATCCGGTTTAAAGCGGCGCTAAGCACATTTTCATCCAAGTAATTTTTGGGCATTTTTAAAATTTATTGGTTTATTGAAAAAACGGTGACGCATTTTTTTGTGTTCAAAAACATAGAATGACCTTTGGATATTAAAGTCACTTTCCTTGGTCCGAGATATACCCATAAAAATTGGATAACTACTTCTTTTAATTTTTGCCATTTAAATCTTTAATTGTGATGCAGCCTTTTTTATGGGACGCCACCCTGCCCTTAGGAATTATAATCGATGAACACTATTAATGCTAACCCAAGAGAGGGTACGGCCCAAAAGACTTACTACTATCAACTTTTTCTTCACCATATGTTCTACCAACAGTCAAGCTCAGGGGTTCTTGCTGCGCTGTCAAGGCGCTGCTGCACCGGCCGTATATTTGAATTTGGAAAACCTAAAAAGGCAATACCCGCGTATTACATATCTTCAAAAATCCTTACGCCCAGTTTTATTAAAAAATAAGCTGTAACCGCCAAAAGAATCAGGTAAAAAACTATCGCTCTCTGCAAATTCCCCTTGGTATTTTTATTGTCTGCATTCATGAACCAAATATTCTGATTTAAAAGTGTATTTGTACTGTAGCCCAATCCATTTATTAAAGCTAATCCTGCATCTAAGAAAGGTAATTCGTACATGTGTTTTAAACAAAAAGTGTTGAAACCAATAAAAAGTGGGACGGAAAACGAAGGAACAGGGACGTTGTTGAAACGACTTCAACCAAATAAGTGCTTGTTGGGTCTTTTGGAATCATGGCATAAACCTATCGACCTTGGAAAACTATCCATGCCATTGGCCCGAATATCCATTCCAAGGTCTTTTGATCTGCCCAAAATTTGCACCGTAACTAAAAAATAAAAAATATGAAGAACACACAAAAGGAAACCCTCGGGTTATTGGTGACCATGAAAGCGAAACCGGGCAAGGAGGAAGAAGTCAAAGACTTTTTATTGGGCGGTCGCACATTGGTGGACCAAGAGCCCCAAACAGTATCTTGGTTCGCATTTCAAATAGATGAAAGAACTTTCGGAATATATGACACCTTTGAAGTTGAGGAAGGTAGACAGGCCCATTTAACGGGTCCAGTTGCCAAAGCACTGCTTGCAAATGCCCATGACCTATTGGAAAGATTTGATGCCAAAAAGGATATACGACCAATACATGTGGTCGCCTCAAACCATAAACAAGGTATTCATAACAAAGGCCTATTGGTCATTATGAAGGCCAAAGCGGGAAAATCCAAAGCTGTGGAGAACTTTCTTGATAGCGGAAGGCAATTGGTGGCGGATGAACCTGGAACATTGTCCTGGTATGCCCTTAAATTGGATGACACCACGTATGCCATATTCGATACTTTTGCAGGAAACATCGGGAGGGACGCCCACCTAAACGGCAAAGTGGCCCAAGCCCTTATGGAAAAGGCAACTGTTAATTTAGAAAACTTTAAGACATCGGACATACAAAAAATAGATATTTTAGCTATTAAACAGCCCTGAACAATAGGAAAGGAGCGATTCATTCGCTCCTTTCCAAACATACTTATGTCCCAAATTATTGATAAGCAAAATGGTGGATTGGCCTTTAGGCTTGAGCAGTTCGATACGCTGAACCAGTTTGATCGGCTGCAACGAAAAAATTACTACTCCATTATTCTATTATGTGGTAATCGTGTGGAACTATCGGTGGATTTCTCGGAATACCGTCTCGAAGAAAACCATATGATATGTCTATCCCCCTATCAGCCTTTTATGATGACCTCACAAGAAGAGTGCTCAGGGTTTTTATTGAATTTCCACCCAGACTTTTTTTGTACGTATAGGCATCAAAATGAAATTGAAACGGAAGGTATTCTTTTTGGAAACTTTCATGCCCTGCCTTTTTTCAAACTGGTTGAAGAAACCCTGTTTTTTGACCTTATCGGTCTAATGTCCAATGAAATGGATCGAAACTCCATTGCCCAACATGAGGTTTTGGTCGCTTTTTTGAAAATTTTTCTCATCGGTGCCGTTAGGCAAAAAAGGCAATTTGATAAGGATACGATATTGAATTATACCAACAGGCAATCAGAGATTTTGCAAAATTTTACGGACGCCATAAACAATAATTACACTACAATGCACTCGCCACAGGAATATGCCGACATGCTTTGTATAAGTTCCAAAACTTTGGCCGGAATCGTAAAAAAATTCTTGAACCAGACCCCTACTGCCTTGATTACCAATAGAATTGTTATAGCGGCCAAACGCGAACTTTATTTGACCTCAAAGCCCATAAAACAGATAGCTGCTTCTTTGGGCTATGACGATGAATTTTATTTTAGCCGTTTTTTTAAAAAGAAAGTGGGCGTTTCTCCCGATATATACAGAAAGACCGTTGGTTTTGCCAAACTGGAAAAACTATAGTCCACTTACATATGTGTTGGCCTTTCTTCAAGAGCCACCAACCTGCTATTTTTTAAGCCACATAGTTTAACCTATGTTTAACAAAGTTTGTGAAAATTGACTTTTGTTTACTACTAAATTTAAACTGTAGAACGATTTCATGCCCCTGAAAAGTTCTATACAACCTGTAGCAACTTAACCTATAAAAATGGAACAACTTGTAGATACCCTGGCCCGGTCCAAGGCCAAAGTGGATGCGCTATTTAAAAACATCCGATTTCCCGACAGCAATAGCCTTGAATCCACCAATGAAGCAGTGTATTACATGTTGAATCTGGGGGACGGTGGAAAAAGGGTCAGACCTGCCATAGTATATGCAATTTCCGAAGGATTCAATGGGAATGAAAGACAAGCCAACGAATTTGCCAAAGCAGTCGAATTTATCCATACGTATACCCTCATCATTGATGATATCCAAGATGATGGAAACATTCGAAGAAACGAGCCTTCCTGTCATATCAAATACGGAAGTAATACTGCAATCCTAGCGGCCTCAAGACTCTTTGAAGAGGGGTTGTACCCGTTTCATCGGTATTGTGGGAACATATCCCTTTTTAGAAAATTAAATGATCGGCTGCACAAAGGCCAATGTGCAGATTTGAATTCTGGATCATGGGATAACAAAATGTACTCTTTGCAGAACTTACAATTCATACATTCCGGTAAAACAAGCGCCCTCATCCAGATGGCCATTTTAGGTGGGTGTATTTCCAGTAAATTATCCGAACAACAAACCGATAAATTATTGGCATACGGTAATTATTTAGGTCTGGCCTTTCAAGCGAAGGACGATATCCTAAGCAAAACCTCGAGTGCCGAAACATTGGGCAAGCCGGTGGGTGAGCATGCAGATAAAAACAAGTTGACTTACCCATCCCTTTTTGGCTCTGTTCAAAATGCACAGATTGAAGCTGATAGGCTGTCCGAAGCCGCCATATCCTGTTTAAAGGAATTTGAAAAGGAAAGTGTAATCATTTTAGAGCAACTTGCAAAATTTGCCGTACATCGAAAGCGATAATACGACCCTAAATTGACCTGTCCCATGGAAAATCGCCCATGATTACGTAAGATATTTCCATTCCGAGGTATTTCGGTTTAACACAGATTTGTATCGCAATGAAGAAGTTGGGAATTGTCAACAGGATAGATTTTATAAAATTGCTGGACCATCAATTGGAAGATGGGGACTGGCCAATGTATGGTCTTTTTATCGCGCCAAGATCCAATACCTATTTTGGAAGTAGGGAACTTAGTGCCGCCTTCGCCCTAGAGGCTATGGATTTAATGAGTTAGTGTACTTAATTTACTCGGAGCTTTCACCAATGGTAGGTAACTATTTTAAGGAAAAAGTTCTGGGTAGAAATAACATTTTATGCCAAACTTCTGATAGAACTGGAATTTGGGCAAATAAAACCAGATTTTAAGATCCCGATTTTCGCTACCCGAGAACGCGATAGGCTTTTAAAAAAGCGTCTCTGTTTTCATCGTTTAGACTGCCCAATTTAGATTCTAATGAACTCATTTGTATTTCCCAAACAAAAAATAAAACCTTGATAATATCCTGATTATCAATGTTTTTAAATAGTAATAAAATATTAAAGTCGGGATGACAGGATTATCTGCCTTTTTATAACACACTGTTATTCTTTTATCAAGTATTTCTTACAAAGCTCCAAATTATAGCGAGGAGAAAGAATATGAAATGTTGTAGAGCTAAAGCATACAAAGAATAGAACTTCAATATAGAGATCATATATTTTTTTATCCAATTCCGAAGAGATAGATATATTCTGTAGCAAATTTATAAGTTTCGAGAAAGAAGCTTGTGCAATAGCAATAGACATATTAATTCCGGCATACAATTGTTCTGCCTTAGACTTATCTGGATATTCTTGCTTACTGAGAAATATGACTGGATTAGCAACTTCATGTTTTGAATCGCTAAGAATAGAAAATATATCATTTATTAAACAACAATATTCTGCTGCAAACCGCACTGAAGATTTTGTCATCTCTGATTTTAGAAAATCAGTTATCTGTGATTGGTTATTAATACTACGTTCTTGAGCAAGAATATGCATATGATTTACAATAACCCATTGAAATCCTGATGAAAGAACTCGAGTATTCATATATTCCTCAAGAATAGGTGAATCATTTGAATGTGTATAATTTTCTATTTCATTATGGAAGTATACGATTTGTCGTCGATATTCATCAAATACAATTTTAAGGGTTTCGGATGTAAGCACCTTATATCCTTCTACATAACAAAGATCAAATAGAATACAAAATTCATAAAATAATTTTTGGATTTGTTTGTTTTCCGTAATATTGGAAACATCTGGAGGTGTTCTAATTTCGTTTACATTTTTATCTTTAATTCCATCAAAATGATTTAAAACTTGATTCACAATTCCAAGAATTGATTTCCCATTAACGTACAATTCACGCACATCATCAAATAACATATCAAGGAGCCATATCGACGCTGTTGCCAACACCAAATATGTGTGTGCTTTTGAAAACACGCTAATACGTTTCTGATTACTGGCATCTTGAGGTTTAATACCATGGGGATAAGTATAGAAACAGTATAATAAACCAAGATCAGTAGCTTTTTGGGAAAATTTACCTAAGTTATATTGTTTCAACAAATGATGAACATATTCAGTTCTTCGTTTTTGGTACTCGCAATTTGATTTTGGGGAAAGCTCTGACTTCTTACCAATATCAATCCATTTTGATAACCAATCGTCAGATAAATACATGGCTTTAAGAACTTCTTTCCATTCGTCGTCATCATAGGTTATTTGAGAACCAAACACTTCGTGAAAACGATCAAATAATACTTGATATCCAAGATTCATATTTGCATCCATAATTGTAGAGGTTATAAGAATTTGTTTTTGTAGATAATTACTTACATTTTATGTAATTTTAGTTTACAATTAAATTACATGTCTTAGATATTCTAAACCATGGACAATTTCCCATTTAACATGGATGATGGCGTTTTTTGGGTAAGTCTTCACTCTCCCAGATAACGGGATTTTATGGCTTCCGAGGTTATGATCTTATCTTCCCCTAACAACTCCTTATGACTTCTTAGTAGTTTGTTATGGACTTCGTCCTGATAAGCGTTCAGAACCCTGATTTTGGATGAACTTCCCCTGCCCTTGTTCTTAGTGGAATCCCATTGCGTGGAATTTATACACTTTTTAAACTGATTTCAGCACGTTTGCCACTACGGTAATACGCACATAGATGAAAAGTTGTTTGGAATTGCTCCTTGATTTTCTGGTGAAGAAAATAATGGCGAAAGTACTTTTTACTTTCATTTTCAATGACTTTGGTTCAACGATAATTTGCAAGGACGAAAGTCAAATCATGCCTCAAAGCTCTATAAAGTTAGCGCAATTCCAGTGAAACATTGCACGCCTTTTATTGGTTTTAGATGGTTTTGTTTGGCATCAAAAAAATGGATAAAAACAAAAAACACTGATAATCATACGATTAACAGTGTTTTGTTGTGACCTATTTCTAGGTTCGTCGGGATGACTGGATTCGAACCAGCGACCACACGCACCCCATGCGTGTACGCTACCAGACTGCGCCACATCCCGGACCGAGTGATAGCAAAAGGTCTAGTAGACCTTTGGCAACGAGGGGCCAGCTGGTGCGCTGGCATCTCTACTCAGTTTTTTAAATTCCAATATTCAAAACCCAACTTTCAAATCCGCCTCCCGCAAAAGCAGTCTGGGCACCTGACGGAGTTCCTGCCTGCCGGCAGGTATCCCGAGTGCAGCCGTGGGGCCACATCCCGAAAATGGAATGCAAAAATAAAAATAAATTGGAATTAAAAAACGATAAATTTAAAAGCTTAATTCCCCATTAAGAACTCCCTGATATCCATATACATTGCTTCCCTGGCCTCAGCCGAATCATTCTGGGGGTTGAACAGGAAATAGCTCAACGTCTGCTTTTCACAGAACTCCTCCAAACTTCTTCCACTCCAGGCCTGATAACTCAACAATAAGATGTTATAATCTATTTGATAGGGTTTAAGATTGCGGTCAGTCGTGTTTAAGTAAAGATTCAGCTTAATCAGTGAAGATGGACTCAGTTCATTTTTATCATTGAACAAAAATGAATCCACAGATGGTTCGGGGTTATTTTCCATTAAGTATGAGGTTTGAAAGAAAAAGATTGTGCTTTGATGCTTTTTTTCTCCTCACAAAATAACACAACAACAATCACTTTCAATTTTAATATCTCTTGAAATGTACTTTAATCGATTTGAAACGTAACAAATGACAAGTGAGTTGATTTTTAAAGATAGCTAAATATACGTTCCATTAATTCCATTGACGTGAAAACTAGCGATACAGGGTAAAATGTCCCACAAATTGCTGCTTTTCATTATCATTTGCATTCACTACATACCAATAATCCCCAGTTGGCAGTGGTTTTCCCTCATAATCCCCGTTCCATTTTTTTACTTGGTCCAAACGGGCAACGACCCTTCCGTAGCGATCATAGATAATCACATCAATATTGGGGAAGAACTCCCTATTGCGCGGGAACCAGTCGTCATTAAGCCCATCCCCATCAGGTGTAAAGAAATTGGGGAACTCGGGCATTCCTTCAAAATTGAATGGAAAGACCACTTCAACGTAGCATCCCTGTGCATCTACGACCCTAACGTTAATGGTGGCATCAAAGATAATATTGAAAACGTTGTCACTTCCTTGGGATTCCCCTTGGAAGAAATACTCATAATCCCCAAAACCTCCGGTAGCTACCGCTGTTACTTCATCTGCAGCAGTTTTGGTCACTTCTACGGATAAGGGTTCATAAGCGTCAATGGCAAACTCTACAAAAGTGGTACAACCATTGGGGTGATATAAGTATGCCGTATGTTCACCGGGGGGCAAATCTGCCCACATTCTTTCAGTACCGGCAATGGAAATATCATCTACATCCAAAGCGATCAGAATGTCGGAAAGCGAAGCAGAATTAAGGGGTACAATAGTGGTAGTGCTATTTGGAAAAATTCCCTCACAACCATATTCCACTACGGCCTCTGCATTGATATCAACACCTATTCCAATGGGTACGGTGGTGGAAGTTACACATCCATTGGCGTCCCGAATGAAAAAAGCATAGGTTTCACCTCCCTGTAAATCTTCAAACAGTAGGGTATAATTAGGAAGGAAATCCTCATCCGCAGTCGAGTTTACACTCACTTCGTAATAGGTAACTCCCATAGCATCCATAAACGGTGTTCCGCCTGTAATGTTCAATTGCGCTGTACCATCCGCAAATCCCAGACAAATCTCAGGGGTTGAAGTTCCGGTGACCTGAAGCTCGTCCGGTTCAAAGACCTCAACAATTGCAGTCTCTGAACAACCTTCGGAATCCTGAATTAAAATGGTATATTCCCGACCGTTCGCATCACCGGTCAAATCCTCGAACGTAAAGACTCCCGGATTATCAGGGTCACTGAAGAATTCATTAAAGTTTGGACTGATCGCAAATTGTACCAAACCAAGACCTCCACTCACCACCTCCACGGTAATGGTCCCATCCGATTCCCCATTACAGGTAATTGGTGTTGCCGTGGCATTAAAAACGATGGGTTCCGGCCTGGATACGGTGAAGGGTCCTTCGATATCCTGACATGACACACCACTGGTAACGGTGATGAAATAATTCGTAGCTGCATCCAATCCTTCAAATGTTCCAAAGTCATTGGATTGTACGACCATTGCGGAAGGTGACGGATTAAACGCATCAACCGGATCTCCCAAATACAGGGTATAGGTGTTTAATCCCACACCTCCGGAAGAGAACGATTCAATCCTACCGTCCAACTCATTGGCACAGGAAATATCATCGGGTTGGTTGACCACTAAATCAATATTTTGGGCATCAACCAAGGTGAGTCCATTGGAATTAATGGTTCCACAGGTGTTTGTCGCATTAATCTTACGCACTTCATATTGATAAAATCCTTGAACCCCATCGATTAGCACGGACGTTGCCGGATTTCCTAGATTATCTTCCATTCGTATAAATGGGTCCATAGGATTTCCACCTGCCGTATCGGCCAATCGATATTCATATTCAAAACCGACCTCTGGATTTTCAATACTTAATCGCATCTGACCTATACCACCACAACCCGGGGCTTGAACTTGAACCAAATCAGGAATAATGGGTGGCGGTGGATCAACCTCGTATGGAATGGTCACACCAACGCAACCATAGCTCGAGGAAACCTCAATGGCATACCATCCTTCACTGATGAACCCGCCGCTGGCTCCTGTAAACGTTGGGGAAGCTTGTAGACCGCTCCTGGAAATCTCATCGGCAATATTGTTACTTCCCAAATAGATCAATTGATACAAGTACCCTGCTCCCAAAACACCTCCAGTAGCTCCAGCTGTGGCCGTTAGGGCATCTCCCGTGGTAGGGTCATAAGCCTCCAAAACGGCATTGTTACCATCTGGACAGACCAAACCTTGAGGTTCGCGTATTCCTGCAAGAATGGGGTCAATAGGGTTCAACGTAATAGCAAATGTGGTCTCGCAACCTTCAACATCCCTGTATCCGACTTGGTACTCCCCGCTGGGAAGATTTTCAAATCGGTTGGTCGTATTCCATGTAGCGACTTCAGTTTCAAAAGTACCATCAGTATCGTTGTCCCTTAACAATCGATATTCATAGGGTGCATAGTCCCAACCTCCATTGAGATTGGCTTCGATAACCCCGCTATCATCGGCACAGGTCACATTGCCTATTTCAATGGCTTCAGGAACCAATGGCCCATTTGGTGCCCTAACCGTGGTCACATTACTTAATCCTGAACATCCAGGGGCGGCCATGGTGGTAATCGAAACCTCATAATTTCCTCCAAGGAGTCCTGTTATCCTTGCTTCCTCACCATTCACATCCGGATAATTCGCAGTATCAAAACTTCCTGTTGCCTGGGCCGGTAAAACCCGATTGCCATTCACATCCAGCAAAAAGGCTTCATAGTTGTAGACCCCACTGTAGTCGCTTACCGCAATAAACAAAGAACCGCTGGGGTCGCCAAAACAGAAAACGGGATTTGCTTCGGTTATGGTAACTATAGGTACTGTGGGTGGAGTTACCGTATATCTTGGCAATGGATAGCTGCATCCATTGGGGCTATTATCCTGAACCTCGATCAAATAATCCCCGGCATCGGGCAAATCAACTACCGCCGTGGTACCACCAGTGACCACTACATCCCCTACCGTTGTTCCCGATGGTCCTGAAGTAACCACCGTAAAGTTGGAGGTTCCACTAACGGTTATTTCTACCTGTTCCGGGTCAACACAGGTCAATGCACTCAGCGTGGCAATGCTGGGCACCACATCCGTAGGCGCAAAAACGGTTACCGTCACATTGTCTTCACAACCGTTTGAATCAATGGCATAAATCGTTATCGTTTGATCGGTACCATCATCAACAATATCAAAATTCGGACTGCTTTGATAACTGTCGTTTACATCTATACGATAGCCGTAAGGCCCTCCATTTCCAGCAGTAACAATTTGGGCGGATATGGTAGCCGTACTAAAACGATTGACCCCATTTTCACAGGTAAGGGTGGCATCACTGGCGGTAATTTCAAATACCGGAGGTTCAGTAATGGTGATCTCAGCTACATCCGTACAAAGCTTGTCCGTAACCACCTCAACAACATAAGTTCCCTGTCCCAGGTTTACAAAAGACCCCGAGGTATTCGTAGCTACGGGGGTTTCAGTTCCCGATAATGGCAATGTAGCGGAATACAAATTGTATTCTCGAATACCATCCACATCCGTACCCGGGCTCAAACTCACATTGATACTACCATCATTGGCGCCATTACAGCTAATATTGGACTCACCCGTATCTGCAATAAGGGGTTGTACCGGAGCGGTACTGATAATATTGCTGACCGTGGTCGTACAGTTGATTCCCAACGCACCGGTCACCTGGTTATCGGTTACTTCTACCTGATATGAACCCGGTAGGATGTTTTCAAAAACACCATCGGCATTTGGATCTATAATATCAACGGCATTGGAGTTAACATCAAGGCCCGTTAAACGATAGGCAAAATCCCCACTACCCCCATTGGCCGTTACCCTTATGATTCCATCGGGATCTTCACAGGTGGGATCGGTATCAAAACCACCGGAAGCCGACAGCAATTGAAATACCTCTGCCGTTGTGGTGACATCACATCCATTGGCATCTATGACATACACATCATATACTCCCACACTGGGCACATAGAAGGTAGCTATTGTTGGTATAAGGGGATCATAAACGGGGATCAGTGTTTGGCCTCCCAAGGTAAAAGTGGGATTATCCACATTGGCCGGCATTTCCAAATCTATTTGGAAGCCTCCCACCGGCGGTACAGCATCACACTGATTGTTCACTGTAATGCTAGGTATGGGTAAATCCGGATCCAATTGAACAATGGTGGCCGAAGTTTGAAATTCACAGCCTCTGGAGTCACGGACCCAAATATCATATGCCGTTCCAGGGGCCAACGTTCCTGGCAAGTACACCGTAGTTGCCGTACCGTAATCACCAGCTATCGGTGCTACGCCAGCATCAACAAAAGCATACTCATAGGGTGATCCATCCGGAAGTGATCCCGCTCCTGTGGGTGGATATGGCGTACCGCCACTACCGCGAACGGTCAATTGTCCCAATTCATTACAGTTGGCATTCTGATTGTCGATGACATCGACCCTTGGCATGTTCAGGGTAGCTTCAACCGTATCTCCCCCCACACAATCGCTGACCGTATCGATTACCGAAATACCATATAACCCTTGTGGTACCAAAAAAGTATCCGTGGTCGCCGTAGACCCTGTCACATCGGTCACAATCGCACCCGTATCAAGATTTCTGATGATGATATCAAATGGCCCTGTGGTACCTGTAATAGTATAAATAAGTTCAACATCCTCGCCGTTACAGTTTCCATTGTCAATGGACAAGGCGACATCAACCGGAGTACTCTCATCCGGGATGGTAACCGTTTCGAAATAAACGCAGTTGGTACCGTCATCGATTACCTCAACCGTGTAGGAAGCCCCGGGAACTAAATCAGCAAAACAATGTCTTCTTGCTCCACCATTAGGTGAAACATAAGTTGATGGTGGGTCGGTCACCAAACGAATTCTAAAAGGTCCAACACCGTTAACAATCTCAACACATTGGGGTAGAATTCCCGGTTGACAGACGTCTGGTACTACAAAATCCGGTACAATATCCAAATCCGTCGAATTGATGGCAACAACATCCTGGTCTATACATCCTCTGGAATCCAATGTAATAACCGTATAATTACCTTCAACCAATAAAGGGTCGTTGATGTCCAAGGGCAAATCGGCCAAGGCAACATTTTCCCTTCTCAAAATTTCATTTCCAAAATTATCCTCAATGATAATCGTAAAATCGGCCACACCATCGGTAATCCCATCGATGCGGATACCCCCAGACACCGCACCTAAATTACAGGTAGCACCAAGAGGGGAAACTGTGGTTAGGGGTGGCCCCGTCGTATCCGGATTTACCGTCACGGTCTGTACCCCAGTGGTACAGTTTCGGGCATCTTTTACGATATATTCATATGTACCGGCGGGAATTCCGGAATATATGGTTTGTGAACTGTAGTTGTAAACTCCCAATGGATCCGGATTGAACGGATCATCGATCAAGACACCGGTACCTGGGGCAAAAGCCACTTGAAAAGGTGGGGTTCCTGCAGATATATCGGGAATAATTTCAACATAGCCACTGCTTATATCGCCACAACTTGGCCCAACATCGTCCGCGGTAGCCAAAATACTCGCTGGTGGCGTAAAGGTCAATGGTGGCGAAACATTGGTACATCCATTATTGTCCGTTACCTCTACGGTGTAATCCCCATCACTGCCCAGGGGAACGTTATAGTTGAATGGATTGGAAGGTACTGGTATTCCTGTATGCCCTGCCACAGGACTTCCATTTAAAAATATGGTATACGATGTACTGGCAAGGTTGCTGATATCACCGCCGCTAATATTGATTTGCATTTCGCCGTTCCCACCACAGGGAATCTCCGTAACCAAGTCCAAATTAATTTGGATCTGAGGTGGAATGGTCACCTGCAGCTGATCTGTACAGTTATTACCGTCAACCACTTCCACCGTGTAAGTGCCTGGTACCAATCCAGAGAAAGTGGGACTTGCCTGGAGCGCACCCCCATTAATACGATACTCATGTGACGCCAGAGGGGCCGTTCCTGCGGTTGAGCTAACGGTTATGGAACCGTCATTGGTAGGCGAAAAACAATTGTCCACAGTACCCAAAGCTATGGTGGGGGCATCCACCGTACTTAAGGAAAAGGTTGTTGTTGCCGTACATCCTTCGGCATCAATGACCCTTAAGGTATAGGTACCTTCGGCGGTAAGATTACCAAAAACACGACCACTTTTAGGGCCTTGTGTAGTTCCGGGAGGCGTAGGCCAATCCAATTCATAACGATAGGTCCCAAAGCCACCAGAGGCATTGGCCCTTACCCTACCTATATTATTGTTGGCACAGCTCATTGCAGTCACATCCGGAGTAATGCTCAAGGGGGAAGCTGGTTCTTCAACGGTTACGCTGGCGGTGTCTTGACAACCGGTGTCCACATCGGTAACCGTTATGGTATACGTATCCGCGATTAAATTGGTTATGGGAACTTCAAGGTTATTTTGTGGTGCACTTTCGGTGCCTCCATTGATATTATAGGTATAGTTGTTCGTAAAACCATCAACCAGGAAAGTGGCCTCACCATCATTACCCCCAGGACAAACCCGTAGGTCCCCCCCAGATTTTACCCTTGCTCGAATTGTACTTATTACCGCAGGTGTAAAACTTTCCTCATAGGTACATCCGTTGACATCGGTAATTCGAAAGGTATGGTTTACATTATTGGTAAGTCCAACAAAAGTATCATTGCCCATATTATTGATGGTTACTGGACTAACCACCTCATAAGTAGCTATTGCAAAATTAGCAGTGGCCGTTAATTGAACGTCCGAAGTATTGGCAGCGCAATTGGTATTGCTTTGGGTAAAATCAATATCGGTCGGTGGATCGATATCCGCTATGGTGATAGCGGTAAAATCACGTCTACAACCAGCAGCATTGCGCACAGCAGGTGTGTATGTCCCAGCCGATAGATTGTTAAATACCTGTTGTGGAAAGAAATCGCTACCGTTGATACTGAACTCAAAGGGACCACCGCCTGCTCCCGAATAGGCTCCAGGAAAAGTAATTGATCCATCGTCCACCCCACCCGAAGCATTACAGGATACATCTATCCAAGTGGGATCCGCTCCATTTATGGCACCGGTCTCCGTGACGGTTATGGAATCAGGTAGGGTTATAAAACAACTGAATCCACCCTGCTCATATTGAACTTGAATGGACGTATACGTTCCTGCAGCTACGGAAAGTAAGGGATCCGTACTCCAGGGGTCACCCGGTGAGGCCCTAAAGGACAGATTATAGCCCTTGGCATCGACCACGGTGATATCCAATCGCGCCCCTCCATTGCTACAGGTACCATCTATTCCAGCCACGGTTACATCCGGCGGTGTCAGTTCCTGTACACTGGCCGAAGCCGTAATAATACATCCATTAGCATCGGTAATGGTAAAATCATATGTTCCGGCACTACTTACCGTATATGTGGTTTGCGTGGTATATGAACCTCCTGAATTACCCCCATCACTCACCGTGAAGGTATATGGGGCCGTACCACCTGATGTCCGAACAATAATGTCAACATTGGGCGAGCCACATCCCGGTTCTGAACTTAAACTTTCATTGACCTCGGTGGAAGCGGCCAGGGGTACTATCCCATCCCCAATGGTAATGGGATTGCCGTTAATGTCCAAACTTTGTCTGGGAGCTGGAATCCCATTGGCAATGTCCCCGGTACACTGCTGTGTCTCCACCTGCACACTATAGGTTCCAAATCCCACGGCATTGAAGGTATAAGGGTTGGAACTGATAAAGGTGGTAAACTCTTGGGGTATCCCATTTTCATCCAAAAGGGTGTAACGATAAGGTCCGGGAACATCGGTCACAGTCACGGTAATACTCCCGGTATCCCCAAAACATTGTGCATCTATAAATTCCGCATCAATTCCTATGTCCAATTGCTCGATAACAATGGGGTCATAGGGATATTCACAAGTATTGGGGGTGTTCTGCAAACGGGCCCTAACAATATAGGTCCCAGGGGCAAGTCCATCAAATATGGGAGATACTTGCCAAGGGCCAAATCCCGTTCCATTGTCAACGCTAAATTCATAAGCACTGGAAAGATTGGTAATCTGAATCCTACCATCTACCCCGCAGATATAGTCACGCTTTACAAAAGTTTGCGTTATGGTACTCTTCTTGACCTTGAAGAAAAATTGTTGCCCATCGGCAACTACCCTGAATTCTGCACCAGGTCCTGCTGGAACCGTACTCGCATCAAGATTAAAGGACTGGGAAGTAGCTACCGTGGTATAGCAAGAAATATTGGTGTTTGGACAATCCTCATTGATATCCGGGGAGCAGGAACCGCCCAAAAGTTGCCATTCCACGGAACCATAAGGTCCTCCGGACAATGTAATCGTCCTATCATCAGAATCCCCGCAAAGATTGAATCGGGCAACCGTAAAACCATTGTTACTACACCCCACTTGTTCATCTGCACCTTGAATGATGGTAGTAAACATGGGCTGAAGCAGCATGGTGGCTCCCAGGTTTTCTTTTTCCGCTTTGGAAGTAATACGATTAGTGGTTTCCCCAGAACTGGGGCTATCCATTAGGGGCAAATCGAAGCTTTCAACGATTTTTTCAAAACCAGTATTAAATACTGCCGAAGAAACTACAACTGATGATAACACCAATAGCAGAGAATACAGCAGTCGCCTTGTATTGCTCTTGGGCATAGGTTAAGTCTGGATTTTCAAGGAAAATCGGGGTTTGGGAAGCCCAAAATTCCTAATTGTAATTATCTAATCAATAGCTTATGCTTTCTTATCTTTATACCAGTCAAACGACAAAAAACTGCAATTCAACTGGACTTTCCTTTCATTTAACGATAAAATTATGAAAAACTGTATAATTCACTTGTATTTTTTCGTTGTACTGCTTGCTCAGGGCTGTGCCCAAAACGTAGATCAGACCATAAAAACTCCTATAAAAGAGCAAATTAGCGCAACATTGGTGGTTCCCGATCTTGAAATTCCATGGGGTTTTGATTTTCTTCCCGACGGTTCCATCCTACTTACCGAAAAATCAGGTGAACTTATCCATTACACGAATGGAAAAAAAGTGGAAATCAGTGGACTTCCTGAAATCAAGGTATTGGGTCAAGGCGGGTTGATGGATGTAAAACTTTATCCCAACTACGCTGAAAACCAGTGGGTTTATTTGACCTATGCATCTCCTGAAGGGGAAGGAAAGGGTGTCAATACCGCAGTAATGAGGGCAAAACTCGAAGGAAACCGATTGACCGATCAAAAAGTGCTGTACAAAGCGAGTCCAAATAGCAGTAAACCGTACCATTTTGGTTCCAGAATGGCTTTTGATAACAATGGATACCTCTATTTCTCAATCGGTGACCGCGGTAGTAGGGATGAAAACCCACAGGATATCAAGCGCGATGGCGGCAAAATCTATAGAATACACGATGATGGAAAAATTCCCAATGACAATCCCTTTGTAAATACCTCAGGGGCCAAAACGGCCATTTACAGTTATGGCCATCGAAATCCACAGGGAATGGTGAAACATCCCACGACCGGGGAAATATGGATTCATGAGCACGGTCCCAGGGGTGGCGATGAATTGAACATTGTACGAAAAGGAAAAAACTATGGCTGGCCCATAATCACCTATGGTATTAATTACAGCGGTACCAAAATTACGGATGAAACCTCCAGACCGGACATGGAACAGCCCATTTACTATTGGGTACCTTCCATAGCACCCTCCGGATTGGAGGTCATTGGTTCTGACAAGTATGCCGACTGGAAGGGGAACGTATTGGCAGGATCCTTGGTCTTCCAATACCTGGAACGCCTTGTCTTGGAGGATAACAAGGTAACCTATCGTGAAAAACTGTTGGATGGCATGGGAAGGGTACGGAGTGTGAACCAGGGACCCGATGGTCTGATTTATGTTGGTATAGAGGGAAAGGGAATCTACAGACTGGACCCCAAATAATGGTCACTTTGCTGTTTTTGCCAAAAATCTGCTAAAACGTTCCTTTTTATTAACTTGATATACTAGGATCGTTGGGGCCTTGCTTCAGGGAAAAGGAATAACAATACCATAATATTCGGAAAGACCAATGCCAAAATCATGGCATTCGAAAATGTAATAACGGCGTCCACTAGAATTATGGACAAGGAGCACAGCTTAAGGTTATTCCCAAATATAAAAATTCTAAAAAAGGACGGTCCACGGATTTCATTGTGGTATCCTAACGACGGAATGTTTTAGGATAAGAGCATTGTCAAAGTTTTATTGGCTTTCTCGGCAACCGACTTACGTGCATCGGTCTTTAATCTTTCCAAATAAGGTATGATCCAGCCCTTTAAATCAGTATCCTTTTTTGCCCATTTTCCCAAAGTTTCCATAGTTTGGTTAAGTACGATCCAGTCATAACTATCGGTTAAATTATGTTGCATAATTCTCAAAGCTGCCTGTTTTTTGGTCATGGGTCATATCTTTTTCCAATTGCATAAAAAGCTGGGATAACCTCCACTGGGTGGAAGGCTGGTCAATTTTTGAAATTTCGTCCAAAAACCTATCGATGTAGGGCAATAACAACGCTTTTTGGGCTTTACAAATTCGTTTCATGGCATTGGACACCCGTAAACGGACCTCCGCATCATCAGAAAAATAGCACTCAAAAAGTTCATTGAACAAGTTATGGTCGGTAAGTGCCTCTGTTACCACTTCAATGGTGTTTCCGAGCGAGTTGGGATGACCGCCCTTTAGACGGCTTTCAAAATCATTCATTTCCGGTTTTCACCTTTTTAGTTGGGAAATCGCCTCCCTAACCGAACCATATTTTTTTAACGCCCTTTCCGCACTGGCATAATCCATATCCAGCGCTTCCACCAAATACCGTGTTCCGCGGTCCACCAACTTATTGTTGCTCAATTGCATGTCCACCATTTTGTTGCCCTTTACCCGACCAATTTTAATCATTAGGGCCGTAGAGATCATATTAAGCGCCAGCTTTTGACTGGTACCACTTTTCATTCGGGTACTCCCCGTGACAAACTCAGGTCCTACTTCAATTTCAATGGGGATATCCACGGAGGTGGCCAGTGGCGAACCTGGATTGTTGGTAATTCCTGCGGTCAGGAGGCCATTTTCCTTGGCATCCTTTACGCCTCCCAGCACATAAGGCGTAGTGCCAGAAGCGGCGATGCCCACTACGGTATCATTGGAATTGATATTGAATTCCATTAAATCCTTCCATGCCTGAATGGTATTGTCCTCAGCAAACTCCACAGCTTTGCGTATGGCGCCGTCCCCTCCTGCTATTAAGCCAATGACCCGGTCATGGGGCATACCAAAAGTTGGCGGAATTTCCGAAGCATCCAAGATTCCCAATCGACCGCTGGTCCCCGCACCGATATAAAACAAACGCCCTCCTTTTCGAAACCGGACGGCCAGGGCATCGACCAGTTTTTCCAGTTGTGGAACGACTTTCCCCACAGCTTCAGCTACCTTTTTGTCCTCTTGATTGATTCCCCTGAGCAAAGCTCCGGTTGATTGTTGCTCCAAATGATCGTGGAGCGAAGCCTGTTCCGTTATCTTTTTAAATTCTGCCATACTAAAGCAACTTGATATTTTGGTCCTTAAAACTATTGAGAAGCTGGTGATTGGGTTCCAACTCGGTAATCATAGTATCGATTTCGTTGATATCACAGGTCTTGTAACGATGTTGGGAATTCAACTTTTCAGAGATACTGAGCAAAACCGTATTTTTTGAAGCTTTGATCACTGCCTTTTTGGTCTGTACAATATCCCAATCAAATTCCGTCAGTCCGTAGCTCGCATCCACATAACCCGTCCCTATAAAACCGTAATCAACTTTGATCTGTGATAAATTATGTATGGTATTGGCGCCTATGGAGATTTGGGAATCCTTGGATAGCACACCTCCAATAAAAATAGTTTCGATATTAGGTTTATTGAGCAATTCCATGGCTACGGGCAGGCTCAATGTAAAACAGGTGATACTTTGTTGTGGAGGAATCAATCGCGCCAATTCCAAACAAGTGGTACCTCCATCAATTAAGATAACACTATTGTCCCTGATCAATCCAAGTGCTTTTTGGGCAATCGCCGTTTTCTGTTCCAATGCATACACATTGTTCCTGGCAGGACTGTAATTGGCGAAACCCAGGGATACGGCACCTCCATGAACCTTACGCAATCGATTCTCCGCATCCAATTCCTTAACATCCCGCCGCACGGTATCAATGGAAACATCCAATTTTTCGGCAATGTCCGTTAGCAATACCCGATTATGTAACTCGACCTCATTTAATATGGTACGCTGGCGCTCTTCTTTCAACATAAAGCTGGAATCTTCAGCAAAGATATTGATTTCCTTTTATTGCAGTTTTATTCTTTTTTAAGTTATTAAATTGTTATTAATTGCAAAAAACAGCATTTAAAAAAGCAAAAAACAGCAAATAGTTGTATCTTTGTTCCAAACAACGGCATAAAACCGCTATTTCGAAATACCAATTTAGGACAATGCAAACCATAACAATACCCAAAAAGAGTTTTGATATCTCTTACAAACCCGTAGGACAGTTCGAAGAAACACGTTTTGAAAAAATCCATAATGTTCTTTTTGACAGCTCAAGTCAGGCCTCAATTATAGTCGCCCAGGAAATGGCTGCACTTATTCGTAAAAAACAACAACAGGGCTTGCCCTGTGTTTTGGGTCTTGCCACCGGCTCATCCCCCATTCGCGTTTATGAGGAACTGGTACGAATGCATAAAGAGGAGGGATTAAGTTTTTCGAACGTAATTACCTTTAATCTTGACGAGTACCTGCCCATGGAAAAGGATAACCGTCAGAGTTATTGGTACTTTATGCACGAACATTTGTTCAACCACGTAGATATTGCACCGGAAAACATAAACATTCCCGATGGTACCCTGACCGGTGATGACATTATACCTTATTGTTTAAAATATGAACAGAAAATAAGGGATTATGGGGGAATTGACTTTCAATTATTGGGTATTGGCAGGACAGGTCATATTGGTTTTAATGAACCCGGTTCACATTATAACTCGGGGACGCGTGTCATTACCTTGGACCATATTACCAGGGTAGATGCCGCACCAGCCTTTTTAGGTATAGTCAACGTACCCAGACGGGCAATAACCATGGGTATTTCAACCGTACACAATGCCAGAAGGATCGTGCTTCTGGGATGGGGACAGAATAAGGCTGATATCATCAAAAAAACCGTTGAGGGTGAAATTTCATCCGAAGTGCCCGCCACCTATCTCCAAAGACATCACAACTGTACTTTTGTCTTGGACAATGGTGCGGGCAGCAAACTGACCCGAAACAAAACCCCATGGTTGGTTGACGAGTCTTGTGAATGGACCGAAACCCTTACTGCCAAAGCCGTACTATGGCTCAGTATTACCTTGAACAAGTCCATTTTAAGTCTTACCGATAAAGATTATAACGATAATGGGATGTCTGGGTTATTGGCCCAGCAGGACTCCTACGATCTGAACATTAAAATGTTCAATCGCTTACAACATACCATAACCGGATGGCCCGGTGGTAAGCCAAATGCAGACGACACCAACAGACCGGAAAGGGCGGCACCTGCTAAAAAAAGGACCATTATTTTTAGTCCACACCCAGATGATGATGTGATTTCCATGGGCGGTACTTTTGATCGCCTGATCAGTCAAGGACATGAGGTACATGTGGCGTATCAGACTTCAGGGAATATCGCCGTGACCGATACCGAAGCCCTGAAATTTGCGGAGGTTTTAAATACCGTAAATCCATCCGAAAAGGCAGGTTCACTAATTAATGCCATTACGACCAAAACCGAAAGTGCGATTGATACGCTTGAGGTGCGAAAACTTAAAGGAAGTATCCGAAGAGGGGAATCATATGCCGCCACGCGATATTTGGGACTCCCCGATGGGAACGTTCATTTTCTGGACCTTCCATTTTATGAAACAGGCACGGTAAAAAAGAACGCTTTGACCCAAGATGATATTGATATTATGGTGAGTATCATCAAGGAAGTTAAACCCCATCAAATTTATGCTGCCGGTGATCTCGCTGACCCACATGGTACCCATAGTGTCTGTTTGGACGCTGTCCTTGCCGCCCTTCAGATTTTAAAGACCAAAAAATACATGGAAGACTGTTGGGTTTGGTTGTATCGGGGTGCATGGCACGAATGGGATATTCACGAAATAGAAATGGCGGTTCCCATGAGTCCTGCCCAAGTCATGAAAAAACGAAACGCCATCTTTTGCCATCAGTCCCAAAAAGATGGTGTCATGTTTCAAGGTGACGATACCCGGGAATTCTGGATGCGAGCAGAGGAACGGAACAAAAGCACAGCGGAAAAATATCGCAAACTAGGTTTGGCAGAATATGCGGCCATAGAAGGGTTTGTCCGATATCATTTTTAATATTGGACGCATCTTGACTTTTCCATTCCCTAAAAAATGGCCGAAATTCCCCCCTATTTCGTTATTTTTCTTAGCTCGAACGCTGCTATAACCTTCGAAAATTTGCCCATCTGGCCAATTTTCAACTCATTTTCGGTTACAAACAAAAAATCAAGATGGGTTCAGTGAAGAGACAACATACAGTACACAAACCGTTTAAAAAACTATCATGGGCATTCTTGTCCGTGATAGTTTTTGGTTGTGGACCCCTTCAAAACAACTATCCCGCTAAGGAATTCAGAGGGGTTTGGGTGGCTACTGTGGCCAATATTGATTGGCCAAAAAATGGAATGGACGACTTAAAAAAACAGAAAGAGGATTTTTTACAGCTGCTCAATTTCTATGATGAACTAAACTTTAATGCCTTAATCGTACAAATACGGACGGCAGGTGATGCCTTTTATGCGTCGGACATGGCGCCTTGGTCCCGTTTTTTGACCGGAAAAGAAGGAAGCCCCAAAGACAATTTTGAAGATCCACTGCAATGGATGGTGGACCAAACCCATCAAAGGGGGATGCAATTCCATGCGTGGTTCAACCCTTATCGTGCCACATTTGATCTGGATACCACCATTTTGGCCAAAACCCACGATTTTTATCGGCATCCTGATTGGATGGTAAAATACGGGAAGAAGTATTACTACAACCCGGGGATTCCTGCGGTAGGGAAACATCTGACCAAAGTAGTGGAAGAAGTGGTCATGGACTATGCCATTGATGGTGTCCATTTTGACGATTATTTCTATCCGTACAAAGTGGCCGGGGAAACATTTAAGGATTCGTTGGCCTTTGCCCAATATGGCCTGCCAGGACAATCCCTGGAAGATTGGCGTCGCAGCAATATCGATTCATTGGTCAAGAATGTGCACCACACCATTAAAGCCCATAAGTCTTGGGTCCAATTTGGCATTAGTCCTTTTGGGGTCTGGAAGAACAAAGCTACGGACCCCCAGGGTTCGGACACCAAAGCTGGTCAAACCACTTATGAAGATTTATATGCCGACCCGCTATTGTGGATGGAAAAAGGTTGGCTGGACTATATTGTTCCCCAAGCCTACTGGAGTATGGAATATCCTGCGGCTTCACATAAAAAAATCACCCAATGGTGGGCCGGTAAAAGTATAAATACCAATCTCTTTATGGGCAATGGCGCCTACAAGGTGCGGAACAATTCAGACAGGGCATGGTCTAAACGAAAGGAACTTACCAAGCAACTAACCCTTGCACGTTCCATTCCGCAGGTTCAGGGAAATGTTTTCTTTAGTGCCAAGTCCCTGCCCCAACACCGGGACATCGTCAAGAAAATTCGAAGGCATTTCTATAAAGTACCGGTCACCACACCACCAGCACCCAATGGACCTTATAGGAATATCGAAGAACCTGGGGTCGTTTCGAAAAACAATTCCAATGGTGCCATGGAAATCTGCCTGTCCCATTACGACTCCGTCCCCAGATATGTTTCAATTTACCAATTGAAGGGAAAAAAGAGGCAATGGACAAAATTGATAAAAAAAGTCTACCTTCCTTCCAATGGATCCAGGAGTTGCTTCAACATTAAGGAAACCAAAAGGAAAATAGCCGCAAAAATCACTGATGCGTACGGAAATGAAAGTAAGCTAAAACCAATAGAGAAACCCCACTAGGAATGTCAGAAATCAAAAAAGATAAATGGGCATGGGCATGGGTACCTGTTTTATACTTTACCCAGGGACTCCCCTATGTCATTGTAGTCACTGTCTCGGTCATCATGTATAAAAAACTGGGCATTAGCAATGCGGATATTGGTCTGTATACGAGTTGGCTCTATTTGCCATGGGTTCTAAAGCCATTATGGAGTCCGTTCGTGGACTTAAGAAGTACCAAGCGCAAATGGTTTCTTTGGATGCAATTATTGATTTCCGTGGCCTTGTTTGGTGTAGGGCTTTCCCTGCCGACAAATATCTTTTTCACCACTACCCTAGCCTGCTTTTGGATGGCCGCCTTCGCTTCGGCCACAAACGATATTGCCTCCGATGGCTACTATATGATTGGGCTCACCGAAAAGAAACAATCGTTTTTTGTAGGGATACGAAGTACTTTTTACCGTTTGGCCATGGTTACCGGTGAAGGACTTATCGTTATCCTTGCCGGTTTTTTGGAAAACCGTTATGGAGACAATACAAAAGCATGGAGCATCACCATGACGGCAACTGCCTTTTTAATGTTGGGACTCACCGTATCCAACTTTTTTGCCACTCCAAAGTATGAGACTTCGAATACCATTGCGCTCGATAAGCCCAAAGGATTTTTTGAAGTGTTCGTTTCTTTTTTTAAAAAACCAAATATTGGGATAGCATTGGCCTTTATCCTGACCTATCGATTGGGAGAATCCCAATTGGTTAAAATGGCTGCCCCTTTTCTTTTGGACCCTCTGGAAAAAGGAGGGCTGGCCTATTCTACGGAAAGGTTGGGGACCATCTTTGGAACCGTTGGCGTCATTATGCTCTCCCTGGGCGGTATTCTTGGCGGAATATTGATTTCAAGGGATGGGTTAAAAAAATGGATGCTTCCCATGATACTTTCCCTAAATGTACCCAATATACTGTACGCCATTCTGGCATGGACCCAGACCACCAGCATAGTAGCTGTTACTACAACGGTGGTTTTTGAAAAGTTTGGCTATGGCTTTGGGTTTGCGGCATTCTTGATGTACCTCATTTATATTGCGGAAGGAAAATCAAAAACCTCGCATTATGCCATTGCCACAGGTTTTATGGCCTTGGGCATGATGCTCCCCGGAATGGTAAGTGGGTTTATGCAAGAATGGTTGGGGTATAGTGGCTTCTTTATCTGGGTGGTCATTGCCGCTTTGCCAGCCCTGTTCTTACTACCCTTTTTAAAATATCCAGCGGATTACGGTAAAAAAGGAAATTCAGATGCTTAAAATTCCATCATACCATAGCATACGAAAGGAAATCCCAATTTCAACAAAAGTTGGGCAACTATTTATGCCAGCTGCATTTATCAATGATACCGAAGCTGAAATCCAAAAACTGGAAAAGCTTATTCAACAATACCATATTGGGAGTCTTTGTTTTTTCCATAGTAGGGCAAGTGCGGCCACCAATTTTGAGGGCAAAAAAGAAGTAATCCATAATGAGAACAGTTATGAACGATTACTCTATTTAATACAACGCTACCAAAGGGCGGCAACTTTTCCATTATTGATTGCCATTGATGCGGAATGGGGATTGGCCATGCGCATAGAAAATACGCCCCAGTACCCCTATGCCATTACCTTGGGTGCCATGAAAGATCAAGAAGAGTTGGTCTACAAGGTTGGGAGGAACATCGCACGGGATTGTCGCGAAGCGGGTATCCATTGGAACCTCTCCCCTGTGGTGGATATCAACCTAAATCCCGAAAATCCTGTCATAGGCTATCGTTCCTTTGGCGACAACCGTGAAAAGGTTGTAGACTATGCCAAAGCGTATCTTAAGGGAATGCAATCCGAAGGAATATTGAATTCCATCAAGCATTTTCCCGGACATGGCGATACGGCCACGGATTCCCATTTGGGACTTCCTATAATTGACAAACCAAAAAAGGAACTTCTGGACAATGAGCTCTATCCGTTTATTGAATTGATGGATGAAGGTTTGGATTCGGTTATGGTGGGACATTTGGCTGTTCCCAGCCTTACGAGCGGAAAAAAAATTTCAGCATCCATTTCCAGGGAGATCATGACCAATTTTTTACGGAACGAAATGAAATGGGATGGCACCATCATCTCCGATGCCCTGAATATGCACGCCATTTCCAAGGGTTTTACCAAAAAAGGTGCTTTGGAGTTCACTGCTTTTGAAGCGGGGAACGATGTCCTGTGCTTTGCGGATAATGTGGAAGAAGGTATTCAGATGATTTCAGAACAATGTGATGTTGACCAAATTGAAGCCAGTTTTAAACGAGTATGGGAACTTAAGGAAAATGCAAACACCGGTTCCGAAAACGGGTTGGCACAAACGGCAGAAGACCATACCCCTCTAATGCAGCAGTTGGCCAAGGAAAGCATCACCGAACTAAAAGGGGATGGTACGGTCATCAAAAAGTTTAGGGAAGAAGGGTTTCAGTTGATCCAAATTGGCCAACAAAGAGGCCAGTTCCATGATACTATGGAGTTGAAAGCCTCGGATTCCGGCAATACCCTTTTAAGCATTGTTCCAAGACAGGTAAAACCAAAGGACAATTTTGGGTTTACCAAAGAGGAACTTGAGGTAATCCATGAAGTTCTAAACCAAGGAAATACCATACTCTACCTTTTTGGCAACCCTTTTGTGCTCAATTTATTTCCATGGGAAAGCGCAAGTGCGGTGGTTGTGGTCTATCAAGATTTTCAAGTGTTTCAGGAAAATGCCGTGAACCATTTTAACGGGGTGGTTGATGCCAAAGGAAAATTGCCCGTGACCCTAAAATCAGCTGTCGTATGAAATCAAACATTCTCTTCTCTTGGAAAAAAAATGCGGAAGAATGGAATTTGGTAGTTGAAAAAGAGCTTATCCCTTCAAGGAAATTTACCAATAAAGCCATAGTGGATACCCTTGTATCATCCCGGTTGGGAAAAGTGGCCGATTTGGGTTGTGGTGAAGGCTGGCTCACCAGGGAAATGACAAAACTGGGCATAACGGCCCATGGGTTTGATGCCACTGCCGAACTGATTCAATTTGCACAAAAAAAAGGCCCGGAAGCCTATCATATTTTAAGTTTTGAACGTATTGCAGAGGGTGAACCTTTGCCCCACTCCCCTTATGACGGGGCGGTTTTCAACTTTTCATTGTACCTAAAGGACCATACCGCCCCCCTTTTGCAACGAACATTGGAATGTTTGACCAATAACGGGATTCTGCTTATCCAAACCCTGCATCCCTTCTATTTGATGGAAAACGGTTTTGGGTACCAATCCCAATGGCTATCAAATTCCTGGGAAGGACTTTCTGGAAATTTCTCTTATGGACATCCTTGGTATGCCAGAACTTTGCAGGATTGGATACATTTACTTGCACAAATTCCCAATACTTCATTTGAAGTCCAAGAGATTACAAATGATGCAAAAAGGCCGGTTTCCTTACTGCTCACTCTAAAAAAACACTATGAAAACAATTAAAGTTTTGGGCATGATGTCCGGCACTTCCCTGGATGGATTGGATTTGGCCTATTGTCATTTTTGGGGGAACAACGGAATATGGGACTTTGAAATTAGGCAGTGTACCACAGTACCCTATGAACCGGAGTGGTACGAAAAGTTGAAAAATGCCATTCACTTATCAGAAGAAGAACATCAACAATTGCATTTGGACTATGGCATTTGGTTGGGGAAACAAGCAAAGGATTTTAGTAAAGGTAGTGACCTCGACATAGATTTTATTGCCAGTCATGGACATACTTCCCACCACAGACCTGAAGATGGGATTACCTTTCAGTTGGGAAACGGGCAAGAATTGGCAAACGCATCAGGGCAAAAAGTGGTCTGTGATTTCAGGACCTTGGATGTACGATTGGGAGGACAAGGGGCACCTTTGGTCCCCATTGGTGATGAATTATTGTTATCCGAATATGATTTCTGTTTGAATTTAGGGGGTATCAGCAATATATCCTTCCAAAAAGGGGGGAAACGAATTGCTTACGATATTGGACTGGCAAATATGCCGCTGAATTACCTCACCGAAAAAATCGGTTTGAAATATGACAAAGGGGGAAAACTGGCCAGTAAGGGAAAACGACGTCCGGACCTATTGAAAAAACTGAATTCCCTCCCCTATTACGAAGCTCTTTATCCAAAATCCACGGGATATGAATGGTTTTCGTCCGAGGTCAAGCCGCTTATTGCGGATGCAAAATTCCCAACGGAAGATTTACTTAACACCCTAATACACCATAATTGCGAACAAATCGCCAATGCCATCAAAGCGGAAAAACCCAAAAAGACCAGTCGTGTTTTAGTAACCGGTGGAGGGGCTTTGAACACTTATTTTATGGATACCCTCCAAAAAAAGCTAGGGAAAGCATGCACCGTAGTTGTTCCGCCCAAAAAGTTCATTGAATATAAGGAGGCCATGATCTTTGCCTTTATGGGCGTATTAAAATCAATTGGGCAAATCAACGTGTACGCTTCGGTTACGGGCGCACGGGAAGATTCCAGTAGTGGAACGGTCTTTGAGCCCATGGGATAATCCAGGGACCATCCTATCTCACCACGGCCATCTTTTTGGATTTACGCAAAATAAAAACAATGACCAGGGACAATAGGCCGCATATGGCCAATCCCAAAAACAAGGGCAATACCCTTTCATCCACATATTTTCCAATTAAAGAGGCAATGGGAATTGCGATGACCGTAGAGAAAAAACCATTAATAGCCGCTCCAATACCGGCAATGTGACCAATGGGCTCCATAGCAATGGAACGGAAATTGCCCCACATAAAGCCAAGACAAAAAAACTGTAGCGATAGAAACGTGACCAAAACAAAAACGTTGGGATTGGTTGGAGAAGGCCAAAACAAGAGCACATACAGTAGCGCAACAGAACAAAATCCCACCAGTGCCATGGTCGATAATCTGCGCATACCAAACCGTAAAACCAAAGTTCCATTAAGTAAGGTGGAGAGACCTATGGAAATCGCCAGTCCCGCAAAAATATAGGGAAAGGCTTCCTTAAGCCCGTACTGGTCCTCAAAAATATGTTGGGAAGCACTGAGGTACACCAAGAAAGAACCGGTCACCAAGCCAGAAACAATGGTATACGCCACGGTTTCCTTAAACCGTAATAATTCCTTTAAACCATCCATGAACAGATGACTCGTAAACGGAATTTTATATTCTGGATGTAGGGTCTCCGGTTGTCGCCTCCAAAACCAAAGGCCTACCATTGCCGTCAAAACCAATTGGATATAAAAAATGGCCTGCCAATTGGCAACGTCCAATATTAATTTTCCAAAAGCAGGTGCCACTACGGGGACCAAAATGAAAAATGCCGTTACAAAGGACATCACCTTGGCCATGAGATCGCCTTTGTACATGTCCCGAATAATGGAAATGGAGATGGTCCTTGCCGTGGATAGGCCTATTCCTTGAAGGATACGCCCCGCAATCATCCATTCCAGATTAGGGGCCGCCAAACAGATTATGCTGGCCACCACAAATACCAAAATGCCCAAATAGACTACGGGCTTTCTACCAATGGAATCCGAAAGTGGTCCAAAAAAGAGCTGCCCCACTCCCAGTCCAAGAAAAATCATGGTCACCAACATTTGATTATCCGTAGCATCCTGGCTATTGATGGATTCCCCAATGTGTGAAATCGCGGGTAGTAAGGTGTCTATACTCAATGCCACAATGGACATCAACGCGGCCATCAATGCCACAAATTCAAAACTAGGCTTGTCTTGGGTATTTTGCATGATGCAAAAGTACCTAGACCCTTTGGATTGATAAATCTTTGGGTGTGATAGTTTTGTTAACCAAGTCATTTTGTCCGGTCGAGCGCAGTCGAGACCTCATTTTGAATAAAACGGTCCTCATCTTTCATTGGTAAAGTCGTTATTTTTAATCGATGAAATTTTACTACGTTTATATTCTTCTATGTTCAAATGGTTTTACCTATAAGGGTATCACCGAAAATGTAACGAGACGTTTCAACGAACATCAAGATGGAATGAATCCCAATGCATTCACATTTAAAAGAAGACCGGTTCAACTGATCTTCCAACAAGATTCTAATGATGTGTTGCAAGCCATATATTTTGAAAAGAAAATCAAGAAATGGAGCGCCGAAAAGAAACTGGCGTTGGCAAATGGAAATTTTGATTTCCTCCAGATTTTAGCAGAATGTAGAAATGCGACACATTATAAGTACCATACCAAAAATGAAGAATGACCTTAAACTATCTTATGGAGCATACTCAAGATACCAATTGGGGCTTTAAAGTTTTAAGTTCCAAAGAGGTCTCGACTGCGCTCGACCTGACCAACAAGGTGAATTAAAACATTATATTTCCGAACATCCATGAAGGTAGTGAATACCGCTATGGTGTATTTTAAAATGACATCAATCCTGTACAATAATATCGCCGCAACATGCCGTCAGATGGCCGAAGGAATAGGATAAGCACTATCCCAAGAAACTTTCGCTATAGCCTATTAACTCGATGTTTTAAGACTATATCCAATCTAACACACAGTGCGGCGATAAACAATTGGTTCTAAGGCATTACAACGGAATATTTCCGTGTTTCTTCCAGGGGTTCTCCACTTCCTTATTTTCCAACATGGCAAAGGTTTTCAGCAATTTCCTTCTCGTATTCTCAGGTAGAATGACCTCATCTATAAAGCCGCGTCTTGCCGCACGATACGGATTGGCAAACTTATCCCCGTATTCCTTTTCTTTCTCCTTGAGCTTTGCTTCGGGATCATCGGCTGCCGCAATCTCCCTTCTAAAAATAATCTCACTGGCGCCCTTGGCCCCCATTACCGCAATCTCCGCAGTGGGCCATGCATAGTTAAAGTCGGCTCCAATATGCTTGGAATTCATTACATCATAGGCACCACCATAAGCTTTTCTGGTAATTACGGTTACCCGTGGTACCGTAGCTTCACTTAAGGCATACAACAATTTAGCACCATGATTAATGATTCCAGTCCACTCCTGGTCGGTTCCTGGTAAAAATCCGGGCACATCCACCAATACCAACAAAGGAATGTTGAACGCATCACAAAAACGGGTGAAACGGGCCGCTTTGGTGGAACTCTTTACGCCAAGAACCCCTGCCAAAAACATTGGGTTGTTGGCAATAACACCAATACTTCGTCCACCTAATCGGGCGAAACCAACAATGATGTTCTCTGCATAGTCCTTATGGATTTCATAAAAAGAATCTTCATCAATAATACCCTCTATGACATCGTGCATATCATAGGGTTTATTTGGATTATCAGGAACCAGGCCTCGCAACTGCTCCCTGATCTCATCCCCTAGTTCATAAGGAATTGTGTTTGGTTTTTCCTGGTTGTTCTGTGGGAGATAATCCAAAAGTTTTTTGACATCCTCCAAACAAGCGGCATCATTGGCCGAGGTCTTATGGGCAACCCCCGATTTTGAGGCATGGGTATTGGCACCCCCAAGTTCCTCGGAAGTCACTTCCTCATTGGTTACCGTTTTAACAACATTGGGTCCCGTAACAAACATATAACTGGTCTGCTCCACCATCAGGATAAAATCAGTCATTGCCGGTGAGTACACTGCACCACCTGCGCAAGGCCCCATAATGGCGGACAACTGCGGAATTACCCCGGAGGCTTGTACGTTCCGATAGAAAATATCGGCATAACCCCCCAAGGATTTAACCCCCTCTTGAATACGGGCTCCCCCAGAATCATTAAGTCCAATGATTGGGGCACCAACCTTCATGGCCAGATCCATAACCTTGCAAATCTTCTCTGCATGGGTTTCGGACAATGCACCTCCAAAGACGGTGAAATCCTGGGCATAAACGTAAACCAATCGTCCATTTACCGTTCCATAACCTGTAACGACCCCATCACCAAAATAAATTTCCTTGTCCATCCCAAAATCCGTGGTACGGTGGGTGACCAAAACACCCATTTCCTCAAAAGAACCATCATCCAACAGATAATTGATCCGTTCCCTGGCAGTTAACTTCTTTTTGGCATGTTGCTTTTCAATACGCTTCTCGCCACCGCCCAAGTGGGCAAGGGTCACTCGTTCTTCCAGCTTTTTTAATTTATCGTCCATTGGATTTAATTTGTGGGTAATTTTAGTTGTTTTTGGTCTTCAAAATATTGTTGCAATGCTACCAGGGCAGCAATCTTGGCCTCATTTTCCTTAGCTTCCTGAATCATTTCCGGAGCATAGTAGTTCTTTACGAAATGAGTGTCAAAATTCCCGGAGCGGAACGCCTCATGTCTCATCACAAATGCTCCAAAGGGCAGGGTAGTCTGTACCCCTTCCACTTCATAGGCCTCAATGGCTTTGATCATTAAGGCAATGGATTCTTCGCGCGTCTTTCCATAGGTAATCAATTTGGAAAGCATGGGGTCGTAATAGATAGGAATATCCATACCTTCTTCAAAACCATTGTCCACTCGAATGTTTTCACCTACCGGCAACTGGTACCGTTCCAATTTCCCTACACTTGGCAGGAAATCGTTTAGAGGGTCTTCGGCATACACCCGCAGCTCCATCGCGTGGCCGTTGATCTTTAAATCTTCCTGTTTCATGGGCAATACTTCGCCACGTGCCACTTTTATCTGTAGCTCCACTAAATCCACACCGGAAATCAGTTCGGAGACCGGATGTTCCACTTGTAGACGCGTATTCATTTCAAGGAAATAGAAATTGTGGTCGGCATCCATTAAAAATTCAACCGTACCTGCACCCACATAATCACAGGCTTCGGCCACCTTTGTGGCGGCAATTCCCATTTCATTTCGCAATTCCGGGGTTAAAATGGACGATGGGGCTTCTTCAACTACCTTTTGGTGTCGACGCTGTATACTACATTCCCGTTCAAAAAAGTGGAGGATGTTGCCATGCATATCCGCCATTACCTGAATTTCGATATGACGGGGAGAGGTCACATATTTCTCAATAAAAACGGAGCCATCCCCAAAAGCGGAAGTGGCCTCACTGATCGCCCGCTTCATTTGGGATTCCAGGTCCTCTTCTTTGTCCACGATCCGCATTCCTTTTCCTCCCCCACCGGCAGAAGCTTTGATCAATACTGGAAAGCCTATTTCCTTGGCAATTTCCTGTGCCTTGTCAACATCCGTTATCGCTTCATCTATCCCCGGAACCATGGGAATATCGTATTTTTTAACGGCTTCCTTGGCAGCAAGCTTACTTCCCATCACCCGAATGGCATGGGATTTTGGACCAATGAAAATCAGCCCATTCTTTTCAACGGCTTCGGCAAAGTCTGCATTTTCACTTAAAAAACCATATCCGGGATGGATACCGTCTACCTCCAGTTTTTTGGCATATTCAATTATTTTGTCCCCCAATAAATAGGATTGATTGGAAGGGGGCGGCCCTAGGCAAACGGCCTCGTCCGCAAAGCGCACATGCGGGGCATTTCTATCGGCTTCCGAGAAGACCGCAACGGTTTTGATTCCCATTTTTTTGGCGGTTCTCATTACCCTAATGGCAATTTCACCACGATTGGCTACTAGTATCTTCTTCATCGTTTACTATTCAAAAGTGATCAATACATGTTTCTTTTCAACGGCCTCACCTTGTTTTACGGTAATGCTCTTAATGGTGCCTTCCCTTGGAGAGGTAATTACATTCTCCATTTTCATGGCCTCCAAAATAAGAAGCGCATCACCCTCTTTTACCTCCTGTCCTTCGGACACGGAAACTTCCAAGATCAAACCAGGCATAGGAGCCTCTATACTGCTCACCCGCGCCGAAGCACCCAGTGCGAAGCCCATTTCATCAATCAATAAATCCAAAGGATTTGCAATGGTCACCGCATAATTGGCATTGTTCACCTTTACGCCATAACTTTTTCCGTAGAAATCCTTGGAACTAAAATCGATGTGGTACGTTTGGTTGTTTTCCAGTAAGTGAAAGGAGTCGGTTCCTGTTTTGACCAAATCCAGGGATTTAAGGTCATCTGCTGTAAATTGAAACTCATATTGGTCGTTGACCTTGAGTTTAAAATTTTTTTTCATAAAGGGACTATATAGTTATTTTTAAATATAAAGGTTTCACCCAAAATCAGCAACCAAAACTACACCCTCCATATATCCCATTATATGAAAAATGTCATGTTTCCGATAGATTTTTAATCGTACCTATGCAATCAAATTCTAACGAAGCCCAACTTCTAAGGATGCCTTCAAATGTGTACATTTGGATTAAACTTTTAGTAATGCTTATCATAGGAATTGCTGGTGGGACGGGTTGTGGTAAAACCACGGTGGTAAATCAGATTGTAGAACAGCTACCAAAAGACGAAGTAGTTGTGATATCACAGGATTCCTATTATAACGATTTGGGGCACCTCACCAAAGAAGAGCGAAGCGAGGTAAATTTTGACCATCCCAATTCCATTGATTTTGAATTGCTTATTGAACATGTTAAAGAGTTAAAGTCGGGTAAGACCATAGAAATACCCATTTACTCCTTTGCTGAAGAAACGCGGTTGCAGGGGACCATAAAGACGGAGCCCAAAGAGGTGGTCATTGTAGAAGGAATATTGGTATTGAGCAATCCCAGGCTAAGGGAACTCTTCGACATGAAAATTTATGTACATGCAGATTCCGACGAGCGTCTGATAAGACGATTGCAACGTGATATCAGGGAACGGGGACATGATCTGGAAAAGGTCCTGCATCGTTATCAAACTGCCGTTAAGCCCATGCATAACGAATTCATTGAGCCTACCAAGGAGTTTGCCGATATCATTATTCCCAACAATCACTACAATACGGTGGCCGTGGATATGGTTCGGACCATCATCAATCAAAAGCTTGTGTGATATGGGCTGGAAGGAATTAAGGCAGAAAAAATGGTTCAAGGTATTTACCAATACCTATATATTGGTATTGACCATTTTTGCGATTTGGATGGCTTTTTTTGATACCAATTCCTTGTTGATACACAGGGAATTGCAACAAGAAATCAATAAGTTGGAGCAACAAAAGGACTTTTTGCAAAAAGAAATTGAAAAGGACAAAAAACTGCTCAATGAACTAAAGGACCCCAAAGCCCTGGAAAAGTATGCCAGGGAACACTATTACATGAAAAAGGACAATGAGGAGGTCTTTTTAATAGAATATGAAGACAGTACAAAAGTGGGAAATTAACTATGAAAAACAATTCGCTTTTTTCGGAATTTGAACCTGTTTTAGCCAAACAGTGGAAACAGAAAATCCAAATGGATTTAAGGGGTGCCGACTATAACGACACCTTGATTTGGGAATCTTTGGAGGGCATAAAGGTAAAACCATTTTATAACCACGAAGATGTGGAGGCCAATTCCAATTTTCAATTTACCGGGGAACATACCTGGCAGATAGGTCAGATCGTTTATGGGGGCAACCCCAATTTGGCCAATAAAAAGGCTTTGGATATTTTAAAAAGGGGGGCCGGTGCCTTAGTTTTTGAAATCTCCGACGTGGATATGGATTGGTCCGCACTATTGGATGGCATTCCTTTGGAATCCATTCCAATCCATATTGACTTTCATACTTTGGAAGTTGGGGCCTTGGAACGTTTACAAAAGTATCTGGGGGACCGCGCCTCCAAAATATACCTTCATATAGATATTATTGGGCATTTGGCCAAAAGTGGAAATTGGTACCAGAACCTGGAAAAAGACCACCAGGCATTTGATCAAATCCAAACCTTAACGGCTACTACAAAGGGTATTTCCGCGATTTCGGTGGATATGTCCCTGTATCAAAATGCCGGTGCAAATATTGTACAGCAACTGGCCTATGGGTTGGCACATGTGAATGAGTATTTGAATCATTCCACAGATGTCGTTTCCAACGTTACTAAAGAAGGCATTACGTTCAAAGTGGCCATTGGGCCCAATTATTTCTTTGAAATTGCAAAACTCAAAGCCCTGAGATGGCTATGGAAGTCCCTTGCCGCGGAATATGGCATCGAAACCGATTGCCACATTTTGGCCATTCCTTCCAAACGCAATAAAGCACTCTATGATTATAATGTGAATATGCTCAGGACCACCTCGGAATGTATGTCCGCGGTCTTGGGTGGGGCAAATACCGTTTGCAATCAATCCTATGATGCACTCTACCATAAAGATAATGAGTTTGGGGAGCGTATTGCCAGAAATCAATTGTTACTATTAAAAGAGGAAAGCTATTTTGATGAGGCCATAAAAGCTTCCGAAGGAAGCTATTATATAGAGGCATTGACACAGGAACTGGCGCAAAAGGCCTTGGGGCTCTTTAAGCAATTGGAGGCCTCTGGTGGATTTTTGGGTGAGTTGAAAAAGGGAATCATCCAGAAAAAAATCAAAGAAGCCGCTGCCAAAGAACAAGAACAGTTCGATACTGGAAAATTGGTGCTCCTGGGTACCAATACATATCAAAATCCCGAGGACAAAATGAAGGATAGCCTGGAACTCTTCCCATTCCTCAAAACAGATAAAAGAAAAACTTTGGTCGAACCTATCCTGGAAAAACGGTTATCCGAGTCCTTGGAACAAAATCGGTTGAAAGATGAGTAGAAAAAATATCCAAGAGCTAGAGCTCAAAACTTCAAATCAAAAAGAACAAGCAACCAAACTGGGCCATGAAAACTTTGTGGCCGGTATCCGTCCATTTCTCCGTGGTCCCTACTCCACAATGTACGTACGCCGACCATGGACCATACGGCAATATGCGGGATTCTCCACTGCGGAGGAGAGCAACGCTTTCTATCGCAGAAATTTGGCCGCAGGCCAGAAGGGACTTTCCGTTGCCTTTGACCTGCCAACGCACCGGGGCTATGATAGCGATAACGAACGTGTGGTAGGTGATGTCGGCAAAGCGGGCGTGGCCATAGATTCCGTGGAGGATATGAAAATTTTGTTCGATGGAATTCCACTCGACAAAATGTCCGTTTCCATGACCATGAATGGGGCCGTTATTCCGGTGATGGCCTTCTATATAGTAGCGGCAATGGAACAGGGGGTAGAATTAAACCAGCTTTCCGGTACCATCCAAAATGATATTCTAAAGGAATTCATGGTACGGAATACGTATATCTATCCACCAACACCTTCCATGCAGTTGATTGCCGATATCTTCGAGTATACCAGCCAAAATATGCCCCGTTTCAACAGCATCAGTATTTCCGGATACCATATGCATGAGGCAGGCGCCCCCGCAGCTATGGAAATAGCCTACACCCTGGCCGATGGGATTGAATATATTAGGACCGGGTTAAAGGCAGGGTTAAAAATTGACGAATTTGCCCCCCGTCTCTCCTTCTTTTGGGGTATTGGTATGAAGCACTTTACCGAAATCGCCAAAATGCGTGCGGCGCGAATGCTTTGGGCCAAATTGGTCAAGGAATTTGACCCCACAAACGAAAAATCGCTAATGTTGCGTACCCATTCCCAGACCAGTGGCTGGAGCTTAACAGAGCAAGATCCGTTCAATAATGTGGCACGGACCACCATTGAGGCCATGGCCGCAGCCTTTGGCGGAACCCAGAGTCTGCATACCAACGCACTTGATGAAGCAATTGCATTGCCAACGGATTTTAGTGCCAGAATTGCGCGTAACACGCAAATTTACCTACAGCAGGAGACCCATATTACCCGTACGGTGGATCCTTGGGCGGGAAGCCATTATGTAGAAAAATTAACCGATGAAATCGCTTCGGAAGCCTGGGAACTTATTAAGGAGGTGGAAGATTTGGGCGGAATGACAAAAGCCATTGAAGCAGGAATCCCAAAATTGCGAATTGAAGAGGCAGCAGCCAAAAAACAAGCACGATTGGATAGTGGACAGGAAGTATTGGTTGGGGTGAACAAGTATGTTCTGGAAAACGAGGACGACCTACAAATTCTGGAAGTTGACAATAAAAAGGTACGACAACAACAGGTAGAACAAATTGCGGAAATTCGAAAAGGGCGTGATGCGGAAAAAGTCCAAAAGGCATTGTTGGACATAGAACAGGCCTCCGCCAAGAAAATGAAGGACGGAAGCGGTGAAAATTTGTTAGCTTTAGCCGTAATTGCGGCCAAGGAAAGAGCAACCCTGGGTGAAATCAGTGATGCCATGGAAAAGGTCTTTGGCAGGCATAAAGCACAAATTCAATCGGTAAGTGGTGTGTATTCCAAAGAAATAAAGGACGATAAAAGTTTTGAAAAGGCCAGGGAAATGGCGGACGCTTTTGCAGAGCAAGAAGGCCGACGCCCCCGTATCATGGTGGCCAAAATGGGACAGGATGGTCATGACCGAGGTGCCAAAGTGGTCGCCACAGGTTATGCCGATTTAGGTTTCGACGTGGATATAGGACCGCTTTTCCAAACACCGGAAGAAGTGGCCAAACAAGCTGTGGAAAACGATGTACACGTCCTAGGGGTATCTTCCCTCGCTGCAGGACACAAAACCTTGGTTCCCAATGTAATCCAGGAGCTTAAAAACTATGGTAGGGAGGACATTATGGTGATTGTTGGCGGGGTGATCCCCAAACAGGATTATGATTTCCTTTTTGATTCAGGCACGATGGCCGTTTTTGGTCCAGGTACCAAAATTAGCGAAGCAGCCATTGAAATTTTAGGGATTTTAATGCGGTAAAAACCGTAAAACATTTTAGTAACGATTTAAAAACCAAACTTTAACTTTCTTTAACGCAAGCTGTTGCACTTATTCACCCAGTGTTAACAAATTCCGCTTTTTGGCGTTATAAATAATTGTATTTTTAACCCCTAACTTATCTTATGTAATGGGCAAAATTATTGCTATTGCGAATCAAAAAGGTGGGGTTGGAAAAACTACTACTACGGTAAATTTAGCGGCCTCATTAGGGGTTTTGGAAAAGAAAGTCCTGTTAATTGATGCCGATCCCCAGGCCAATGCCACATCAGGGTTGGGAGTTGACGTAGATAGTGTGGAAAAAGGCACCTACCAATTATTGGAACATACCCTGACTGCCAAAAGCACCATAGTGCAGACCGCTTCCCCAAATGTTGACCTCATCCCCGCCCATATCGATTTGGTGGCCATTGAGATTGAGTTGGTTGACAAGGATGACAGGGAATACATGATGAAGCAGGCCATACAGGAGGTTAGGGAGGATTATGATTTTATATTGATTGATTGTGCCCCTTCCCTTGGGTTGTTGACCCTGAATGCATTGACAGCGGCAGATTCTGTAATGATACCCATTCAATGCGAATATTTTGCCCTGGAAGGATTGGGGAAATTATTGAATACGGTAAAAAGCGTACAGCGGATCCACAATACGGATTTGGACATTGAAGGGATGTTACTGACCATGTTCGACTCCAGACTCCGATTGTCCAATCAGGTAGTGGAAGAAGTAAAAAAACACTTTGCGGATATGGTTTTTAACACCATTATCCAGCGGAACGTAAAGCTGAGTGAAGCACCCAGTTATGGTGAAAGTATCATAAAATACGATGCCAGTAGTCGAGGGGCATCCAACTATTTGAACTTGGCGCAAGAATTATTGAACAAGAACAAGGAAAAGGTTTAAATGGCAAAGGCGACCAAAAAACAGGCCCTTGGAAGAGGGCTTTCTGCTTTATTGAAAGATCCTGAAAACGATATACAATCGGTTGGGGACAAAAATGCGGATAAAGTAATTGGTAATGTTGTAGAACTGGAACTCTCGGCCATAGCGGTCAATCCATTTCAGCCCAGGACCAATTTCAATGACGAGTCGCTTCAAGAACTGGCCAGTTCCATAAGGGAATTGGGCATTATCCAGCCCATAACGGTCAGAAAACTGGATTTCAATACATACCAGCTCGTTTCGGGAGAACGAAGGTTTAGGGCCTCAAAGTTGGTTGGTCTGGAGACCATTCCAGCGTATATCCGCATTGCCAATGACCAGGAATCCCTGGAAATGGCATTGGTGGAAAACATTCAACGCCAAGACCTTGACCCCATTGAAATTGCCCTTTCCTATCAGCGACTGATCGATGAAATTCAACTGACCCAGGAAAAATTAAGCGAGCGTGTAGGAAAAAAGCGTTCAACAATAACCAACTATTTGCGATTGCTAAAACTCCATCCCATTATCCAAACAGGAATGCGTGATGGTTTCATAAGTATGGGCCATGGTAGGGCACTGATCAATATTGAAAAGAAAAAAGAACAGATAGAGGCCTTTGAAAAAATAGTTGCCAACAGTCTTTCCGTTAGGGAAACCGAACAGCTGGTCCGCACTTACAAGGAGGGTAAGACCCAGGGAAAAGATGGAAAAACGAAAAGCAAGGGCAAATCCCTCCCGGAATACGCCAGTAGCCATTTGGACGGTATTAGGGAATACATGGCCACAAGGGTAGAGATCAATGCCTCAGATTCCGGAAAAGGTAAAATTGTAATACCGTTTCATTCCAAAGAAGAGTTTCAACGACTCAAAAAAATACTTTCCGGTGAATAGGACACCCATTTTACTATTTTTCTTTCTATGTATTGTTTGGACCGGTGCTGCACAAGTCACCCAGGATTCCATACCGGTAATGAATCCTGTGGATTCACTGAAAACAGATTTGAAGCAAAAAGGGATTACCGTAGAGGAGGTAACTTTTGTACGAAAGGAAATCAATCCCCTGGGACCCAGTAAGGCCGCTTTTTATTCCGCTATTCTTCCCGGATTGGGCCAGATTTACAATAAGCGCTATTGGAAAGCCCCCATAGTTTGGGGTGCTATTGGATGGAGTGCATATCAATTTGCAAATACCAATAACCGATACAATTTTTTCAGGGATATCTTTAAACGGCGCAGAGCTGGTTTCATGGACGACGAATTATTTGACAGAAATAACGATGGGACAGGACCAGACTTTTCCGATGAGTCCTTACAAAATGCCCAGGAACGCCTGCAAAGGGACCGCGACCTATGGTTGGTGGTCACCATTGGGTTTTATGCATTGAACATCATAGATGCCAATGTGGATGCCCATCTAAAGCAATATAATGTGGATGAGCGGTTGGGCTACGAAATCAAACCCTTTCTTGATTTTAATGAAATTACCAATGACCCGAATTTTGGGCTCGCCGTTATTGTTACCTTTTAACTATGAACATTGCACTCTTTGGATATGGCAAAATGGGAAAAATGCTGGAAAAACTTGGTACGGACCGAGGCCATTCCTTTCCCTTAAAAATTGAATTTGATACCAACCTGCAATCCCTGGATTTTTCCGCCATTGATGTTGCCATCGATTTTAGTACGCCCGATTCCGCTTTCGACAATATAAAATATTGCTTTGAAAATGGGGTTCCCGTAATTTCTGGAACCACGGGTTGGTTGGATGCTTATGACGAAGCCGTATCCATTTGCAATGAACTCCAGGGAGCCTTTATCTATGCTTCCAATTTTAGTTTGGGGGTCAACATCTTCTTCGAATTGAATGCGAAATTGGCAATGATGATGTCCCAACGTAACGATTATGAGGTGGCCATGGAAGAAATCCATCACATCCACAAATTGGATGCCCCCAGCGGTACCGCCATTACTTTGGCAGAGGGTATTGTGCACCACTCCGATTATGAGGGTTGGCAATTGGGAAAAAGCCATGGCAATACCATCCCTATTAGTGCCAAAAGGGAAGGTGAAGTCCCCGGCACGCATAGTATCACCTACTCCAGCAAAGTGGATAGCATTGAAATAAAGCATACTGCCCATAATAGGGAAGGGTTTGCTTTGGGAGCTTTAATCGCCGCCGAATGGATTCAGGGTAAAAAGGGAGTATTTACCATGAAAGATGTGTTAAACCTTGTTTAATTGGTAACAATTGCACTTAATTAGCGTCACAAAATAAAATTTGACATGAACGGTACGCAGTGGATTCTATTTATTTTATTGGTGCAGGTCGTCCATTTTTTGGGGACCTGGAAGCTTTATGTTAAAGCTGGCAGAAAAGCTTGGGAGGCTGCCATACCAATTTATAACGGGATTGTTTTGATGCAAATCATCAATCGACCAAAATGGTGGGTTTTATTGCTCTTTATACCCATTATCAATTTATTGATGTTCCCGGTGGTCTGGGTAGAGACCATTCGCAGTTTTGGGCAGAACAAGTTATGGCAGACCTGGGCGGTAATTCTTTCCCTTGGTTTTTATATCTATTACGTGAACTACACCATGGATGTGGAACATATTGCGGACCGAAGCTTAAAACCTGGAACAGGATTGGGCGAATGGGTGAGTTCCATAGTATTTGCCATAGTGGCCGCAACTTTTGTACATACGTACTTTATACAACCTTATGTAATTCCCACGGGTTCTTTAGAGCGTACCTTACGGATCGGGGATTTTCTTTTTGTAAGCAAATTCCATTTTGGGGCAAGAACACCAATGACCGCTGTTGCAGCACCCATGGTACATGACACTTTACCCTTGGTTGGAACAAAATCATACCTCAACAAACCCCAAATTCCCTACTTCCGTTTACCCGGTTTTAATACGCCAAAGAAGAACGATATTGTAGTTTTTAGTTGGCCGGCGGATACGGTGCGACAATTCTTTGTTGCAGAAAAGGGGGTTAGAAAGCCTATTGATAAGAAATCGAATTATGTAAAGCGCTGTGTGGGCACCCCTGGGGACTCTTTGGAGATCATCAATGGATATGTCCACATAAATGGTAAAAAGTTGGAATTGTCCGACAGGGCCAAAGTGATGTACAACTATATTATCTATGGAAACAAAGGTGTTTCAAGTAGGCTATTAAATGAAGTCGGGGCAGATGATTTTATAAGGAAATTTATTTCCCCGCCCCTTAATCAAAATCAATACAATAGGTTAATACCTTATGTTAGGGATGCCAAGAGAAGGGAAGACGGGAAAATTGAATTATATACCGAAAAACAGGGCATTCCCACGGAGGTCATACGAGAGTTAAGACTGGGGCTTACCGAGGAAACCTCAAGACAGCGAATTGCCAACCTCACCCTTGAAATGGCAGAAACCATAAAAAAGGACCAACGGATAGATTCCGTTGTCATGCAAATAGAACCGAAGGGACAGGCGGGTTATAACATCTTTCCGCAAAATTCGAGATACCCCTGGAACAATGATAACCTTGGACCCATATACATTCCAAAAGCCGGTTCAACCGTGGAGTTGACCCCGGAAACCCTTCCCCTGTATAAAAAAATCATCAGGGATTACGAAAAAAATGAGGTTAGTGTCTCAGGAAATCAGGTGTTGATCAATGGGCAAAAAGCGGATTCGTATACCTTCAGCATGGATTATTATTGGATGATGGGGGACAACAGGGACCACTCGGAAGACAGCAGGTCATGGGGTTATGTGCCGGCAAACCATATTGTGGGGAAACCGGTCTTTATTTGGCTGAGCTTCGATAATTTTCAGGATGGCATAAAGTTCAATGAAAAAATGCGTTGGGACCGCGTCTTTACCACAGTTGGTGGGGACGGTGAACCGGTGTCCTATTTTCGGTATTTTTTGATGGTCCTGGCCGGTTGGTTTGTATTTGATTTTTTTAGGAAAAGGCGCAAATCCAAATCAGAAAATGCCTAACTCTTGAAGGCCTTACTTCACCCTTGCTGTTTTCCCAATATTGCCACGATGGCCGTTTTGGTGCAAAATGAAGTTATCTGGGAGGTACATGATAATTTCCAAAAACAGACGTATCGCAATCGTTATCATATTTGCACGGACCAAGGGCTGCACAAACTGAGCATTCCCATAAAACACGTTGGCGGAAAAGACGGGCGCCAGCAGTATAGGGACGTACAAATTGAAAATAGCTATCGTTGGCAGATCCAACACTGGCGTACCTTACAGACGGCCTACAGGGCTTCCCCCTTTTTTGAGTTCTATGAGGACGACCTGGCCCCCTTGTTCCAAAAAGAGTTTAAGTTTTTACTGGACTTTAATTGGCAAAGTCTTGATTTTTTGACGAATGCATTCCAAATTGACCACAATCCAAAACACTCAAAAGCGTACATGAAGGATTTCCTGGAGGGAGTGGATTTCCGTTTTCTGATAAACGCAAAAGAAGCGGTTCATTTTGACTTTAAACGGTACAATCAAGTGTTTATGGACAGGCATGGATTTACCCAGAACCTAAGCTCTCTTGATCTTCTTTTTAATGAAGGTCCAGGCACCATTACCCATCTGAAGGCACAAAGTTTGGAAAACCAATGTTAAGACATCTTTTACATTATGGCATTCACTTTCTGGTCCCAATCCTTATTGCCCTACTTTTTTTCAAAAGGGACAGGGTAAAAGTTGGTTTGATCTTATTGGCAGGTATCCTATTGGATGTAGACCACCTTCTGGCCAATCCCATTTTTGATCCCAATCGTTGTAGTATTGGGTTCCATCCACTTCACTCGTATATCCTGATCCCGTTTTATCTGGGACTTGCGTTATGGAAAAGGACGCGTCTTCTTGGATTGGCCCTGGTCATTCACATCATTGCGGATGCAACGGATTGTCTATTTCTCAGATTTTAATTTAAATTCTGCTTTAACCGGATAGTGATCTGACAATTCCACTTCATAATTGGTATGGGAAATCACTTTAAAAGAAGAATCTGCCAAAATATAGTCAATACGCAGGGGCAGTCCTTTTAAGTTATATGTGCTTCCCCAATCATTCCCCTTCTCGAAAAATGAATCTTGAAATCCATCGGATGCCATCCGATAAATCTGTGAAAACTGGGTGGCATTAAAATCGCCACAAATCAAGGTAGGGTGTGCCGAATTATTCATGTGTTTTCTAAGGACTTTAACTTGATTGAGTTGTTGGTCGACGGCTACACTAATTTTCTTGGCAAGACGAAATGGTTCATTTTTCTTTAAGTTCTCTTTGGAAGGAACAATTTTAAACGATTGAAAATGGACATTATAAACCCGTATGGTATCATTTGGTAATACCATATCCGCATAAATAATGTTATTGAGGGTCCCTTCCGGTTCCAAGGAACCTTTATTGATAATTGGAAACTTTGAAAATATGGCCTGTACCGATCTTCCTATGGAATAAGGGGTCTCTGTGCGGTACCTATAAAGTTTTAACTCCCTATGTTGAATTCTACTATGTTCCTGAAGGCATAAAATATCTGGATTCTCCCGTTTAATGAATTCCCTAATTTTTCCATCTACATTTTCAAGGGGTATATTTCCCCACCTATTAAAACTCATTGCATTATAGCTCATTATGGAGATATCAGGATCCTCACCCGCATTCGGGCCAAATATCTTATAGAAAGGTCCAAACGAGTAAAAGGAAACTATACAAGTCAACAACGAGGGCAATAACCATCTACTTCGTTTGAACAACCAAAAAACCAAAAAGATGGAATGGAAAAAAAATAAAACCGGTGTTAGAAATCCAAGTATGGAAATAGCTCCAAATACATTGCTATTTAACCAATATGAAATGAGCACCACTAAAGAAAGAAGTACTAAAATCAAATTGATGGTGACAAGCAATCTTTTTACCGTAACTCCTAAGCTCAATGTTAATCCTCTTTTCCAGCCTTGAACAAAAAGTCCTTTTCTTCTTTGGACAAACTCTCGTAACCAGATTTGCTGATTTTGTCCAGAATGGCATCTATCTTTTTTTGACGTGTTTCTTTATTGTAATCAATACCGCCTTTTGATTTTTTTGCATTTTTTCTTCGATGCACGGTTTTTAGGGGAGCTTTTCTTTTACCTGGTTTAAAAAGACCACCAATAGCTGTCAGCATATTGGAAAAGCCTGCACCAATATCCTTGCCATTCAACAATTGTCTCGCATAAAAATAGCCCAGAAAGGCCCCTCCCAAATGTGCCAACCTACCCCCGATGTTTCCTCCATAAGGAATTTGTATCAAATCAACCAGGACGACGAATGCACCAATGTACCATAACTTCACATTTAATAGACCGAACAAACGCACTTCCTGGTTGGGGATATAGGCACAAATAAAAATGAGCACAGCAGTGACTCCAGCGGAAGCTCCAATAAGCGGAATATTACTATTCAGTAAAGTGGGGAAAATATTGTAACCCAAGAGGAAGAACAATCCCCCTAGAATAACACCTAAAAAATAAACATTTATAAAACGTTGGCTATTAAAAAGATTTAAGAATATCCTACCGGTAAAATACAATACCAGCATATTCCAAAATATGTGCCCTATTCCGGAGTGAAAGAAAGAATATGTGACCAAAGACCATGGCTTCCCCAAAAAGGAAAAAAAGTCGGATGGCAGCTCAAACCAATACAGAACGGCATCAATGGAAACGCCGAAAAGGGCACTTGCCAAACCGGTACCAATGAAAACGGCAAGGTTAATGGCAATCAATTTTTCCGCAATGTTCAACCGTGCAAAATAATATTGTAATCCTCCACCGGCCATACCTAATTCCAACGATTTTGATTAAACTGATTTTTTTTCCAATACCACATCATAATGAAACCGATCAAAGCACCCCCAATATGGGCAAAGTGGGCGACATTACTTCCCGCACTTCCCAGACCATAAAGAATGTCATATCCAAAAATCATCAAGGGAACAAAATACTTCGCCTTTATGGGCACGGGCAAAAAGATAAGCATCAACTCCGCATTGGGATACATAAAGGCAAAAGCCACCAAAACCCCATACACAGCACCAGAAGCACCTACGGCCGGGGCGTTGAAGGCATTCATAAAACCATCAATTGTGCCCTGGGAGGCCAATTGATACCAGTCAGGACTGTACTGCCCGTTGGAAAGTATCTCCACAACACGTTGTTCCGTTAAGCCTGCCCCTGTAATGACATCCAATCCCTGGTTAAAGAAATAATAGTTGGATGCGATATGCAAAAGGGCTCCTCCTATCCCGGCAGAGAAGTAAAAAAATAGAAACTTGTTTCTGCCCCATACGCGCTCAAGGGGTGTACCAAAAGCCCAAAGGGCATACATATTGAAGAGGATATGAAAAAAGCCGGTGAAATCGTGCAGGAACATATGGCTGATGACCTGCCATATCCTAAAATTGGGGTTCTCGGGAAACCAAAGGGCAAAGTACTCATAGAGCGTATCACCAAGGCCCGTAATCCCAGCAATAAACAAGATGACATTGATGATGATCAGGTGCTTTATCGCATCTGTTAAACCTCCCATATACTAAAACTTATTTTCAATTTCATTTACCCCAACAATGACATATATGGTCTTTTGATCGGGACTTAACTTCGGCTCCTTACAAGCGAATAAATCGTTGACCAAAGCCGATTGACTTTCCACAGAGAGTACTTGTCCATTGGTAATGGCCAACTTTTTACCCATTGTCCGGGCCAACCATTCGGCGTGGGTAAAATGTTCCTTTCCTTGTCCTTCCAAATGTGATGCCAAAATAGCGTCCAGTACCGTTGTAATGGAATGTTCTGGCATACTGACAGGGATTCCGTTTATAACGACCTTGGCATTGTCAGAAAACGCGATATCGAACCCCAAACGTGTCAGGTTTGGAACCAATTCCTTTAAAATTCCCATTTCCTTTCTTCCAAAATCAAGTTCCACTGGAAACAACAACTGCTGGGTAACGCCCTTTTCAACCGTAATGTCCGTTAGGAACCTTTCGTAAAGAATACGTTGATGTGCCCTGTTTTGGTCGATGACCAACAATCCGGATTTCACGGTACTTACGATGTACTTTCGTTGAAGTTGAAAGCTGATTTGTTTACTTTCCACCTGCTCATCGGTCGATTCGAAGATTTCCGGATTTGTGGCATCCGATTCCATCTGCAACTGACTAAAACTATCTTCGTTACCCTCAACATCATAAAGTTCCTGCCAACCTTGCACATTAGTTTTGCCCACAGGTGCCCTGGAACTCCCGGAGCTTTTTTCATTTGAAAAGGGATTGAAATTGGCATCAACGGTAACGGTAGGCATATGGGCATCCCTATTCTTGAAACTATAAGGGGTATCCAAGTTGGCATCGCGTTCAAAATCCAATACCGGGGCTACATGAAACTGTCCCAGGCTATGTTTTACCGCAGCGCGTAAGGTAGCGTAAAGTGTATGCTCATCATCGAACTTCACTTCTGTTTTTGTGGGATGGATATTGATATCGATCGATCTGGGGTTGACCTCCATTTTTAGGAAATAACCCGGGTAGGTGTCGTTCTTTAGCAAGCCCTCAAAAGCCGAAACCACAGCATGATGGAGGTAGGGACTTTTAATGAATCTATCATTGGCAAAAAAGAATTGCTCCCCCCTGCTCTTTTTGGCAAATTGGGGCTTACAGATAAAGCCTGAAATTTTGACCACTTCCGTCTCCTCCGTCACTGGGACCAATCGTTCCTTGGTCTTGTTCCCAAATATGTGTACAATACGTTGCCTAAAATTCTCAGTAGGTAAATTAAAGTATTCCGAACCATTGTTGAACAATTGAAATGCCACATCTGGATGTACTAAGGCAATTCTTTGAAATTCATCAATGATATGGCGCAGTTCCACTTGATCGGATTTAAGGAAATTACGCCTGGCAGGTATATTGAAGAATAGGTTCTTTACCGCTATGGACGTTCCTTTGGCGGTAGCCGTTACCTCCTGCGAAACTACCGTGCTTCCTTCTATCTTGAGAAGTGTGCCCACATCTTCATTTTCCGTCCTTGTATGCAAATCCACATGGGCTATTGCCGCAATGGAGGCCAACGCCTCCCCCCTAAAGCCTTTGGTGTGCAAATTGAACAGGTCATCAGCTGAAGAAATCTTTGAGGTCGCATGTCTCTCAAAAGACAAACGGGCATCCGTAGGGCTCATGCCCACACCATTATCCACTACTTGAATGAGGGTCTTGCCCCCATCCTTAACGATAAGTTTGATCTCTTTGGCCCCGGCATCAATGGAATTTTCCAATAACTCCTTTACCACGGAGGACGGACGTTGCACCACTTCCCCCGCTGCGATTTGGTTGGCCACATGGTCGGGCAATAGTTTAATGATGTCTGCCATTAAGAGCCAAAGAATATGGACAAATCAAAATCTATGATATAAAGAAATACCAAAATTAAAACAGCAAGAATAATGATAAAACGCATTCTCATATGCCTGTCACCTTCATTTCTCAAATCATTAAAAGCGTTTGAGAACTTGTTTTTTAAACCTCTTTGGTGATGTGCCGTTGTTCTGAATTTGTCAAGTTTATGTTCAATTTTATAGGGACTTCCCTCGCCTTTGTAATAACGGGGCTTATAATCAAACTCACGATTTTTCCTAAGCCTTAAAAAATTACGCATAATCCCCTTTTTCCTTAAAATCAAAGGTACTTAAAAAGACTGCAAGCCTTAAAGGGCGGTTCACAAAAAATGTTAACAGGAAAGGAGGTCCGGTGATTGATGGTTACCATTACCAACGGATTGGCCTTTACCGTTTTACAAACCACCAAAATGGCATAAAAGTCACCCCAAATTTGCCATTTTAATGGCTGCGATAGCCGCTTCTATCCCCTTATTGCCATGTTTTCCCCCACTTCGATCTTTTGCCTGTTGTAGTGTATCGTCCGTAAGTACACAGAAAATAACGGGAACTTCGGTTTGAACGTTCAAATCCATAATCCCATTTGCGGTAGCGGTACATACGTAATCAAAATGACTGGTTTCCCCCCTAATTACACTACCAATGGCGATAACGGCATCCACGTTTTTGGTGGCCACCATTTTTTTACATCCAAAAGCAAGCTCAAAACTACCGGGAACGTTCCAACGAATAAGGTTTTTAGGTTCCACTCCACAATCCAGAAGGGCATCCTGGGCCCCCTTAAAAAGATTTTCCGTAATGCCATGGTTCCACTCGGAAACCACCAGCCCAATTCTTAGCCCGGAAGCATTCGGAATGTTTGATTTATCGTAATGGGAAAGATTTTTTGTTTCGGTGGCCATGCCCTTAATTTTCGGCAAACCCGATTACAGCATCAATATTATTGGCTTCGGCAGCGCCCGTAAATTCCTCTTTAATTCGATTAAAATATTCCAGGGCTTTGTCATTATAGCCTAAGTCCAAAGCGGCAACCCCCGCTTTGTACAAAAATTTGGGGGCCGTGAATTCATTTTCCCCGGCCGCGCCAATAGCCTTTTCGTAATAATCCAATGCATCTTCCGGTTGCTTCAATTGTGAAAATGCATCCCCTATGCCACCCAGGGCCAAGGATTTGTAAACTTCGTCATCCGATGAAAAATCCTCCAGAAATGAAATGGCTTCCTGATATTGTTGCAGATTCAAGTAGGCCATTCCTGCAGAATACTTTGCCAAATTGGAAGTTGGGGTCCCACTGTACTCATCAATGATATCCAAAAATCCAAACTTACCCTCCGAACCATTTAATGCAAGTACCAACAAAGAGTCTTTTTGTTCGTCATTGGTCAAAGCCTGATTGAAATTTTGCATTGGATAGGAAAACTCGTTCGCAGCATTGGTATCCCTGGGTTCCACCACAAATTGGTTGTACGCCAAATACCCTAAAACTCCAACAGCCACGGCAATTATCGCGCCCAGAATGAAATTTTGGTTCTTGGAGAACCAGGCCTCGGTCTTGGAAGCACCTTGATCCAAGGTGGTGAATACCTCTGCGGTGGTACTGCTATCAACTTCTGCCTTAGCCTCTTCAGCCTTGTTCTTAGGTTTATATCCACGCTTCTTATAAGTGGCCATGCTTTAATTTTTAATCGCGCAAAAGTAATCGATTTCATTCAAAAACGAAAGGTAAATTATTCGTTATTTTTGGTGGCCCTGGAATGTCCACCAATACAGTATTCGTTACAAGCAGATCAAAACAGATGCACTTAAAACGTTTATCATTAGTCAATTACAAGAGTTTTGAGTCAAAAACCCTGGAGTTTAACCCTGTCATCAATTGTTTGGTAGGGGAAAACGGGGTGGGCAAAACCAATATCCTGGATGCCATTTACCACCTCTCTTTTGGGAAGAGTTACTTCAATCCTGTTTCCACACAGAATATTAAGCATGGAACGGACTTCTTTGTCATTGAGGGGGAGTTTGAAAAAGAGGACAAAAACGAAAAAATAGTCTGTAGTTTTAAAAAAGGTCTAAAAAAAGTCATTAAGCGCAATGGAAAGGCCTATGGGCGATTTTCCAATCACATTGGTTTTTTACCCTTGGTGATCATCTCACCTGCGGATCGGGATTTAATAATTGAAGGAAGCGATACCAGAAGAAAGTTTATTGATGGGGTTATCTCACAATCGGACAAGGACTATTTACAGACCTTGATTGAATATAACAAAGTCCTTGCCCAAAGGAATTCATTGTTAAAATATTTTGTGGCCAATACTACGTTCAGTGGGGACACCCTCTCCATTTACAATCAACAACTGCATGAAAAGGGCAGCATTATCCATCGCAAACGCCAGCAGTTTTTGGAGGATTTTATCCCTATCTTCAAAGAACAGTACCAAAACATTTCCGAAAAAGAGGAGTACATTAACTTAAAATATGACTCCAAACTATCAGAAAACACCTTAATGGAACTATTGGAAACAGCCTTGGAAAAGGACCGTATTCTTCAGTATACCAGCGTTGGTATCCATAAGGACGATCTGGATTTTTCAATAGCCGGCCACCCTATTAAAAAGTTCGGAAGTCAAGGCCAGCAAAAGTCTTTTCTCATTGCACTAAAATTGGCCCAATTCCACTTCATAAAAGCACAGTCCAAGACTACCCCAATCCTCTTAATGGATGATATTTTTGATAAGCTCGATGAAAGAAGGGTATCCCATATCGTCTCTTTGGTGGAAAAAGAACATTTTGGGCAGTTGTTCATTAGCGATACCCATGTGGACCGGACGGAAAAAGTGGTAAAAAGTATCCATCAAGATTATAAAATATTTACTTTGTAAAATGCGTACAGGATTCTTTTGCTTGGCAGTCTTATTCTTGATCGGTTGTAAAAAAAACATTGAAAAAGAAAACCTTCGGGAACTGAACGGCTATTGGGAAATAACCGAAGTGGAATTTCCCAACGGACAAAAAAAGACCTATACCATAAGTACGACCATTGATTTTATCGCTTTTGAAAATATGTCCGGATACCGGAAAAAGGTACAGCCAAAACTGGATGGTACCTATCAAACTTCGGACGATGCCGAACGCTTTGAAATTTCGGAAAGGGACGATGCTTTCTACTTAACCTATAGTAATGGAATGGAACAATGGGAAGAAAAGTTGATTTCCCTTTCGGAAAATTCCTTTTCGGTCCAAAATCAGGACAAAAAAATCTATCGGTATACAAAATACAAACCTTTAAACCTCGGTCCTGATGCCAAAACGCCAAAATGAACATCTAAAACTGGGCGAAGCACTGCGCGAGTTCATCAAGGAAAACAAGTTGCAAAAAGGCATGGACAAGGTAGATGCCCGAGAAGCCTGGAACCGTTTAATGGGTAATGGGGTCAACAACTATACCCAAAGCGTGGAGTTGAAAGGCGATACACTTTATGTCTCACTGACCTCCTCGGTGCTTCGGGAAGAACTCTCCTACGGTAAAGGTAAAATCATTGATATGCTGAATGAAGAACTGGGGAAGGAATTGATAAAAAAGCTCATTTTAAGATAAAAAAAGCCATCCTTATCTGGATGGCCTGTCTTTTTCGTTCACGTTGCCCATTAAAAAATTTCCCTACCGGAAAAATGGAAAGCCCCTTCTATGGAAGCGTTTTCATCACTATCGGAACCATGCACGGCATTTTCGGCAACATTGGAAGCATATAATTTACGAATGGTTCCCTCGGCAGCTTGTTCTGGGTTGGTGGCACCGATCAATGCCCGAAAGTCTTCAACAGCATTATCCTTTTCCAAAATAGCGGCAACAATAGGTCCCCTCGTCATAAAATCCACCAATTCCCCAAAGAACGGTCGTTCCTTATGTATCGAATAAAAGGTCTCTGCATCCCTCCTACTCAATTGTGTGTATTTCATGGCGACGATCTTAAACCCAGCACCACTGATTTTCTCCAAAATGGCACCTATATAACCCTTCTCCACGGCATCGGGTTTAATCATGGTAAACGTCCTGTTTCCTATCATTCTTAAAAATTTTTGGCAAAAATAACCCTTTTCGGATAAGGGACAAACCTTAGTAAGGTTGTTTTAATTCCCGATATACCTCTCCATTTTCCCCCATAATTTTAAAGTGGGCCACTTTAGCCCTTAAGTCGATCTCAACCCATCCAAAGCTGGTGGTAGCTACCGCTTCACCCACACGATACGGATTGGGTTCCCCTTTGTAGGAGTCATAGGAATGTGTTAATCCACTGCTGGTAAAATCCAATATGGGGTAAGAAAGGCGCTCGGATTCCATTTTGGAAAATTCGGATATATGCCGATCGCCCGACAGGAAAATAACTCCTTTTGCTCCTGATTTTTTAATGATATCCAACATTTTATCTACTTCATGAGGATGATTGGCCCATTTCTCAAAACCATGTTCATTGGATAAAAATTGGATACTGGTCACAATAAAATTGAAATCGGCCCTGGAGTTTGAAAGTTCTTTTTCCAACCATTTCCATTGTTCAGCCCCTAAAATGGTCCCTTCGCCATACGTATTCGGTAAATAACGCGCTCCTTCGCCCTTGTTATCGGTCAACGGAGTTCTGAAAAAGCGCGTATCCAGATTTATGATTTTCACTGCTCCTTCCGGTTTGGAAATCAGTTCAGCCGAATAAACCCCATCCCGATTTCTCCTGGGGTCATCCTTACCTACTTCCATGAAGTCAAGAAACAGTTGTTGGCTTTCCTTTTTTTTGGGGAATTCCACACCCCCATCGTTCACTCCATAGTCATGGTCGTCCCAAGTTCCGGTAATATGGACTTTTTCATCCAATGCAGCATATTCAGGAATGGCCTTTTGTTGTTGGTACATCCGTTCCATTTGGGCCATATCCTCAGTATCCGCATAAATGTTGTCCCCTCCCCAAATAAAGACATCAGGGTTTGCCAACAGAATATCGTCCCAAAATACATTCTGTTTATCATGCTTATTGCACGAACCAAATGCAATGAGCACCTTGGAATCGCTGTCTTCAAGCTTAGGTGTGGCCACTTGGTCCGTAATGCTTTTTTCTTGGGACTTACAACCTATTAATAGGATTGGAATCAATGTGATCAATGAAATTTTTTTCATAAAAAGGGCTTCAGGTTAAGCCTCAAATTTAAGCCACTATAAATTACGCCAATGTTATATTATCGTATATTTGCGCGCATGAATTCAGCAGACGTAGCCAAGGTATGGGAACTGCTCTCGCAATCCAACAATATCCTCATTGTACCCCATAAAAATCCTGATGGCGACGCTATTGGTTCCACTTTGGGACTGTTGCATTTTTTAAAATTGTTGGAAAAAACCGCTCAGGTGATCGTGCCAAATGACTATCCCAAATTCCTGAAATGGATGCCCGGTACGGATGGCATCCTGAATTTTGAAAGGCATAATACCCAAGCCCAGGAATATTTGGCCAAAACGGACTTGATTTTCACCTTGGATTTCAATCACCTTTCCCGAACAGGGCAGATGGAGCAATTCTTGGAAGCGTCCAACGCAAAATTTATAATGATCGATCACCACCAACAACCTGATGACTATGCAGTGGTAACCTATTCCGATGTATACATGAGTTCAACCTGTGAAATGGTGTACAATACCATTGAAGCATTTGGGGAAAGCGATAGGATAACACCGGAAATTGCCACCTGTTTGTACACGGGAATCATGACGGATACCGGCTCCTTTAAGTTCTCTTCCACGACCAGCAGGACACACAGGGTGGTTGCCGAATTGATAGACAAGGGTGCACAAAATATGTGGATCCATCAACAGGTTTTTGACACCAATTCACCTGCCAGGCTCCATTTACTGGGTACGGCACTCAAAAACCTGATTATCCTAAATTCGTATCGAACGGCCTATATAACGCTATCACAGGAAGAACTGGACAGACACCAATACGGAAAAGGGGATACCGAAGGGTTTGTGAATTATGGCCTGACCCTTGAAAATATCATCTTCGCCGCCATTTTTATTGAAAACAAGGAAGAAGGGATCATCAAGATTTCGTTCCGTTCCGTGGGCAATTTTTCCGTAAACGAATTTGCAAGGGCCCATTTTAACGGAGGTGGACATACCAATGCTGCCGGCGGACGAAGTACCAGCTCCATGGAAGAAACAGTACAAAGGTTCGAAACACTTTTAAGGGAGTACAAAAACCAATTGCTGGCATGAAAAGAATAGGCTTTTTTCTACTCCCCGTTGTATTGCTTTTGGCCTGTGGCGAGCCTGTACCAAGAAAACCAGTCCAGGTAAAATCCGGAAGTTTTTTTAAGGAATCCGTGGCACGCAGCAAGAAGGTTTTGGAAATGGAGACCGAAGCCATCCAAAACCTTATCAAAAAAGACAGTTCCAATACCTATTTTTCAAGTAATAGCGGATTTTGGTATCGTTATGAACAAAAAAAGGATAGTGCTGGTTATTTACCAAAGACCAATGATATTGTCCTGCTTACCTATAGTGCAATGTCCCTGGCGGGAGATACCATTTACCACATGGATGATATTGGTCTTGTGGAACATGCTGTGGATAAATCACAACTGTTCCCTGGACTGCGAAATGCGGTAAAATTGCTGCACAAGGGGGAAAGGGCAACTTTCTTATTTCCTTCTAGCCAAGCTTTTGGCTATAAAGGCGACAATGATGGAATTGGTCCCAACACCCCAATAAAACTAAGTTTAACACTGCTGGAAATCAAAAAGGACAGTAGCAACATAAAATAGTGATCAATGAAGAAAATACTATTCGGGTTAAGTGCCCTAGCATTAATTCTAACCGGTTGTAAAACGGGAAAATATGCCGATTTGGGTGATGGTATCTTTGCCGATATCCAAACCACCAAAGGTGATATTATCGTAAAACTATATCACGAGGCCACCCCGGTTACCGTTGCCAATTTTGTTTCCCTGGCGGAGGGAAACAGTCCTTTTGTAGATGAAAAGTTTAAGGACAAGAACTATTATGACGGCCTTATTTTTCATCGGGTGATCAAGGATTTTATGTTACAGGGTGGAGATCCCGAAGGTACCGGTAGGGGCAATCCCGGTTATAAATTCAAGGATGAGTTTGTGGACACCCTTAAACATTCCAAAAAAGGGCTTCTTTCCATGGCAAATTCCGGACCAAAAACCAATGGAAGCCAATTCTTTGTTACCCATAAGCCCACCCCATGGTTGGATGGAAAACATACGGTTTTTGGTGAAGTGATCCAAGGTCTGGAAGTGGTGGATACCATTGCCAATGTAAAAACGATACCCCAGGACAAGCCTGAAGTGGACGTAGTGATGAACAAAGTGGAAATCATCCGTAACGGAAAGGAAGCCCGGAAGTTTGATGCTATCCAAATAATGACCGATTACTTCGCAGAGGAGGAAGAGGCCATTGCGGCCATGAAGAAGATGAAGGAAGATCTTGCCAAGGAATTTGAAAGCCAAATGGCTGAAGCCAAGGAATTGGATAGCGGCCTTAAAGTGTACTCCGTGGTCGAAGGTGATGGCGAGAAACCCAAAATCGGACAAAAGGTCTTGGTAAACTATGCGGGCTATTTTATGGATGGAAATCTTTTTGATAGCAATATTGGGGAAATTGCCCTCAAACACAACCAATACAATCCCGGTAGAAGAGATCAGGGCGGATACGAACCCGTTCCCATGTTGTACAGCCCGGAGGCACGATTGGTACCTGGATTCAGGGAAGGCTTGCAAACCATGAAGGTAGGGGACAAAGTGCGTTTGTTCATCCCACCGCACCTAGGTTATGGTGATAATGATTATGGCCCGATTCCGGGAGGGTCCACACTAGTTTTCGATTTAGAGATTACCGATATCTACCCATAAAAAGTTTGAGGTATCCAGTTGCAGGAAACATCCCAAAAAGGACTATCTTTTTTGGGATGTTTTTTTGAAGATATAATGAAATACTAATGGTCCTAAAAACCAAGCATTGGCTAGCATTATCATTGGTCCCACAAGTCCTGTTGGTGAAGGTCCTGGGAAGCAATCCCGAGTGGGTGGAAACCTATTATTCGGAGGGAATCTACCCTTACATTTCCAGGTTTTTGAGATTCCTGTTCGGTTGGGCCCCTTTTTCGGTAGGTGATCTATTCTATACCCTGCTCACCTTTGCAGCCATCCGCTACCTATACCTTCATGGAAGGACCATTTGGCAACGCCCTAAACGGTTTCTTGTGGATTTAGGAAGTGTTTTGGCGGTAGCTTATTTTATTTTTCACCTCTTTTGGGGGATGAACTATTATCGACTTCCCCTTGAGGAAAAACTGGGAATTGGTCGGGAATACTCCGTTGCGGAATTGGAAACCTTTACCCAGTCGTTGGTAGACCAGAGCAATCACTACCAACTTTTATTGACCAAGGACAGTACCAAGGCGGTACAAATCCCTTATTCAAGACCGGAAATATTCAATGAAGTACTCTCTGGGTTTGATAGCCTTGCCACTGATTACCCCGGTTTTACCTACAAAAGACCCAGCATTAAAAAGTCAATTTACAGTCTGGCCCTAACCTATATGGGCTATGGCGGTTACCTTAATCCCTTCACCAATGAGGCCCAGGTAAATGGCATTATTCCCATTGTGCGATATCCGACGGTAAGTGCCCATGAAATAGGCCATCAAGTGGGCTATTCGTCTGAATCCGATACGAATTTCATTGGTTTTTTAACCTGCTCCAAAGTGTCGGATCCCTACTATAAATATGCGGCCTATTCACATGCCTTGGGGTATTGTTTATCCGACCTTAGGAAAAAGGATCGGGAAAAACTTGATGCGGTTTGGAAAAACCTGAATCCAGGGGTCAAAAAAAACTATGCGGAAATCCGGGATTTTTGGAGAAGGTATGAAAATCCCACCGAACCTGTTTTCAAGGCCATGTTCAACGCCTATCTAAAGGCGAACAACCAGGAAGACGGCATTCAAAGCTACAATAAGGTGGTAGGTTTACTGGTTAATTATGACAAACGGTACGGGTTCTGACTTCCTTGTAGGTTTGTTTCCATTCCTTTACCTTTAAGACCGACTAATCCAAAAAATCCCTTATGAAAATGCGACTCTTGGCACTCACTCTTCTATGGTGCGGTGCTTCGGTATTGGCCCAGGACTATTTCCCCGAAAATGATGGGGTAAAAGCCAGGGACAACAACTATCGTGCGTTTACCAATGCTAAAATTTACGTTAGCCCCACACAAATTATTGAGGAGGGCACCTTGCTTATTCAAAATGGTAAGGTTGTACAAGTAGGTTCCAATGTCAACCTGCCACAAAACACGGTTGTGGAAGACCTCCGAGGCAAATCCATTTACCCTTCGTTCATTGATGTTTTCTCCGGCTTTGGAGTGGAAAAACCAAAACGGGCCCCCGGAAGCGGTCGTTCCGCCCAGTATGGTCCTTCCAGGGAAGGGTTCTATTGGAACGATCATATAATGCCGGAAAACAATGCCGTCGAAAAATTTAAGTACGATGAAAAATCGGCCAAGGATTTACGAAAAGTAGGGTTTGGTGTAGTCAATGCCCATATTCAAGATGGTATTGCCCGTGGCAGTGGTGTGCTTATCGCCCTAAATGACAAGGGAACTGAAGGGGACCGGGTCCTTGACGATGAATCCGGGCAATTCTTCTCATTTACCAAAGGGGTGTCCAGTAGGCAATCCTATCCCACATCACTTATGGGAGCTACCGCCCTTATGCGACAATTGTACCATGATATGCGCTGGTATGAAGGGGGTAACGTACGTACAAAAGATCGTTCGTTGGAGGCATTGATCGAAAACAAAGATCTGCCACAGTTTTTTGATGCGGGGAACAATGGAAATGTAATTAGAGCGGATAAAATTGGAGATCAATTCGGAATCGAATACACTATTTTAGGGGGAGGCGATGAATATGAACGTATTGCGGCCCTTAAAAAATCCAACAGTCGCTTGATCATTCCCATCAACTTTCCCAAAGCGTATGATGTTTCCGACCCCCATGCGGCCTCCTATGTAAACCTGGGGGATATGCGCCATTGGAATTTGGCTCCGTCCAATCCCAAAATTCTGGAAGACCATGGGATTGTATTTGCACTGACCACGCACAGCTTGAAATCCATATCCAGTTTTAACAGTATGCTTGCCAAAGCTTTGGAACGCGGACTGAGCAAAAGGAAGGCCTTGGAGGCCTTAACTACCGTCCCGGCTGCACTATTGGGCAAATCCAATGAAATTGGCACACTCCAGAAAGGTAGTTATGCCAATTTCTTAATTGCCTCCGGAGATATCTTTGACAAGAATACCACCCTATTTGAAAATTGGGTGCAAGGCCAACCACACATTTTGGCAGATATGAACAGCCCCGATATACGGGGAGACTACGACCTAGCCATAGGTAGCATTTCCTATAACATGAAGGTAACCGGAAAAATGGGCAGTCCCTCCCTTGAAATCGGACAGGATACGTTAAAGCTTCCTTCCAAAATTTCCTATAAAAACGGTTGGGTGAACCTTTCTTTCTCCAAAGATGAGGGCAGCGAAAACTATGTGATGACAGCCCTGGTTACGGGGGACTCCAACCAAATCTCCGGAAAGGTTATACTTCCCAATGGGATGGAATCCGGCTTTGTTGCCAACAAAACAGGGGATTTCCAGGAGAAGGAAAAAGAGAAACCCAAGGATAGTGAAATGTCCCAACTAATGACCTTGACCTATCCCAATATAGGGTATGGATATCAAACCAAACCCGAGGCACAGCACTGGCTATTTCAAAATGCAACCGTTTGGACAGGTACCCAAAAACTGGAAAATACGGATGTATTGGTCAAAAATGGTAAGATTGCCAAAGTGGGCAAGGATCTAAAGGGGGGAAGTGCTACCAAAATTGATGCAACGGGAAAACATCTGACCGCTGGAATCGTTGATGAACATTCCCATATAGGAGGGCTTAGCATCAATGAAGCTGGGCAAAATTCTTCGGCAGAGGTCCGCATGACCGATGTATTGGACCCAAAGGATATCAATATTTACCGCAATCTGGGTGGTGGGGTAACCACTTTTCAATTGCTGCATGGATCGGCAAACCCCATAGGTGGACAGTCTGCCATTATAAAATTGAAATGGGGTGAAGATGCCGAAGGTTTAGCGTTCCCCAATATGCCCAAGTTCATCAAGTTTGCCCTGGGGGAAAATGTAAAACAGAGCAATTGGAACAGTTATTCCCGATTTCCACAAACACGGATGGGTGTTGAGCAGGTCTTTATCAATTACTTCCAGCGCGCAAGGGAGTATGATGCCGTGAAGAAAAGTGGACAGCCCTACCGTATGGATGAAGAATTGGAGGCCCTGGCCGAAATCTTAAATGGTGAACGTTTTATTTCCTGTCACTCCTATGTGCAAAGCGAAATCAATATGATGATGAAGGTGGCTGAAAAATTTGGTTTTACGTTGAACACCTTCACCCATATATTGGAAGGCTATAAAGTAGCCGATAAAATGGCCGAACATGGCGCTGGTGGCTCCACCTTCAGTGATTGGTGGGCGTATAAATATGAGGTTAAGGATGCCATTCCATACAATGCGGCCATAATGGCCGACCAGGGGGTGGTCGTAGCAATCAATAGTGATGACCGCGAAATGAGCCGCAGGTTGAACCAGGAAGCGGGCAAAACCATGAAATATGGGGGTGTTGATGAAATAGAGGCCTGGAAGATGGTGACCCTGAATCCGGCCAAATTATTGCATATAGCTGATAGGGTGGGCAGTATTGAGGAAGGTAAGGATGCCGACCTGGTACTGTGGAGTGATTACCCTATGAGCGTTTATGCCAAAGCAGAAAAAACCCTAATAGAAGGGGCCGTGTATTTTGATTTGGAGAAGGACAAAGCACAGCAGGAAGCCATGAAAAAAGAGCGTGCCCAATTGACGCGGATGATGCTCATGGAAAAAGAGAATGGTGGCAAAACCCAGAAGCCCGTACAACGGAAAAAACAGCATTTTACTTGTGAAACCCTTTAAAATCCAAACCATGAAAAGAATAGCAGTTATACTTACGGTATTATGGGGTTGTTTAAGTATGGCCCAGCAAACCCCAGCTCCGGCACAGCTTGGGGACATTAGTCTTGAAGGTGCCACGGCACATTTGGGCAATGGGGAAATCATTGAAAACGCATTGATCATGTTTTCCAAGGGAAAACTCACCTTTGTAGGGAGTGCGAATGCCAAAATCGCACGAATGGGAAACGTTATTGATGTACGTGGCAAGCATATATACCCGGGCCTCATAGCTCCGGCAAAATCCCTGGGATTGATCGAGATCAATGCCGTACGTGCCAGTAACGATCAGGACGATATTGGGGAACTCATTCCCCATGTCCGAAGTTTGATCGCCTATAATGCGGAATCCCAGGTAGTGGAAAGCATGCGGCCCAATGGAGTGCTTATCGGACAGACCACCCCTCAGGGCGGAACCATTTCCGGTACTTCATCCATTGTACAGTTTGATGCGTGGAACTGGGAAGACGCTGCCATAAAAGTGGATGATGGTATTCACTTACATTGGCCCGGTTCCTTTAGAAGGGGCCGTTGGTGGTTGGGGGAACCACGAGGTTTTCAACCCAATACCAATTATATCACCAAAATTGATGAGATCACTGCCTTTATGGCCAACGCCAAAGCCTATGGCAAAGGCAATCCCAAGGAGGTAAATCCTGCCTTTGCGGCAATGCAGGGTATCTTTGACGGTTCCCAACGTCTGTACCTTTATGCAGAGGCAGAAAAAGAGATCATCGATGGCATTACGGCCGCCAAAAAAGCGGGGATACCCCATGTGGTACTGGTAGGGGGCTATCAGGCCCATAAAGCCATCTCCATTTTAACGAAATACAATGTTCCCGTTTTGGTACGGCAGACCCATACGCTACCGGAAATGGAGGATGACGCATATGACCATCCTTATAAACTACCCAAATTGCTGGTGGATGCCGGGGTATTGGTTGGGCTTCAAAATGCGGGAGCCAGCAATTTCCAGACCAGGAACCTTCCCTTTTATGCGGGGCAGGTCGTTGGCTATGGAATGGACAAAGAAGAAGCCCTTAAACTGGTTACGGGCAATACGGCAAAAATATTGGGGATAGCTGATGCCTACGGTACCTTGGAGGAAGGTAAATCCGCCACGCTGTTTGTTTCGGAAGGCGATGCCCTGGATATGCAGGGCAACCGATTGACCCATGCCTTTATTGATGGCAGGGCCATTTCCCTGGAAACCCACCAGACCGAGCTCTGGAAACGGTATGTGGGAAAATACAAAGGGGAATGATTGGAGCGATTAAAAACCATAGCCAGCAATGGTTATCATTCATTGTGGCAAAGAGCTAAAACAAGGCTTAATCTATAAAATAAGGCTGATTTCTTAGCGGACTCATCCTGAGGAAAAGTGCCTTCCTCTCCCTACGCTCGTCGGAGGCAATAACGAAATGAAAAAACCACCCCCAATAGGGTCTGGGGTATTATATCTCCACTTATTGCTTTTAATTTCCGCTTATTACCATTCATTTTTTTTATTGCTGGAATTTGCCCAATTTATATGCCATGAATTGTATTAAGCCCTTTTTCCTTATCATCCTTATTGTATTTGTTTCCTGCAGTTCCAATGAAGATGACGATCCCCAAGCCAATGAGGAAGTTGTCAATTTTCTCAATGAAGTGGTGAATATTATGGGAATGTATTCTATCAATAGAGACACAATTGATTGGAGCAACTTCAGAAATCAAGTTTTGGAAAAAGGCTCCACTGCCCAACGTATTGATCAAACAGATGATGCCTTACGCCTCGCTTTGGTTCTGCTAGGCGATAACCATAGCTCCATAAGAAAGCAAAATGGTACGTTCGTTACTGGATCGAATGTAAATTGTCCACCACCACCGCTCGAAACGGTTGCCACACCCGACGATATCGGCTATATACGAGTACGTTCTTTTGGGGGGGTCGATCCGGAAGCCGTGGTCGCTTTTGCAGAAAACATTCAAGAAGACATTAGAACACAAGATAATCAAGATATAACGGGTTGGATCGTTGATTTAAGAAATAACACAGGGGGCAACATGTGGCCGATGCTCGCAGGAATTGGCCCTATTCTCGGTGAAGGGACCGTTGGTCATTTCGTCGGACCGGACAATTCCCGTTATGTGTGGTCTTTTTCAGATGGTGTTGCTATTCTTGACTCCCGTCCATTAGTTAGGGTTTCAGAGAATTATGAACTGCTCAATCCAAATCCAAAAGTAGCTGTACTGTTAAACAAAGCTGTAATCAGTTCTGGAGAAGCCATAGCTATTTCCTTTATTGGCCGGGAAAATACCATGAGTTTTGGAAGTGAAACCTGTGGATTATCCACTGCAAATTCAGGATTTACACTTAGCAATGGGTGGACTTTGGGACTTACTACCGCTTACATGGCAGATCGCAACCAAAACGTATTTGGTGAACCAATTACTCCCGACACGCCAGCAACAAATAGGACAATTGTTCAGGATGCAATCAATTATCTGCGCAATTAAAACCATATGCTAGAATGACTATAAGTAACGGCGCCGTTCTCGCCTACCCTTTGGCTAAGCTCAGGACAGGCTTCTGAAAACCCTAGCGGATTTTCAGTTTGGTGTGTGCCCGCCCTTACTGAGCGTTGCCTGCCTCGCGGCAAAGCGGGCATCCAATTTATTCACCGTTACTAGTTATTTTCCGGGTGTTCATTGGTCGCTCCGCTCCGTGGAACGGCCTCTCCCGCACCCTTGTTTTATGTATCTTAGATACAACAACACATATCCAGGGCCGCATTGCGCGTAGCCCTTTCTTGGGGTGCAATGCAAAATAATTAAGCTATGATATTGGAAAAAAGAATTCCTATTGCATATTGGTTCAAAATAATTAAATGGGACATCGTTATGGTATCTCTATTTTCGTCGGCTGTATATGTTCTTTCAAAGTATTCAATTGACCTAAATATACCTGTTTCAATCGGAGCATTTTTAGGGACTGCCATTGCATTATTACTATCATTTAAACTGAGCCAATCTTATGACAGATGGTGGGAAGCTAGAAAAATATGGGGATCTATTGTTAATGATTCCAGAACTTTGGTCATTCAGTTAAGGGGGTTTTCAAGAAAGCAAAACGAAGAACTGACAAATAGAATGGCCTATAGACAAATAGCTTGGTGCTATGCATTGGCAAGAAATCTAAGAAATGCCGGAAGACCTAAAAACATCAATACCTTTATTTCCGAACAAGAACAAAATTCAATAGATCGTACAAATAATCCTGCTCTCGCTCTTTTAAACAATCAATCACAAGATTTATCTCTACTACACCAAGAAAACTTGATCAATGATTTTCAGCAAATACAAATAGATGATACTTTGGTAAGACTCTGTGCTTCAATGGGAAGGGCTGAGCGAATAAAAAATACAGCCTTTCCAAAAACCTACAGATCAACTTTGCATCTTTTTATCTACATTTTTCTAATAACCCTATCGTTTTCTTTAACGGAAATGCCAAATTTTATGGAAATTCCTTTTATGGTTTTAATATCCATTCCTTTTTTTCTTGTTGAAAAAATCGCATTGAATATTCAAGATCCTTTCGAAAACAAACCTACGGATATTCCAATGACCAGTATATCCAGAACTATCGAAATCAATATTAAACAACAATTAGGTGTACAAGATATACCAGAGCCAATAACTACAAATACGTTTTACATCTTGTAATAGGAAGGAACACTGCACGCAACAATGTCCTACAATGATCCAAAAGCCCAATTCGCTAAATAGTGTTGAACGGATTTTGCTATATTTCCTTAAAATTAGGCACCAGCGTACCAAACCGCGCACTGCTCGTGTAGCTGTCGCACATAGCGCGGCGTTGCCGGTAATTTCCAAAATGAATCGATCGATCCCAATACTACTATGCCTTCTGATTTTTATTTCCTGTGATAAAGAGGATTCAAGCGGACCTATTGTAGAAAATGGAAATCAGGAGTTCCTCTCTGCTGTGGACATTTCAAGGTATCCTGAAATAGCAAGTACAAATCCAACTTTTTATGATTTGGAAGGAAATCCAAAAGGTTTTTTACCAATACTTAAAGAAAACGGGATCAATACGGTTAGATTAAGGCTTTGGGTCAATCCCATCGATGAACATTCTGGATTCAATGAAGTAAAGCAGTTTTCCCAAACACTGAGAGGCAATGGATTTAAAACCTGGCTAACGCTTCACTATTCGGATACTTGGGCAGATCCTGGAAATCAAAAATTACCCACACAATGGCAAAACCTTGATTTTAATACGCTAAAAGATAGCGTTCACCTGTACACAAAAAAGGTAATGGATGAAATTCGGCCGGATTATATCCAGATTGGAAATGAGATAAACTCGGGAATCCTTCACCCTTATGGAAACATTTCAACCAATTATCAAAATTTTAGAAGCCTAATACAAGAAGGATGTGCTGCGGTAAGGGAGAATTCAGAGGATTGTAAGATTATTTTACATTTTGCTGGAATTGAAAACTCAGATTGGTTCTTTGACCAGGTCATTGGTATAGATTACGACATTATTGGTTTGTCGTATTATCCTATCTGGCATGGTCATTCCCTTAATGACTTACAATCTAAAATGCAACAGCTTGCGAACACGCATAACAAGGAGATTCTAATTGCGGAAACCGCTTATCCCTTTACATTGGAATGGAATGATTGGACACACAATATTGTGGGATTGGAGGAACAATTAATATTACCCGAGTATCCTGCAACCCCGGAAGGGCAACGTAAATTCGTCAAGGAAATAAAAACAATTACGCAAGAATTGGAAAAAGGAATTGGGTTTTGTTACTGGGGATCCGAATTGATCGCTTGGAAAGGAAAGGAGTCCACAGATGCATCCCCTTGGGAGAATCAGGCTTTGTTTGACTTTACCAATAAAGCGTTACCCGTATTAAATGAATTTAAAATTGAATAAAAACCAATGGCAACACGGTGTATAATTAATTGTAGGCGGAAATTCAACAAGTGAATTTCTTGCAATAAATTATCTTTAGTCTTAGGCAGACATTTTCCGTTGGAAAAGTCCGCAACTAATCACACACTAGACCGTTGGGCATAATTTGACAAAATCCTGAAAAGAATAATTTACATACTGATTTTTGGAATTTTATTTAGTTGTTCTAACAAACCGGATAAATTAAAAATTGACCGAATGAAAATGGACATAGAAATCTACTTGGAATTTGAACCTGGTGGATATTTCATTTCTTGGAATGACACTTTATGCTCTGAATTTAAATCTGACTGGAATTATTTACAAAAAAGACCTTACGAACTTTGCTGCCATATTTTCAACAAAGAAAAAGATACGCTCGGATATTATAGAGGATTGAGCAGTCCAAGACAATTCACTTATTTCCAAACTAAAGAGAATACGGACTCAATAATTGACTTGGAATTTTCAGTTGGAATTAATCAATTTTCGGAATTTCTCGCTGAACAATCTGAAGATTATATAAACAAGTTTAATGAAAAGTTTGAGGAAAGAATCGAATTTGAGCCTGTAAGAGTGGACTTAAAAACTGACTTGAAAAAGAAAATGGAAATCGAATTAATAAACAAAAAAAACTAGGCACAACAATGTATAACCGCACATGGTGGATTCGACTATCCTTCGACTGCGCCCAGGGCAGGCTTAAACGAATCCACTCGGAATTGCTAACGTTAATGCTAAACCGAAAATTAATTCACATAAACCCGTAATGGACGGTTATACCAAACCGTTGCACAACATTTGGGAACATTGAGGCTAAAAGAGAAAATATTTGAAAAGTATGATGAATTCAGTTTACTTGAGAATAAAACTGAAAAGGACATCTTACGCTCTGAAATCAAACCGATGTTAGCTGAATATTCCGAAATGGATTCCAATTGTTATCATTTACTTGGACTTCTAGATTATGAATCAGACAACTGGATAGAAAATATTGCAACCTCAATCGGGAATTTTAAAAAGGCAATTGAATTAGATAAAGACAATTTTTTAGCTCAATTGTATTTAGCTCATTGTTATCATGACTTGAATAAATTGGAATTGGCTTTGGAAAACTATAACAAAGTTGACAGGGAAAGGCTAAAGGAATTTCAAGTATGGAGATACACAAAACTGATTGAACAAATTGGATACTGTCATTATAAACTTGGGAATAAACAGATTGGAGAAAAACACTTTGAGGAAGTTTTGGAATGGTATAAAAAGCTTCCAGAAATTGACCGAGTAGTTCCATCTGAATTGATTGAGTGTTTACCCAAAAATCATAGGATAGTAGCCGAAATAAAAAAAATAGAAACCTATTTGGAATAAAAACGTTGTACAACAATGGTAACCGTTGCACAAGCCCATAAGTCCGAAAATGCGGATTGATATAAACCTTTTTCCGAGAGCTTTTTTGGTTCATACCAGTTTGCGTTTCACCAAGGACAGATGATCACAGAGCCTCAAAGTGGCCGTTACCATGCCATTTAGGCCGAAAAAGTCCCGGGACAGGGATTTTGCCGCGCTCCTGGCCTTTTTCAGGGTGTACTTTAATAGTTTCTTGAGGTTATAGGCTGTGGCGGCCATTTGCATGCACTTGTTGGCCTGCCGGATGCCCAGGGTATATACTTTGCCCATGCCCATGAATTGGGTAAGGGTACCCAAAACAGGTTCCACGGTGCTTTGCCTTTTGGCTTTCATATAACGTCCCTGTGGACTGTTCACCCGTTTGTTGTTGCGCTCGTATTCTTCTCGGTAGTAGGTCAAGCAGATGCGTTTCTCCTGTGACTTTCCCAGGCATGTGCCGCGCAAGGGGCAGCCCAGGCATACTTTCTTGCTGGCCCGGTATTCCTTCTTTTTGGTCTTGGTGCGGTGATCAAGAAATACTTTCTTAAACCAAATGGACTTTCCCTTAGGGCAGATAAAACAATCTCTCGCTTTATCATAAACAAAACCTTCGGGCCCGCCTTTGTATGTACCATGGGAAGGGATAAAACTTTTCAGACCACATTGTTCCAAAAAGGCATAGTTCTCCCCGCTGCTGTACCCGGTGTCCGCCACCACGTTCTCCCATCCCAGGCCCTCCTTCCAGAGCCTGGGACCGACACGTTTCACCATATCGGGCAGGTGCTGGTTGTCCTTGCCATCGGCATGGTATGCCCCGATGTCGGTGATCACATGGTTCGCCGTATCCACTGTCAATTGCGCCGTGTAGTTGAGCTTGCGGGCCTTGCCCGGTTTTACACTTATCCTGGCATCCGGGTCCGTGGGGCTGTAATGGGTCTTGTTGCTGGTATACTTTGAGCCCTTGTTGCCCGACCCCGGTCTTTGGTCCTGTTCCTTGGCCCATTTCCTGTTGCGGCCCTTTAGCGCTTTTAACTCTTGCTCATTGGCCGTTATTCTTCGTTGATCCGCTTTGGACCTGTCCGTCTTGGACTTGCGAAGCGGCTTTTCCCTGTCAGTCGCACTTATGTGGCGTACCCTGCGCAGGTGCGTTTCCAACTCTTCCTCCGGAACCTTCAGTTCCAGGCTGTCCATAGAGGCGTTGGCCTTTACCGGGGCCGAGTCCATCACCTGGGTATGGCCGCTGACCAGACCGCTCTCCACACAAAGGGAAAACACCTTGGCAAACACCTCTTCAAAGACACTTTCCGGAAACAGTTGGCGCGTACGGCTCACCGTGGAGTGCCACGGAAGTTCCTCGTCGATACCGTAGCCCAAAAACAACAGAATATCCAAACGCATACCACAATGGGCCACAAGCCTACGGTCGCTCGGGATATTCTCCAGATAACCCACCAAACACAGCTTGAAGAAAACCACCGGGTCGATGCGCTTCTGTCCACTGTCGCCATAAAATCTCTTGGTCCGAGGATAGAGAAAATCCAAATCCAATGCCCCTTTCAAACGTCTGTAGAAGTTCCCCTCGGGAACACGGTCGCTCAAACGAAAATCCGTGAAGAGCTTTTCCTGATACTCCTTTTTGCCTTGCATTCCTAAAGATACCACGATTTGCTATCTTTAGAAAGTTGTGCAACAGACACAATGGCTATAACCCATTGCTTCCCTCCTCCCCTAATGATTTTATCTAAATTTAATATGTAATAAAAAAAGCTTTGCTAAAGAATTCAAAAGTATCTTTCGCTCCCATTTAACATGCTCAAGCTTGTCGGAAGCAAGAACAATCCGCCCGAACGCCGGCCTTGCCTTTCGGATAGGCAACGCTGGGTCCGGACGGGAATCATAACCGAAACTATTACACTACATAAAAACAAAAAAACCAACAATCAATGAAAAAACAATTGGCAATTCTATTGGTAATCACTGGCTTGACAGGAAAATCCTATGCCCAGGAAAATGATAAAAGTGTTTTTACTAAAACGGATGCCTATTTGGAAAGTACCATCGATAGCCTTAAGATTATTGGTTTAAACTATGCCATCCTCATCGACAAGAAAGTCGTACACAAAAAATCATTCGGTTCGGCACATGCCCAACTTAACGTACCGATGACTATGGACAAGTCCTTTCCCGTAGCCTCCATATCCAAATTATTCAGTTCAATTGCGCTTTATAAATTAGTAAGCATCCATGAACGGGAGGTAAGTGAAACCGTTGGGGATTTTCTTCCAAATAGAAACGACCTACCGGAATCCTGGAGAAAATTAACCCTCGAACAATTACTGTCCCATACTTCTGGTGTTCCTGACCAAATAGATTATCAGATTTATTTAGCCCCGGATAGTGAAAAATCCGTTATTGACGCTTTGAGGGATAAACCATTTAGTTCCAAACCGGGAACGGAATCAAAATACAATGCCACCGGATTTTTGCTTATTCGCGCTATCATTGAAAAATTGGCCAATCAGGACTTTGAATCCCATATGCAAACCGAATATTTTGACAAGTTGAATTTAAGTTCGGCCATATACGGCGGATTTAAAAAAGTTATTCCAAATAGGGTTACGTGCTACCAAAAAAACAATGGAAATTTAGAAATGTTCCCCCTGAATTATTCCCCACCCATGTACGCTGGGGCGGGTCTAAATATTGCTATGGACGATTTAATAAAATGGTTTCAAGCAGTACAGGATGGACAAATCCTAACCAAAGACCAACTTGAAGCGATTTGGACACCTGTTAAATTAACCAATGGAACAGATGGTTATTTTGGATTGGGATGGGAATCCTATAAACTTCAAGATGGGTACAGAATGGTTGGTCATGGTGGCGCTGGAATTTCATCATTTAGACATTACTGGAATGACCGGACGAATGAAAATCTTACGGTAATTTTGTTGACCAATGGGGCCTATGACTGGAAGGTACGACCGAATCAAATCAATTCCGTAATTGCCGGCATACTATTTGAACATAACTAAATTCCGTTGTACAAAGATGGCTATACGTAATGGCTACACAACCATTCAGAGCTGAGATCATTAGCGATAAGACGAAATGAAAAATTATGCATAAACTACAATTCTCGATAGTAATCTGGCTAATACTCCTATTGTTAGCACACCATAATGCAAAGGCCCAAAATAGCTTGCATACAACTAAAATGAATTCCCCTACGAAAACAAAAACCTTAGATACTACCCGCATTGTGGTTCTTTTGTATGAGGGTGTTGTATTACAGGATTTTGCTGGACCTATTGAGGTATTTTCAAAAGCTAAAAAATTGACCAAAGGCAAATATGAAATATTCACAATCGCCATGGATACAGTATTAATAGGAACAGAAAATAAGGTAGTTAAGATCAAACCCGATTTTTCCCTTAATGAAATGCCTAACGCTGATTACCTAGTAATACCTGGGGCAAGTATGCCCATCATAAACCAATTGGTTGAAAGTAATACTTACACCGACTTCATAACCGAGTGGAATCAAAAGCCAAAAACTAAAACACTCTCAATTTGTACTGGAGCGTATCTACTAGCGGAAACAAAGGCATTAAATGGTAAAAAAGCCACCACCCACTATTTTGTCGCAGACGATTTTTCGAAACAATATCCAAAAATAAAACTGGTAAGAAACGTTCGTTTTGTAGATGAAGAAAAATATATTACCTCCTCGGGAATTACTTCAGGAATCGATGCTTCCTTATACATCGTAGAAAAGCATAGTGGGAAAAGAATCAAGGACATGATTAACAGAGCGCTGCAATACGACTATCAAGAAAAAAAAGACTGGCCAGTAGCACCAAACGGAATGAAATACACTAGAAAGGACTAGTGTAACCGCTATCAAGGACTCCTCAGACCCCTTTTTCAATTAATTAAAGTATATTGTAATTTGCAAAGAAGTGCAATAAATCCCCTACTTCTTATATACAAGACCGTTGGTACTAATTATCATAAACGAATTAAATTACTTCAAAATGGAAAAATTGATGCTCATTAGTTTTGTTCTTCTTTTGGTCTCTTGTAATCAAGAAAAAAAGACAGCCGAATTTACCTCAGAATCTTCAAAAACAAATACAATTGATTTTGAAGCTGAATTGGCTTCAATTGAAAAAACGCGAATGGAATTTCAACAGGCAATTAAAGAAAAAAGATATTCCGATCTGAAAAACTATGGTACTAAGGACATCATTTCTTTAACGCCTATTTGCGGAACATGGGAAGAATATAAACGCCTTAGGGATGAACCTGTTGGTTCTTTTAGCTATGATAGTCTTATAATGATGCCCAAGGAAACCATTATTGTAAGTGATAGCATTGCATACGATTTTGGAAAGAGTTTTATGTATTATACCAATGCAAAAGGCGAACCTGTAGAAATTACGGATACATTTTTGGCAATACTCAAAAAAGATAAAAATGACGGGCGATGGAAATTGCACAGAGAGGTTGCCACTACAAACACTTTGGATTAACTATAACTATCGCCAACAACGGCCATAAGTAATGGCGCTGCTTTCAAGACATTACAGCCAAAAGCAAGAATAGTGCTTTAAAATGAAAATATTACTTTTTGGGGCATCTGGTTCCGGAACCACAACTCTGGGGAAGGAAATCGAGAAAAGGACTGATTTTAAGCACTTGGATGCTGATGACTATTACTGGAAAAAAACCAATCCGCCCTTCCAGGAAAAAATATCGTTGCTGGAACGGAATGAAAATCTGAAAGCGGACTTCAAAAAGTTTAGGGATGTTGTAGTTAGTGGTTCAATGGTAAGTTGGGGAAAGGAGTGGGAAACGGCATTTGATCTGGCCATTTTTATCCGATTGGAAAACGCGGAACGAATGGAACGACTGAAAAAACGCGAAACTGAACGTTACGCAGAAAAACTGTTGACCGACAAAAAAATCCAACAGAACTCAAAAGCATTTCTGGAATGGGCAAACCAATACGAAAACCCAAACTTTAAAGGCAGAACATTCAAGGTTCATAAGAATTGGATCGAATTGCTCGATTGCAAAGTATTGCGATTAAACGGAGCAACTGAACTGAACAGCAATGTGGACATACTTTTGAATGAAATAAAAACGTGTTATAACAATGGATAATCGAAATTACGGCTGAATTTCCCAATCGGAAATTCAATCCGAATTGCTAAAGTCGTTTTTAAACCTGAAACTTAAGGCAAACAACCCGTAACCGACGGTTATACGAACCCTTGTAGCCTATTTTGGGAAAACGAAGTAAATCAGACAAATGAGCAACCAACCTAAAATAGAACCAAGCCTTACGACTACCGATAAAATGATTGGACTTTTAGGGTGGATTGCCCTAGTCGGAATTTGGATGTTGACTTTGTTCCATTATTCTGCATTACCGGAAATCATCCCTATCCATTACAACGCGGCTGGAGAAGCGGACGAATTTGGGAATAAAAGCCATATGTTGACCTTACCAATCATTGCGACCGTATTATTTATGGGGCTGACCTTTTTAAACAAATTCCCCCACAAATTCAATTATCCGACCAAGACAACAACGGAAACTGCACTTCATCAATACACCAACGCCACTCGGCTGATCAGAATTTTAAAATTGGATCCTAGTGGTATTTGGACTTATCGTCTTTAAAACGATTCAAAATGTGAATGGAAATGCCGATGGACTTGGCGCTTGGTTTTTATCCATGGTCTTGGGATTGTTTTTTATCCCAACGGCTTACTATTTAACGAAGTCCATACGAGCAAAAAAATGACCAAAATGCTGGCTACAACAAGGTATCACCGGGCACGTAAAAGAAAAAACAAATGTCCTGAAACAATCCTTTTAGAGTAATCCCATCCCGATAGCGGCAAACAGAAAATTCAAGCCGTCATAAAAGCGCTACGGAAGAAACATAACGGCATTCCACTAGGACTAAATCTCGTAATAAAAAGCATCCCGCAATACGTCCAAGCTCTTGGGCACGGCCGTATCAGGGGATTCCAAGCCTTCAAACTCAAGCGATATCCATCCTTTGTATCCCACATCCCGCATCATTTGACCAATGGCAGGATAATCGATGTCCAATGAATACCATTTACCTCCACCATAATAGGTTTTGGCTTGAACTAGGAAAGTTTGGGGGGCCATAAGCTTCAGCTGTTCCTCACGATTTTCCAAAAAGTTGCCCGTGTCCAAAGTCATTTGCAACCAAGGACTGTCAATGGAGTCAACAATTCTCTTCACGCCTTCCGCAGTACGTCCCAGTCCCCAGTGGTTTTCCAAGCCCAGGACCACTCCACACTTTTCTGCAGTTGGAATGCATGCTGCAATGGAATCAATCACCCATTTAAAGCCATCTTCATCCGTATAGCCCTCCAATGTTGGTTCAATACCCTTATTGGCCATCAGATCATCGAAGTTTTTCGAGGTTCCCCAGCGTCCGGTATTCAATCGCATTGTTGGTATGCCCAACGCGTACGCCAGTTCTATCTGCCTGATCGTTTTGGCAATGTTTTCGTCACGTTTTTCTTTTTCGGGATAAACATAACCCTGATGTGTGCTGAACCCCATGAGGTCCAATCCAGCGTGGAAAGCGCGCTTCTTGAGGTTCTGCAAATAGCTGTTCTCTTCAGAGGTCATCTGTACCAACAGTAGTTCAATACCGTCAAAACCCATAGCAGCGGCCTTATCAATGCACATTTCGATCGGTACGTCTTCCTTGGGACCGTTAAACTGCCAAAACGAATAGGTTGAAACCCCAATGGGATTCCTTCTGATATTGTCTTGTTCTTCAACTTTTGGTGCTTCTTTAGGTTCGGGAGAGGTGCAGGCTCCCAATACGGTTGCCATGCCAAAGGCAGAGGCATTTTGGAGGAATTTTCTACGGTCTGTCATTTTGATTGGATTAAGTATTCCTTAAAGATAACGATTAACTTCATTTCGTTTATAATGGATATTCCAATAAGGATTATTTGGGAAACCATATGTTTTACATAGTTGCCATTGGCTTTGATGGTTTCTTGAAATAGGTGAAATTTGAATCCTTATGAGCACTCCTTTTGATATATTTACTGAAGAAGATGGAAAATCGACTGATTGGATTTAGGACGGGAATCCTTAATTTGATGGTAATAACGTGAATTCAGTATAAGAAAATTACGTCATTTTGAGTGTTTTTGCGATAGCAAAAATGTATCGAAAACCTGCCTGCCTTCCGGCAGCAGGCAGGCAAGTAATTTTCTTGCAAAATCTGAATTTCGATACAATTTTTCTTCATTTTATTACGAAAAACCACTCAATTTGACGGATTTTTGGTTGATAAAAAATATGTAGAACTCACGTTAGTTATAGGAAAAGCAACCTACGCACACCAAAGTGTGCAGGTTCATGCTTCCAAACGGCACCACCTCGCAGACAAAACGTTGTGCAGCCTTTAAAAAAAAGTAAATGATAAGACCTTACGTACTGGCAGATACCAATTGGAAACATTTAAAAGATGAAAAATTTGATTTAGCCGTACTTCCCTGGGGGGCCACAGAAGCCCATAATTACCATTTACCCTACGCAACCGATGTCATTGAAGGAACGGCAATCGCGGAAGAAGCCGGGAGGATCGCTTGGGAGAAAGGAGCCAAAGTCATCATATTGCCGACAATTCCATTTGGGGTCAATACCGGACAGGCCGACATCTACTTGGATATGAATTTGAACCCAAGTACCCAATTCGCCATCTTAAAAGACATCATTGGCGTATTGGACCGTCAAGGAATCCAAAAATTTATGATTTTGAACAGCCATGGAGGAAATAATTGGAAATCAATAATCCGGGAACTTGGACTGCTATTTCCTAAAATGTTTTTATGTGTTGGCGAATGGGTAAAGATTGTCAATCGGAATGATTTTTTTGATGATCCGGGAGACCATGCGGACGAAATGGAAACAAGTCTTATTCTTCATTTGGCTCCTGAATTGGTGCTTCCAAAAGAAGATTGGGGCGACGGAATTGAAAAAAAGAACAAAATAAAAGCGTTTAGTGAAGGTTGGGCTTGGACGGAAAGACCTTGGAGTCAAATAAGCGAAGATACTGGAGTGGGAAATCCCAAAGCATCAACCAAAGAAAAGGGGGAACACTTCTTCAATGCTGTTTGTGGCAAGTTGGGGGACCTGCTATTGGAAATTTCAATTGCGGATACCGATAACCTATATGAATAAAAACACTACGCCGCAAATCATAGCCGAGACGTTCATATTGATTTAAAAAATGAATATTGAGTTACTACATAAGGAAAGTAAGCTATTGGAAAGGGGAATTGAATACTTCTGGAAACAATGGGGAAACGAATCGAATTTTGATTTTTATAAAAATTGCATTGAAAATTCAATCGCTGATGATAAATCCTTACCAAAGTTTTACCTCATGCTCGATGAAGATAAAATTATTGGTTCCTATGCATTATTGACAAATGACCTTATAAGCAGGCAAGATCTATTTCCTTGGTTTGCTTGTCTATTCGTTGATGAAAGTTATCGGAACCAAGGTTTGGCCAATGCATTGATACAACATGGTATCGACGAATCTCGAAAAGGAGGGTTTGATCATTTATATCTTTCAACAGCATTGAATGATTTTTACGAGAAAAAAGGATGGAAATACCATTCCCAGGGGTTTACTGCCTTTGGGGATAGTATAAAGATCTATTCAAAAAAACTGAATTAAAAACCACAACCAATAATGGCCTATTCATAACGATGCCGCAAATCATAGCCGAGACCGCTGTGTACAAGCCAAAACCATGGATTATTTGATGCAATTCGCTCCCTCACCAAACCTTTCAAAATATATCAAGCATTATCTTTTGTTTGAGATTGGCAACAGTGATAAGAAACGGTATAGACATTTTGCAAACGGTCATAATGGATTGGTATTCAGTTTCAATACAAAAGGATTCGTTTCACTTCACTCGGAAAACCCATTACCTGAAACGTTCTTATTTGGTCAAGTCTCAGAATATCAGGATTTTTTTGTTGATAGAGGTACATCCGTTGTCATCGTGCTTTTTCAACCTTTGGGTTTATTTGCCCTCACCGGTATTCATTCCTCCATATTTACAAATCGAATGGAAGATGCCTCTACAGTTTTAGGGAAAGGGATTTCGGGACTTCAAGAAAACCTTTTTTGTAGTGCTGATGTCATAGACATGATTGGTTCCTTAAATTCATTTTTTACCAAAAAATTCGATGAACTTACCTACGACCATAACCCCTATATCCTGAACTTCGTGTCATTTGCCCTTAAAAAAAGGGGTGACATCTTGGTCAATGACCTCTGTAGCCAAATAGGTGTAAATGAACGAAAAATACAACGGTTGTTTTCCGAGCAAATAGGGGTTACGCCCAAAACATTCCTCAAGAACGTTAAATTACACTCCTTTCTCGGCCTTACGAAAGACAAAAAACAAAGTTCGCTAACCAAATTAGGTCTCGAAGCGGGCTATTACGACCAAGCACACCTTATTAGGGAATTTAAAAAAACTGTTGGTCTTACTCCATCAACGTATTTAAAATCAAAACGATTGGCCGTAAACCTTGTTCAAATTTAGCGCCATACCCATTGTCGGTTTTGTACAATTTCCCATAAAAACCAATTGCTAGCTTTACCGGGCAATTTATGATCATATGGATAATCTGAATATTTCTGTAGCCCAATTTCAACCTAGGGACGGTGACAAAGCCTATAACTTATCGGTAATCAGAAAACTCTCCGAAAAAGCCAAATCCAACGGAGCGGACGTAATTAGTTTTCACGAGATGTCGATTACCGCCTACACCTACACCAAGGACTTGAGCTTGGAGCAACTAACGGACTTGGCAGAAGAAGTTCCCAGCGGAAAAAGCACACAGGAATTGATTGCCATTTCCAAGGCGTTGAACATTCCGATTTTGGCCGGTCTAGTGGAAAAATCGGATGGGTCACTTTTCAATACTTATGTCTGTGTTACTGGAGACGGACTGGTGGCAAAGTATCGAAAAATACATCCTTTTATCAGCAGGCACATGTCTCCAGGACAGAAATATTGTGTATTCGAATTACTGGGTTGGAAATGTGGAATCCTTATCTGTTACGATAACAATGTCATCGAAAATGTTCGGGCCACCAGCCTTTTGGGAGCGGAAATCATTTTTGCACCCCATGTTACGGGTTGTACACCTTCCACTATGCCACACCGCGGTTACGTTGCCGATACCTATTGGGAAAACCGCGAGAACGACCCTGTTTCACTGAGGTTGGAATTCGACGGGCCAAAAGGCAGGCGTTGGTTAATGCGCTGGCTACCCGCAAGAGCATACGATAATGGGGTGTATTATGCATTTACAAACCCCATAGGCTATGATGGCGGACACCTAAAAAACGGAAATTCCATGATACTAGATCCCTATGGAGAAGTTTTGTCCGAAATAAAATCCTTTCAAGATGAAATTACCATTTCAAAGATCACCAAGGAAAAAATCAAACGCTCTGGGGGATGGAGGTATAGAAATGCCAGAAAACCTGAACTTTATAAGGACATCATTGGTAGGGACCACAAATCGACCACTTCTCCAATCTGGTTAATAAATTCCCAAAACGAGTGAAAAAGATGGCAGTGCACAACGTCGGTGTGTAATCAATTGCCGCTGGATCCCTAAAACGGAATCCATTACAATCAATTATCTTTACCACGGACGGACATTTTGCTTTTATGCCTTCCTCTCCCCCCGATGGTCGTAAGGGACCCGTTGGAGGCAATAATCCATCATGCACCAGCTCATTACCCGTAATTCAAGAAACCTAGAAAATGGAAAAGCATTTTGAACTTTCTGACGCCGAATTTGAACAAAAATTCATTACATGCGAACTAAACCCCTCTCATTTTTCCCATGAAGCCCATTTACGGTTGGCATGGATACATATTGATAACTATGGAATTGAGCAAGCGGAAAAAAACATCCCCTACCAATTACAGAAGTTTGTGAACCATGTTGGAGCAAAGGGCAAGTTCAATATGACGTTGACCTTGGCCGCGGTCAAAGCAGTTTATCATTTTATGCTCAAATCGAATTCCAATAATTTCAAGGATTTTATTGCTGAATTTCCCAGATTAAAATATAATTTCAAGGAGTTGATGGGTCATCATTACGGATTTGATATTTACCATTCGAATTTGGCAAAAACAGCATTTTTAGAACCCGACTTGATTCCGTTCGATTAAAAAACAAAAACCACTGGCGACAATAGGTTTAGCTCTTGTTGGATTCCAAAAAACGGAATTCATCCCAGATTTGTTATCTTAATGACCCATTGAGCTATTTCCTTTGGAAAATTCTGCAACACACAAACATTGGCCACAAGTTGGGAATCCCTCAAAACCCTATACTGAAATGAGTGAAGCACAACATCCAATGGTGGAATGTCAAATGATGGTAAGAAAACCGATTTCGGAGGTTTTTCGGGCTTTTGTTGACCCAAAACTAACCACCATGTTTTGGTTCACAAAGTCAAGTGGGAAACTTGAAAAAGGTAAAACCGTTACTTGGGAATGGGAAATGTATGGTGTAGCCGACCAAATAAAAGTAGTTGAACTTGTACCCAATGAAAAAATAATAATTGAATGGGACAATCCGACCACAACTGTGGAATTTGAGTTTTTGGAATTAGCAAACGAAACGACCTATGTTATAATCAAAAATTACGGATTTCATCAAACCGGAAATGATTTGATTGAAGCAGTTAAAAATAACACAGGGGGATTTACAACAGTTTTGGACGGCCTAAAAGCATATCTTGAATTTGGAATCAAATTGAATTTGGTGAAAGACAAATTCCCGCAAATCAAGCAGAAATAAAACCAGCAGCCAATGAAGGGCTCCAATTCATTGCGGTATTCTTGCTAACTTTAAACCTAACAACCATTAATTGGGCTGGATTTCGGTGGAACAATTCTGCAAAAAGTGCCTTCCTCTCGCAATTTAAAATTGCAGGTTGGAGACAATAATGAAATCATAGCCAATACACTACGTGTAATAGGAATGTGACATAATGACGTCATACGAAGGAAAACAAACCATCAAGCAACTCGAAAAAAGAAAAGGTGGCTATTTCTACTTAAAGCTCGACTCAGAAATCATCGATCGGTTTAGCAGAAAACGAGCCACACGGATGATTTGTACAATTGACGAGGAAGTTTCCTATCGTTGTGGATTGAATCATTTGGGAGATGGCAACTTTTATATCATCATTGCCGGAAAATACCTCAAGAAGTTGAACAAGGAAATAGGTAATGAGGTCAGCTATAAAATTGAGGAAGACCCCGACCAACTTGGAGTGGAGATACCTGAGGTGCTGACCGTTTTTTTGGGGCAGGATTTGGATTCCAAGGCTATTTTTGACAGACTCACTGATGGAAAAAAGAGAAGTCTGATTTACAGTTTTGCCAAGATTAAGGACATTGACAAGCAAGTGAAAATCATTATTGACTTTTTGAATAAGGAAAGACATAAACTTAAATTATAAAAAGCCAGTTTCCCAAAAGGCGTTTAAGTAATAGGTAACGGAATTGCCTCCAGTAACCGGCCCAAAAATCGATACCTAAAAAGCTTTACTGGTGGTCATACGCACCCTTACCTACCCATAAAAAAGGGAAAACCGCTATAGGAATAAAAAGACTAGCTGGATAAAATCTTGTTTTATATTTTTGCAGCACTGAGAATTCGTTTTACTAAATACAAGTTTTCTTCTCCGAAAATCCCGATTTTTTTCGAGCGGATACCTTAACTGGACAAATTCAATTGTCCAATAGGGCTTGTTGTATCCTATCGATACACCCCTAGACTTAATACATTCATTTAATAAACAGTGAGATATGGGAAACATATCCACAATGTTTTGCATGATGATACTGATTTCATGTAAAACCAATTCAGAGCATGCTATGATTAAAACTGATTTAAAAAACGGAAATCCAAATAAACAATTGATACTTGATTTTTATTCCAAAGTGTTTGGGCAAGCAAATGAGAAATTTGCCCATGCCGTAATCGCCGATAATTACATCCAGCACAATCCCACGGTAAAGACCGGAAAAGCCGGATTTATGGAATTTCTTGCCCTGTTAAAGCAAGTGTCGAAACCAGAGAATCCAAAGCAACCCTTTATGCGATTCATTTGTGAGGACAATTTTGTAGCCGTCCATTCACAAATTGAATTTATGGGAAAGGAAAATGCTACGGTCGATTTTTATCGCATTGAAAACGGATTAATTTCCGAACACTGGGATGCAGTACAGGAAATTGTTGGTTCCAAACCCAAAGTTATCGGGACCGTCGCTATTGACGGTCAAGAAGATTCAGCAGTAAATAAAAAAATCGTAGCGCGTTTTGTAACACAAGTGCTGATTGGGAAACAGACTGCTAAAACAAAGGATTTCTTAAGCGATGGTCTTGACCTATCGAATTTTGAAACCGATTATGACTCATTTCGATTACATCGTGTTATTGGAGAACATAATTTTGTAATGACACAGTCCGAATTCGAGAAAGCAGGAACCCGTTTTGTTCAATATGACATTTATAGACTATCCAATGGATCAATTGTTGAATATTGGACGGTGAGACAAATGATCCCTGAGCATATGGCACATGCAAACGGCATGATTTAAACGTTAAATGTGATCTTGCCAACGGAAACTTAATAAAAACGGCAGGCAAGGTGTAGTCCTAAAACATGGGGTGATGTGGTGTATCCAACTACATCACCCTTTTATGGTTTTACATCAACTTAATGAGGAAGTAGTTGTGGACTCCCAACGTTCCATACCGCCCGCAAATGATGTGGCATTTTTCCGCAGCAAAAAAGACGGTTATGCAGTGCAGTATTGTTAGCAAAACCCTAGAAAAATTGGGAAAACGCAATACCTTTGCAAACCCTAATTTTTGACAATAAACATTACTGCATGAAGACGCTATTTACCGCACTCGTTATTACTATTTTGGTAAGCTGTTCCATTAAAAACAGTAGAACAATTGATAGTATTCTTGATTCCCCGTTGTTAGTTTACCAAATATCTGGATACGAAGGCCCCAAAATCGACATCAATAAAGATAGTCTTGTCCAGTTTCTGACTGCGCTGCATTACAATATTCCGCTTTCTGAAATTGAAAGTGCACTGAAATGGAGTCCTGGGACAACGGAGCGGAACATAGATGCCCTAATTGAAAATAAACTACTTACAAAAAAGGGGGACTACTATCAACCCAAACTTGGCATATTCACCTTGGAGCGAGGGAATCTATTGAAGGAAAAAGGACAAAAAGTAGCCAACGAAATTGCGGACAGTATCAATAACTGGTTACCGGAAATAAAAAGGATACATAACGAAATGAATATTTCAAAACACCATGATTTCCATGAATTGTCCTTCTTTTATCTAAGCAATGTCCTCCTTGATAACTTTCAAATCCAACAGGTGGAAGAGGTTTTTTTAAACACAAAGCGACCTTTAAGAAATGGAAGTCGGTATTACCTTGCCATTGTTGAAGATGCTCCTAACAACACCACCGAACCTTTTGGAATCTATGGCAATATGGGGCTTTTTTGGAATGATTCAATAGGCATTTCCGTATATGGTAACAAACGGATTCAATCAAATGTTGGTTGGGATAATTACGAGGACAAGACTATTTATGTTTTTGATGAAAAGGATATGCAGGTGATAAGCCATAAAATGCCCAATGCATTTTTCCCATGTCTACTTGATATCCTGAACAGAAACAAACCCAATTTTGAAGCCATATACCGTGAGCTGAATTTTGATAAGGAAGTTTCGTTTGAAGAATTCTTTATCTTTTGGTACCATTTTATTTACACCGAGACGACTGATGTTCTCATGTCAAAAAACAGCATCCAAAAACCGCAGGACGAAATGTTTTACTATCAGGTTGCGAAGAATTTTTAGCACTAAAGCCGGTGCAATGGTTTGCCCCATCCCTAGCATTACCCTAAAAAGATGGGAATACGATATTATTCCAATAGTTGGGAAATCAGGTCATCCTCAGAAATTCCTTCGGCCTCTGCCTTATAATTTTTAAGGATCCTATGCCTTAGGATACCATGGGCCACTGCTTTTATATTCTCAATATCCGGGGAATACTTGCCATTGACAACGGCGTGCGCCTTTGCGGCCATGACCAAATTTTGGGATGCCCGAGGTCCTGCTCCCCAATCCACGTAATTCTTCACAAATTCAGAAGCTGAACCCAGGTCGGGTCGGGTCTTATTGACCAATCGTACCGTATAGTCCACAACATTGTCCGCCACGGGGACCCTTCTGATCAACTGTTGCACCTCTTTTATGCCATCGGCACTAAAGAGTGTATTAAGGTTCACCGATTTATCCGTGGTCGTGGACTTGACCACTTCGATCTCTTCCTCAATGGAGGGATAGGACAATTTAATGGCAAACATAAAACGATCCAATTGCGCTTCCGGCAGTGGATAGGTACCTTCTTGTTCGATAGGGTTTTGCGTAGCCAGAACAAAATAAGGGAGTTCCAGTTTGTATTGATGTCCAGCAACGGTCACGGCCCTTTCCTGCATTGCCTCCAATAAGGCAGCCTGTGTTTTGGGAGGGGTCCGGTTGATCTCATCTGCCAGAATGATATTGGCAAAAATGGGGCCTTTGATGAACTTAAAATTCCGATTTTGGTCCAAAACCTCACTTCCCAAAATATCACTGGGCATTAAATCGGGTGTAAACTGTATTCTCTTGAAGTCCAAGCCCAATGTTTGGGCTATGGTATTTACCATCAAGGTCTTTGCCAAACCGGGAACCCCAATGAGCAAGGAATGCCCTCCGGTATAAATGGATAAAAGAATTTGTTCTATGACCTGTTCTTGGCCAATGATTACTTTACCAATCTCCTGTTTTAAATCACTATGTTTTTGGACAAGGTCTTGGACGGCAGTAACGTCGGACATATTATTGCTTTAGCCAGTTATTGGAAAAATTACAGCTTTTGTTGTCATCGTCGACCAGAATATAGGTATCATCAATCCTTTCGGCCATCCATTCCTTCACCGCCTTAAATTGTTTGTCCCGCATGGCCAATTCCTGAATTTTGATGTAATCCCTAGCAAAATCGGCCTCATGCTCATCATACCGATTGGTAATCTGCATAATTTTGAATTTGGGTGGTCCTCCCCGAGGGTCATCCTCTTTTATGGGCCTTGAAATCTCACCGTCCTTTAAATTCCTGACCTGATTGTACAGCGAGGGATCCATTTTGGTCAATTCAAATTTAGAGTCAAAATTAATGGGATTTCGCAATAGCCCCCCATCAAATTTCGTTTCCTTTTCGTCCGAAAAGTTACGTGCGCCCTCGTCAAAGCTATATTTTCCATCCAAAATATGTTGGCGAATGGTATCCAGCTCCTTAGCGGCCTGTTCCATAGCCTTTCTTGATATTTCCGGTATCATCAAGATATGTCGTAAATCCCTTTCCTGACCACGGATTTTTTCCATTTTTATGATATGGTAACCAAAATCCGTTTCAAAAGGTTCGGATATCTCCCCTTCCTGTAAACTAAAGGCCACATCCTTAAATTCCTTGACAAATTGGGTTTCCCTGGTAATACCTGTGTAGAGACCACCTTTGGGCTTCGAACCCGGATCCTGTGAATATAAAATGGCCTTTACATTAAAACTGGCATCGTTTTCCAGGACATCCTGTTTAATTTCCTTAAGCCTATTGATGACCTTAAGCTTTTCTTCTTCCGATGGTTTGGGTTGTTTCACGATTTGGGATATCTCCAATTCCGCACCAAAAACCGGTCTTTCATCTTCTGGAATCCTATAAAAGAACTGTCTTACTTCTTCTGGGGTGACCTCAATATCCTCAACCACTTTGGCTTGCATTCTTTCGGATAGCATCCTCAGTTTATTGATCTCAAAAAGCTCCGCTTTAAAGCTTTCCAAGTCGGTTTTTTTGTAGTATTTCAGCATTTTATCAACACTGCCTATTTGAGAGGTCAACTGTTGAATCTGTCGATCGGAGGTAGCGTTCACCTGGTCATCGGATACCAAGAGACTGTCCTGGACCGCTTGATGGGCATATAACCGATCCTCCATTAATTTGCCCAATAACTGGCAATTGGTCACATCTTCCGTAGAAGCCCCCTGGCTCTTTAAGTCGATCAAGGTTTTCTCAATATCGGAATCCAGAATCACATAATCCCCGACCACTGCCGCAATACCGTCCAGTTTTGCCATATTCCGGGAGACCGTAGTATCCGTGGATATACTGGCTTCATTCAATCCTTCCCCTTCTTGTGCAAAAATCATACTCCCTGCCAATAAGAAGCCCCACATTAATTTCCTACTCATTATTTCCATAGATTTCAAATTCACTTTTTTTAATGGCTTCATCCAAAATATCACTTTCCAGTTTCCGTATTCTTTCCAGTCGTCTCCTATTCAATATGATTTGCCTTATATTGGGTTCAATATAACTCAGTGGAGCTACATCATTAACCTCCAATACATTGGTAACCTTACCCAAATATACCCCCAAGGAATCCTGTAATTCAAAAAATTGTGATTTCTTTAAGTACCGCTCTTCATTGGTATAGTCGATTGCAGGTATCTCCGCCATCACTCTGGGGGCACTGACCCAAACAGAATCGTTTAAATGCAACTTTTTGAACTGGACCGCTATGGAATCCAGGAATGCTTTATCCTCTTCACTGTAATTCTTCATTTTATCCACCACTTGTTGCTGGTTCAAAAATTGTCTTGGCAAAACCGCAAAACGGAGCTGGACCAACTTCTCATCCAGTTTAAAGTTCTCTTTTTGTGTTTCGTAAAACTCCTGTAACTGTTGGGCAGTAATCGTAGTGTCCTGGGATTGTCGCACCAATGCCTCCAAATAGGCTTTGGTATACAGGTCCGCCCTATAGTCCGCAACCAATTGGTCAAACTCGGCAAGTTTTTCCTCAGGGAGGTTTATTTTGGATTTGGACAACAACAATTGCTTGGAAGCCCAATTGTTGATATAGTTCACCACAAGGGCCGCACTATCCTGTGGGGACATGTCCCGGGTAATCAAAGACCTTAAATCGTCCTTGTACAAATAACTGTCCCCTACACGGGCCAAGGCCACCTGATCTTCATTTCCATTAAAGTAGTCGCCACACGATAACGAAAGAAGACCACAAAAAATGACGATTGACCACAGAATTTTATTCCTCCTCAAAAGCATTGCACAAAAATAACAATAACTTAAAGGATCACAAGTCTATGACGGTTAACTATGGATTTTTGAGCTATACTGTAAATCAATATCTTAGCAAAACCTAACTAAAGCTAACTACAATGAAATACACTACCGAAGTCCTGGTTGACCTGCCAAGGGACGAATTCATCACAAAGTTGGACAACCCGGATAATATGAAGCACTGGATGCGTGGATTACTTGCCTATGATGTAATTTCCGGGGAAACAGGCCAAGAGGGCGCCCAAATGAACATGAAATTTAAAATGGGCAAGCGTAATATGGAAATGGTGGAAACCATCATCAAACGAAACATGCCTGAGGAATTTCACGCCACCTATGATACAAAGGGGGTACATAACATCCAAAAGAACTTCTTTAAAGAAGAAAATGGAAAGACCCGATGGATTTCAGAAAGTGAGTTCCAATTTGAGGGCTTTGGCATGAAACTTATGGCTTTTCTTATGCCCGGTGCCTTCAAAAAACAGTCCAAAAAATATGCGGAAGATTTTAAAAACTTTGCCGAAAAAGGGATTTCGGTCCTAAATAAGTAACACCTAATGAAACCATCCCTTCTTGACAGAAAGATAAAATTACTATGGGATTTTAAAGGTCCCGCTTCCGAAAAGACGGCCGAACACTATGCCAAGCACCTTAAGGAATATGTTTTTAATGAGGAATTAAAATACAATAGTGTTGGCCATCAGAAGATAAACGGGACGCACAGCATCGTATTTTTGGTAGTTGCCGAATTTGAGATGCCCCAAGTGCGGGACGATTTAAAACCGCATCGCGGAGAACTGTATTTGGACAAAAGTCTTTAGCATATGTACCCATGAACAAAGGCCTGTTTCTCTTAGGTTCCCTATTGGTTTTTTCATGTTCCAAAAAGATGACCTATGATAATGCGTTGGACGCGGCATTGGCATCGCAAGATGAACGTATTCGTAGGGTTTTGGATAGTATTGGACCCTATGAGGTCCAAATCAGATATACCCAAATAGACCGGGCTGGGGACAGCCTCATCTTCACCGATTACGATTTCCAGGTAGACGACGGAAACTACTTCTATCCGGCCAGTACCGTTAAATTTCCAGTTGCAGTGGCGGCATTGGAAAAATTGAACGAATTGGATACCTTACACCTGGATTCACGATTCTACATCGAAGGGGATTCGGTAGAAACCTCATTTCGGGAGGCCATCAAGGAAATTTTTGCGGTCAGTGATAATGCCGCCAATAACCGATTGGTGGAATTCCTGGGTTTTGATGACCTTAACACAAGAATCAAGAATACGAAAGTCGGGCCCATTCGAGTTTCACATCGACTTTCTACTGCGAATGCCGACGACGTGACCACAAAACCTATGGTCATTTATGAAAATGACAGTAGTACAGTAGTATCAACTCCAATTGTAAGTTTGCCTCCACAACACCTACAACTCAGAAAAATTGAAAAAGGAGAGGGGTTTTATGCCGAAGGTTCCCTTTATGGGGAGCCGTTTGATTTTGGACTTAAAAACCATTATCCCGTACGGACCCAACATGGGGTCTTAAAACGAATTATATTTCCCGATCAATTTCCTGTTGGAGAGCGTTTCAAGATATCTCCAGACCAACACCGGTTTTTGTTACAATCCATGTCCGCCCTACCCTATCAGGCAGGTTATGATAGGGAGGAATACTATGACGGCTATGTGAAGTTCTTTATGTTCGGTGATTCCGAAGGGCCCATGCCGGAGCATATTAAAATATTCAATAAAGTAGGCTACGCTTATGGTACATTGACGGACTGTGCTTATATCCAAGATACCCAAAACGATGTTGCTTTTATGATGACCGCAACAATTTTGGTAAATAAGGACGGGATTTTCAATGATGACAATTACGAATACGACGACATTGGAATTCCTTTCCTGGCCCAATTGGGGAGGGAAATCCATGATTTTGAATTAAAAAGAAAAAGGTAATGGAATTCAGTTTTGACCAGTTTACAAAGAAAATCCACATTAACGCATCCATTGAAAAAATATATGAATGCTGGACCACCGTAAGGGGTATCACAAGTTGGTTTTTGAGTGATGCGAGCTATACCGATGGCAATGGAAATGAACGAAATGATGAAGAAACCATACAGAAAGGTGATCGTTACGTTTGGAAATGGCACAATTGGAATGGAAAGGAAGAAGGTACCATTCTGGAAGCCAATGGCAAGGATTTTATCAATTTTACATTCGCCAATGATGGCTGCAAAGTTTCCGTTGAACTAGAAGAGGTCAATAATGCCGTTTTAGTAACCTTGAAACAATATGAAATGGCAACCGATGACAAAACCAAAATGAACCTTTATAATGGTTGCAGCTGTGGTTGGACATTTTGGCTCACCAATCTTAAGGCCTATCTGGAACATGGGGTCGTATTGAATGAAAAGCAGTTTGATTTAACGGATATTCCCGAAGCTGGACACATTTTTGTAAACATGTAAAAACACCGCCATATGAAATGGCGGTGTTTCCTCCTTCAACATTGAAAAATCACCCAACTTATTTATTTTGGCATAACCACGTCTTCGATGATATGGATCACCCCGTTGGATGCCATAACATCCGTTTTGGCAATTTTACTGTAATTCCCATTGGCATCCATTAAAAAGATGCCACCATCTTTACTGACCGCAGTAAGTTTTCCACCCTGCAGCGTTGTCAATTCGGCTTTCCCATTTCCACTTTTAAGGGCTGCGGCCACATCTGAGGCGGCCAATTTCCCGGAAACCACATGATAGGTCAGGATTGCGGATAACTTGCCCTTGTTTGCTGGCTCCAACAAAGCGTTCAAGGTATTGGAATCAATTTTGGCAAAGCCTGAATTTACAGGGGCAAAAACGGTAAATGGACCATCACCCTTTAGGGCATCCACCAAATCGGCCGCTTTTAAGGCCGTTACCAAAGTTGAAAAATCATCAACGGATATGGCGATGTCCACAATATCCTGACCTTTCTGTGCTCGTGTTGTTAGTACAGTGGCCATCAATGCAAAGGTCGTAAGAATAAAAACTAATTTTTTCATTTTGTTTTGTTTAATTGTTTTAATGATTTAAAAGACTAAATGCGCGCTTCTGTTCGTAAATACACCGGGTTTTTAGGCTTGGATGAAGAAGAACCCCTTTTTATCATATCTTTAACATCAATGTAACCATCGCCCTTGGAAGACACCGAAGTCATACAGCGAATCATCAACAAGGATAAGGATGCCCTATACCTATTGTATGACAAGTACTCAGGGGCTTTATTCGGAGTAATTTTAAGGATTTGTCAAAACCAGGTGCTGGCGGAGGATGTACTTCAGGAAACTTTTGTGAAGATTTGGGAAAAAATGGGTTCTTATAATCCGGATAAGGGACGATTTTACACTTGGGCGTACCGGATAGCCAAAAATACGGCCTTAAATGCCGTACGGAAGTCTGATAGGCTCATCCAAAATGAGGATTTAGGTGTACTTAAAGATAAGAACGCGACGGAAAGTGAAGTGGATTTCCAAAAGCTCAATGGAGCAATAAGTCGACTGGAGCCACATCACCAAGAGGCCATATCCTTGATATATTTCAGGGGATATACGCATAGGGAGGCCAACGAGGAAATGGGAGTACCCCTGGGAACGTTTAAGAGTTATATTCGACAGGCCTTACAGTTGCTAAGGGAAAGTTATAAAATTGGGATAGTATTATTTTGGTGGGTAACGGAAGTGATAGGATGATGGATAAGGACTACATAGTAAAGGAGGGATTGCTTGAAAAGTATTTGTTGGATGAATTGGATACTGATGAAACCAAAGCGGTTGAACTTGCCATCAGTGAACATGCCGATTTAAAACAAAAGTTCCAACAACTTGAAGCAGATTTCGAGCGTATGGCCTTTGAAAATGCCATAAATCCCCCTTCCCGGGTAAAGGATAATCTAAAAGTTCAAATGGAAGGGACGAAGGTAAAGCAGCTTCCCACCCATTGGCTTTGGGCAGCGGCAAGTTTGACCATTCTGTTTATGCTGACCACATTTTGGATGTACACCAAATGGCAAGCGACAAAAAAAGAATTGAATTCCCTTCAAAATCAATCCGTAGAATTGGAAGAGCGATTGGACCTGTTGGAAGAAAACTACGAACTCACCAATAACCGCTTGCAACTGATCAATAACCCGGGCACCATTCCCTTCGTCCTAAAGGGCAATGACAAAATCCCCAACTCCAGGGCCGTTGCCTATGTCAACCATGATAATAGGCTTGTCGTGGTAAATCCTAAAGGATTGCCCGAACTTCCCAGCCATCAAACCTATCAAATGTGGAGCGATGTGGATGGGGAAATGATCAATATGGGATTGCTGCCAACGGATAAGGATCTGGTCACCTTAAAATATATTGACAGGGCCGAATCACTGAACATCACCATTGAACCCGCAGGTGGCAATGACCATCCTACCGTGGAACAATTGATTTCCTATGTAACACTTTAAGGTTCCTAGGAAACGGTAATGTAATCCGTACGAATCATTTCATTGGAAAGTAGTACCTCATCCAAATCCACACCTTCTATAGGTTTTATGGTTTCGGTCTCCCTGTCCCATTCAATTCGTTTGCCCAACTTCCAGGACAGACCGGCCATATGGGCGGCGATGGCTTCCTCAAAACCTTCTTTGATTCCACAGCTCACCTTACCCCCATTTCGTATGGCACTCAACCACTCCCGCATGTGCAGGAAGGTGGAATCTACCCGTTTTCCATCAATATAGGTCCACATTAATCCCTTGTCCGCAAAATACTGTGATGTTGCCGAGGAAACCGCATCCGGGGCATTGGCTCCTGGGTTATACTGGTAAATGGGGATACCAGGGCTCATTTTGCCATTTTCCAACATTTCGGCATAGCGTGTTGAGCCACCATCCGGCCAAATGGTCAATCGATTTCCCAATTCCATGGTACCATCGTGTCCCATAAGGATGGTTGGCCTGTTAAAACCGTTGCCCAAGGTTGCACTATAGCAGAATGTCATGCCCCTTTCCTTACCTTTTACCTGGCTGCTGCCCATGGTGAAATTGGGAAATTCCATATTTACCTGCATCACATCTGGGACATTCCTGCCATCATTGTGGGTATATACCCCTCCGGAAGCCATTACCGATTCTGGGATTCCCATATTGAGCACACAGTTTAATCGGTCATAATCGTGGGTCAATAAATCCCCGGAAAGTCCGGAACCGTACGCCCACCATTTGCGCCATCTAAAGAAATGGTTCTTGTTAAAGGGAATTTGGGGAGCGGAACCCAAAAACTGCTGCCAATCTATGGTATTGGGATTGGCCTTTTCATGTAGTTCGTAGTTCCATGCCCCATTGTCATCATTTCTGTTGGTATTGGTTTGAATTAGTGAAACATGACCCAAAGTACCTTTTTCCACAATATCCCTGGCCGTTCTAAAGCTAAGGGTTTGCCTATGTTGATGCCCCACGGCAAAAACCGCATTGGAGTTATTCGCGGCCTCACGCAAGCGGTAAGTCTCTTCAATGGTATGTGTCATTGGCTTTTCCACATACACGTGCACCCCGTTGTTCAAGGCTTCAATGGCAATGGGCGCGTGCCAATGATCTGGGGTAGCAATGACCACCGCATCAATCTCCCCACTTTGGATCATTTCCTGGTAGGTCCCGTAGCGCTTTATTTTGTTTTCTTCCGTAGAAAAGGAGTTCAGTGCCCGCTCAGCCCGGTAATCAAAAATATCACATACTCCTGCCAGTTGGACGTTGAGTTTTTCCTGATTCATAAAATCCTCCAAACCTTTATTGTTTGGGTTTTCCTGTACCTCAACTTTCATATCCTCGATCCATTCTTTGGTGGCAAAACCCAATGACCGACACAATTGTTCCCCTCGAATCCCAAAACCGATAATACCGACCCTTATGGGTTCACCCGATATTCCGGGGACCGCCGGGGGCAATGAAGGTTGAATATTCAACTGTTCCAGTATTACGGAGCGTTCCCGTCTTTTTCCTACAGTGTTTGAGGCACCTGCCCACCATACAGCTCCCAAAATAGGTAGTCCGCCCAGTCCTTTTAATAAATCCCTCCTAGTCCATTTCATTGCGCAACCGTTTTATGTTTCCTTAAATTTTTAATCCCGAATCTGTATCCCGTGGGGAAGTGGTAAAGTAGCAACAAAGCGGCCATCTCAATGAGATTTTTGTTTACCAACCAATAGTTCCCCTCAACGTTCAATTGTGTCAATCCGGGAAAAGGAGGATGTGACAGGTAATACATGGCCAAAAGGCCAATACCCACTATCGCTCCCATTTTTTCAAAAATGCCCAAAAGCAGCGTAATGCCAACTACCATCAATGCTGCCATGTTCAGGGTGTCTACCCATCCGATAACGGATTCATTGGCCAAAGCGGAAAATACCGATTTAAAAGGTCCCTGTGCCGATGCCAAATAGCCAAAGGCCGTCCAATCCGGATTGTACAATTTCACTATACCCTCATACAAAAAATGCCATCCGATCAGCACACGCAAAATGATGACACTTATTTCAATTTTAGACTTTTTTTCCATACAAAAAGTATTTGGTTACCAATACTACTGATTTTTTTAGCATTCCAATCACCAACAAAAAGGCATACGTCCCATAAAGCTATTTCTTTCCAAACGTACACAAAATGACAAATATCAGGTCCAAATGATGCTTCCCCATTTCCGATAATCACGGTAACAGGTGACTTCATAACCAACCTGGTTTTTCAATGAATATACTAACTAATCTTGAACCTTATCAAAAAAATGTATTGCGGAACTACTGGGTGCCCTATGATGGGCACGGATTATAAGTGGTGGGGCCTATTCTACGGGCTCCCCGTATAAATCAAAGTCGGAGGCTTCGGTGATCATGATTTCGGTAAAATCACCAATCTTTACGTAATGCCTGGAGGCATCCACAAGGACTTCGTTGTCCACATCGGGTGAATCGAATTCCGTACGACCCACAAAGTAATTGCCTTCCTTACGATCGATGATACAACGAAATGTTTTTCCTATCTTTTCCTGGTTCAATTCCCATGAAATCTGGGATTGTACCTCCATAATTTCGTTGGCCCGTTGTTGTTTGATTTCCTCGGGAACATCATCTTTCAGGGAATAGGCATGGGTATTCTCCTCATGGCTGTAGGTAAAACATCCCAACCGTTCAAAACGCATATTCTTGACCCATTCCTTCAAAGTTTGAAAATCTTCCTCAGTTTCCCCGGGGTAACCCACGATCAAGGTAGTTCTAATGGCCATTTCCGGGACCGCCTCTCTAAAATCCTGAAGCAATTTTGTAGTCTTTGCCTTGGTCGTACCCCTTCGCATACTTTTTAGGATGGGGTCCGCGATATGTTGCAACGGAATATCAATATAGTTACAGATCTTGGCTTCTTGCTTCATCACCTCCAAAACGTCCATAGGGAAACCTGTTGGAAAGGCATAGTGCAATCGAATCCACTCAATGCCATCTACTTTGGCCAATTGTTTTAAAAGTTCCGCAAGATTTCGCTTTTTATAGAGATCCAAACCATAGTATGTAAGGTCTTGGGCGATTAAAATCAGTTCTTTGACGCCTTTGGCCGCTAACTTTTCAGCTTCAACAACCAATTCCTCCATAGGTTTGCTCTTATGCTTACCCCGCATTAATGGGATGGCACAAAATGAGCAGGGCCTATCACAGCCTTCGGCAATTTTTAGGTAGGCATAGTTCTTTGGAGTGGTCGTCAAACGTTCCCCTAGTAGTTCATGCTTATAATCCGCACCTAGGGCCTTTAAGAGATTGGGTAAATCACTGGTGCCAAAGTATGCGTCCACATTGGGGATTTCTTTCTCCAGATCGGGTTTATAACGTTCACTCAAACAACCGGTCACAAAGACCTTATCCACACTTCCCTCTTCCTTTTTCTGCACATATTCCAATATGGTATTCACGCTTTCCTCCTTGGCATTGGCAATAAAACCGCAGGTATTGATGACCACCACATTGCCCTCTTCCTCGTGGGCCACTTCTTTATTGTTGGCACGAAGTTGCCCCATCAACACCTCTGAGTCGTAGACATTTTTACTGCAACCCAAGGTCACTACATTGATTTTGTTCTTTTTAAGGGATTTTGTGCGCATACCTTTACTATGGGCCGCAAAAATACAATAGCATCGGCAATTGGTCGATTTTATTGCATAATTCTTTTTTTAAGACGTTAAGCCTTTAGTAGTCAGCGTAGTCCCAAATAAAATTGCTGTTATGAAACGTCCTTTACTGCTCTTGTTCCCGGTGTTGCTTCTTTTTGAAAATTGCTCCACGGAACCCATTGAAAATGCTAATGGGAACGATGCCGTACCCAATGGATCTGCAAGCACCGACCTGTATTTTCCATCCTCGACTTCTGGGGAATGGGAAACGCTATCCACTGTTGAATTGGGATGGAACCCAGATGCGGAACTAGCCCTACGGGACTTTTTGGATGAAAAGGACACCAAAGCCTTCATTATCCTAAAAGATGGGAAACTGGCTGTGGAGTGGTACTTTGATGACCATACCCCGAACACCAGTTGGTACTGGGCTTCTGCGGGCAAAACCTTAACCGCATTTACTGTGGGCTTGGCACAAGAAGAAGGGATATTGGCCATTTCCGATAAAACTTCCAACTATTTGGGCCAAGGGTGGACCAGCCTTGCATCGGAAAAGGAAGACCTCATTACTATTTGGCATCAGATGACCATGACCACGGGAATGAACAGCTTACAGTTCGATTGTGTTACCCCAAATTGTCTGGAATATGTGGCCGATGCAGGAACGCGATGGAGGTATCATAATGGTCCGTATACCTTATTGCAGGATGTAGTGGCCAATGCCAGTGGCGGGGAATGGACCGACTATTTCAATCAAAAACTTCGCGATAGGATTGGAATGGATGGGTTTTGGTTCTCTACCAATGATTTGAACAATGTTTACTTCAGTACCGCCCGAAGCATGGCGCGCTTTGGATTATTGAACCTCAGTAAAGGAATTTGGGATGGGGAGGTGATTCTGGCAGATGAAACCTATCTCGATGAAATGAAGAATACTTCACAAGACTTTAATAAGGCCTACGGATATTTGTGGTGGCTGAATGGCAAAAGCACCTATCTTGCACCTGGCTTACCCATTGAGTTCGATGGGGAACTTATACCCAATGCGCCAACGGACACCTATGCTGGTCTGGGAAAAAATGACCAAAAATTATACATCGTTCCCAGTTTGGGATTGGTCATTGTACGAATGGGAGAGGACGCTGGAGAAAACCTTTTGGGTCCCTCAAGTTTTGATAATGCCCTTTGGGAAAAGCTAAATGCATTTATAAATTAATCCCGGTACCCTTCTGGAAGTTGTCTTGCTTTGGTTATGGCTTCAAAAGCGGCGCCCATATCATATAACTTCCCTTCTTGGTATTGCTTGGCAATAAAGGTAAGATTGACGGGCTCTCCATCTTCACGATATCCCATGGGAATGGTCAGGGCAGGATACTCGGCCGCAGCTGCCATCCCGGCATCATAATTGTTGATCGATAATACGGCATCCAAACGATGTTCTGCCATGGGTTGGTTAAAATACGCCCTTCCATTGGTTCGCAAACGTTGTTTGATCAGTTGTAAACCTTCGGCTGAAGTCGTATCGGCCAAAATTCCATCAAAGCGTGCCTGTCCGTAAGGAATTCGAACCAGGGAATCCTGTAAGTTAAAATCCACAACGTCCTTGACCGTGGAAACAGTTACCGCCTCTTTATCCAAGACCGAAGTTGCTATGTATTTGGGGAGGTCGTTTTTCATATCAACGTTCAAAATGGAAAGAAAGCCCTCAAATTCGACCTCCGGTGGTTCAAATTCAATAATAACGGCACCTGCCTGCTTCAGTTTTTCCAGGGTTTCTTTATAAATGGAATCCTGTTCCACATAATTTGCCAGTGCACCAAACCGCTTTCCTTTTAGGGTTGCCTTCTCATTGTTATACCATTTTTCATCCCAATCCGCTTGCACGGATTTGTCATCATTGTCATCAAAACCCCGCATGGCATCCAATAGGATACCATTATCAATCACATTTTTGGTCATGGGACCGGGGGTATCCAAGGTACTTGAAATAGGCACTATTCCCGTTCTGCTCAACAATCCAACAGTAGGTTTCATGCCCACTACCGAATTCTGACCGGAAGGGGACAAAATGGAACCTGAAGTTTCCGTACCTACAGCAGCTACTGCATAATTAGCGGCAATGGAGGTACCGCTGCCCGCACTGGACCCTCCAGTATCAAAAACACGACGACCATACGGGTTTAGCGTTTGACCGCCCACGGCGCTTTGCCCATTGGGACAACTGCAAACAAAATTGGCCCATTCGCTCAGGTTTACCTTGCCCAATATCAATGCGCCCTTTTCTTTTAGCCGCTCTACAATAAAGGCGTCATTGGTTTGGTTGTCCTTAAGGGCAATGGCTCCGGCGGTGGTTTTCATATGGGCGGCACCAATATTATCCTTTAATAGAATGGGCATGCCGTAAATGGGATGGTGCCCTTGGCCATTGGCATCCAACGCACGGGCTTCTTCCAATACTTTGGGATTTAAGGCAATCACCGTGTTCAAGGTAGTTTCATTGGGCAATTCGTATTTGTAAATGCGGTGTAAATAGAACAGCACCAAATCCTCATAGGTGAAACTTCCTTCAGAAATCCGTAATTGAATCGTGGGAATGTCCTGCTCCAAGACCAACGGTTTCATCGCTTTATATTTCGCTTCCGGAAATCGGGAAACCTCATCATAAAGTGGTAAAAACAATTTTTTTTTGTCCAACACCTTGCTTTGGATGAACTTGTAGCGCATCCGCTCCTTTTCATGGTCCGCATTGGCTGCTACTTGTGCGGAATCGTTATAGGGAACCCAAAGGGATTTATCCTTTTTAGATGTACTTTCAGAAGTTGTTTCGTTTGGTTTCATACCCGGTTTACATGACAAAGGAATACTTAGGATACATAGGATAATAAATAGTCTTTGAAAATAGTGATGGATCATTTTTAAGGCGTTTACAACAGTAAAACTTAAATATAAGAATTCTCACCTTGGATTCGAAATGACACCTAGTTATTTTCCACAAGTGCCTTCCACTTTTTAATGTTCTTTTCGTTCATGCGAACGAATTCGTCCTTCTCCAGTTCCAAAGCGATTTTCAGGGATTTTTCGGCCGATGAAATTGCCCCTTTAAAGTCGCCCAATCCTGCTTCCACCAAACTTTTGACCCGATGGAAATAGTAGGTGTCGCCACCGATTTCAAGCGCTTTGTTCAAATAGGTCAACGCACGCCCAAAATCCCTGCCCTGTTCCTGAAGGTATCGCGCAGCTTCGTAATAGGTCTGGGCCGTAGGATTTTCAGCGATCTGTTTTGCAATTTCGCCCTCCATTTGGGCATCCGTATCCACAGTCATGGGAATGGAAACCTTTGTACGGGCCCAAATCAATTGCAATTGAACTGAGTTATGGGTAATGGAATCAAATGTTATTAAAAAATTCTCTTGATGATAGGGAATCGACTGCGGTTTTACGCTTACCCGAAACAGGTCCTCTTGGGGATTATAGTTTTTACGACCGTCGCCCCAATGTTCCGTATGGGTATGGAATGCAATTTTCCACATATCCGCTTCCGGAAAGGCATATAAGGCGTACGTCCCTTGGGGCAACAAATTTCCCATAACGATCATGTCCGTAGTCACCGAAATCTTTGTACTCTCGTTTGCCCCTACCCGCCAAATTCGGCCATAGGGCACCAAACCTTGTTGTCCATCTTGTTGGGGACCGAACACATGCCTATTGCGAACTGCCGGCCTTGAATACGCAATACGGACCTTTGAAAGGCCAATATCCTGTTCCACTATGGAAAACGGGCTGGGTTTGGGATGGGTAATCTGTGCGTTCACCAAAACCATCGGAAAAAGAAGGAACACCGCTAAAACCCTGGATCCCATTCTAGTTTTTTTTAGTTCCCAAAAGATATAGGATTACCCCTGGACCCGATTTTACACGATTTATTTCCCAAGTAAAGGTGTCCTTATTTTCCAGGCTATTGACCAATGCATCCATTTCCTTAAGGGAATAGGTCCTAAGGGACGAAACTACCCCGTCCCATAACACAAAAAGGGGGACAATGGGAATGAGATAGGTAAACAACAGGCGCCCCCACCTAAAAGGGCGGATCAAGGGTGTGGTCAGGAGTACGCTTATTGGGGAGAATAACATGGCCAAAATACTGGGGATACTTCTTTCCTGTGCCTCAAAAATGGCAATGGGCGATTTGGAATCCACCGCGTTTTGAAGTATCAATCGCGCATCATGGGGTTTAAAATGGTGTAGGGACAGGAATTGGGTCCGTAGGCCCTCCAAACTTTCCGGAACCTTTCTCGCATCGATGGAAGTGGCAATGAATTCAAAATTCGGAGCTTGTTGTTTTGTATACTCAAAAGCAGAACGATTGGGATAGTAATCCGTTAATACAATCTTCAAATCGGGATACTTTTGGAGCAATTCGGAATTTAACCACAAAAGGCCACCTCCTCCACCAGAAGCCAAATCCACCATAACGTTTTTGCCATTGGCGGCCAAACCTTTTTCCAAAATGGGAATAATAGGTTTGTACAATTTGGTCTTATTGGATAAAAATTGGAGAAAATCGGTACCATAATTGCGTAAAAAACTGGGAAACCACTTTTGGTCCTCAAATTCAAATAAGTGGAGACGGCCCATAATGCTCTAGATTTTAGCCCTTTAAATGTAAGGAATAATGTTCGTTAAACCTTAAATCTTGGATGGACAAGCATATCTCTTTTAAAGGAAAAGGTAAATTAATGGTTGTAGAGCTACAATTAAGAATTAATTGGTCTTGTCAACTTCAATCACCACAGAATTCACCACAAAATCATGAATCGCCTTTCTTTTGTTATTTCCGGTAACTGTTAAGAGTGAAATCCAGCCTAGGAATGCTTTTAGCACGTAACGAATGACTGCCATAGGAAATGAAATGTTTCGGTCTAAATCCTTTTCCCTCTTTACCCTTATATTACTGTAGGAATGTCCGATCGTACCACCGAATGCACTGGTAAAAAAGGGGTCATAAACAAAAAAAATAAGCACAAAAGAAAAGATTCTAAGCGTATTTGAAACCTCATCAAAAAGGCTAAAAACTTCAGAAGTTCCGTACATGGCAGCTATCAGTATTATGCTATCTATAACAACAGCTTTTATCCTACTGGGAAGAATTGCATATGTTACATTCATAATTTAAAAAACGAATCCACAAACTCGTATTTGTTAAAGACCTGTAGGTCTTCCAATCCTTCCCCTACTCCAATGTATTTTACGGGAATTTGAAATTGATCGGAGATACCAATGACCACGCCACCTTTGGCAGTACCATCCAGCTTGGTCACCGCCAAACTGGTGACCTCCGTGGCTTTGGTAAACTGTTTTGCTTGCTCAAAGGCATTTTGTCCCGTAGAACCGTCCAAAACCAGTAAAACGTCATGGGGTGCGTCCGGGACTACTTTTTGCATTACCCGTTTTACTTTGGAGAGCTCGTTCATCAAATTGACTTTATTGTGCAATCGCCCTGCGGTATCGATCAACACCACATCCGCATTATCTGCCACAGCGGAATTCAAGGTATCAAAAGCAACGGAAGCGGGATCGCTGCCCATTTTTTGTTTGACAATGGGAACGTCCACCCGTTCTGCCCAAACCTGTAACTGGTCAATGGCAGCGGCCCGGAAGGTATCCCCTGCACCCAGGACCACCTTTAGCCCTTGTTTTTTAAACTGGTGGGCCAGTTTTCCAATGGTCGTGGTCTTGCCCACACCATTGACCCCAACGACCATAACCACATAGGGCTTTTTATCTTCGGGAACCAAGAACTCCTCCGCTTCCCCCACATGGGTTTCGGACAATAATCCGGCGATTTCCTCCCTCAAAATCTGATTGAGTTCATCGGTGCCGAGGTATTTATCACGGGAAACCCGTTCTTCAATACGCTCAATGACCTTTAAGGTGGTATTTACCCCAACATCCGAGGTGACCAATACCTCTTCCAGGTTATCCAGCACCTCATCATCCACTTTGGATTTTCCGGCAACGGCTTTGGACAGCTTTCCAAAAAAACTGGATTTGCTCTTTTCCAGTCCTTTGTCCAAGGTTTCTTTTTTGTCCTTGGAGAATATATTTTTAAAGAGACTCATGGTTGACTTTAGTAAGACGGCAAAGATAAAAAAGTGAACGCAGTTTTTGTTGAAAGCTTAACTCGGTTTCATGGTCAAAAATCGATTTCAAAGAGAAAAAGACACTATAATTCAACACTTTACCCCTGCTTTTGGTGAATTGACAACAATTTCTGGAAAGCCATTGCCCAAACCAATACTTTAGTCCATGGAAATAATCCATAAGCCTAATTGGGAAATGGTTTTGTACAGGATCCTTTTCATATTCACACTGCTTTTGGGGTTCAATGGCTTCACCCAAAACACCTTTTCGGATGCCTTTAGTTCAGTTTCCTATTCCAACAATGATGGTACACAAAACTTTTCGGGAAATTGGACTGAAATCAATGATGGCAACTCGCCTTCAACCGGAAGGATACGGGTTTCGGGAAATAGATTGCAGTTTAACGATATCAGTCGATCCGATCATGGTATTTATAGACAAGCCAATTTATCCAGTTGGACCATTGCTACCCTAAGTTTTGATTGGCAAACCTCGGGACTTGATGGAGGGACGGATTCCACCAGTGAAAACCTTAGTATACAAGCGTCAAGCGATGGCGTCAACTTTACCACTATTGGTACGTTTTATGGATCTAACAGCGGTTCTTTTTCTACGGATATTTCTACGTATATATCCAGCACTACCACTTTTCGTTTTTATAATACCAGCACATGGGGTTCCGGAGATTGGGAAAGCAGTGAATATGTCTATATTGACAATTTTACCATAACCATCGAAAACGATTATGATGGTGATGGCATTGGGGATGCTACCGACTTGGATGATGACAATGACGGCATTACCGATGAGGAAGAGTATTGTTCAACTGCCAATGTCTCATTTTTGGCTTCGGCCGATGTAGGAGAACGGTCGGTCACTGTTAACCATACCGATACAGGATATCTTAGGTTGGATTTTTCGTCCATGGACAATTCCTTTCAGCTTTTTATCAATGGAACTCCGGTCCACCCTTCGGTATTGGAATTTGAAAATGGGGCATTGGGTACAGGGGAAGAGTATTTTTTGTTCCTGGATAGTGCTTTCATTGCCTCTCCTTGGGTCGCCAATTCAAACGGATTGCCCAGGTTACGACTTATTGTCAACGAATCTGGACAGGCACAGCTCTTTGGGACACGAAGTACCAGTTCAACTATTTTGGAACCGATGACTGCCCAGGCCGCAACAGCATTTAATGTTATTCCCTGGACTCCTGGAAACAACAATACATTCGTTGTTACCAATCAGGCAGGACCTGGACCTGAAGGATTTTCGGGCGTTTTATTTGCCAGTGCCATTTGTGATACCGATGGGGATGGGATAAGTAACGAATTTGACCTGGATTCCGATAATGATGGGATTTATGATATTCTGGAGTCCGGTGTTCTGAATGAATCCGGCGTAGTAGATACCAACAACGATGGTATTATTGATGGGGCAACGGGAGGTTCCGGATCCAATGGCTTGTTCAATGCCATTGAGGACAATGATACGGAGTATGCGATACCATCCTTTACCGTTTTGGATTCCGATTCCGATGGAACCTATGACCCTTACAGTCTTGATTCCGATGGTGATGTTTGCAATGACGTTGTGGAGGCAGGTTTTACGGATAACAATGGTGATGGCCTTTTGGGACCACTGCCGGTAACCGTAGACGCAAGCGGTTTGGTCACCAGTGGAACGGATGGCTATACGACACCGGATGACAACAATACGAATTCAACATTCGATTTTCAAGAAACCGGTTCGGCACCAACCATTACATCCCAGCCCGCCGATGTCACCACCTGTCCGGGCTGTACGACCACCATTTCGGCAACCTCAACCGGAAATGTACTCCAGTGGCAATTGTTCAATGGATCCAGCTGGGATAATTTATCGGACTCCGCCCAATATTCGGGAACAGCCACCAATACGTTGACCATCATAAATCCCACTCCCGATCAACACAATGGACAATACCGTTTGGTGGCCAGTTTTACGGATTTTATATGTGGACTGACCAATAGCAATACGGCCCTATTGACACTACAGGTAAATACGGTGATTACCAATCGTAGGGTTACTTTTCGGGTGGACAGAGGTTAAAAAGGGAAAGTTGCCGCATAAAAAAAGCCGTCCAAAACTTGGACGGCCTTAGCAATGTTTAGTTTGCTTGGCTTATTTCTTCGCCAACCAATCGTTTACCAGTTCTGGTGGCATAACCGATTCTACAAAAGTGTAAGCCCCAGTCTTGGGTGACTTTACCATTTTAATGGCTTTGGTCAATCTTTTTGAACTGCTCTGCAGCGTTGCTACTGTCTTCTTTGCCATGGCTTATCTTACTTTATTTCTTTATGAATGGTCATGCGCTTGAGGATTGGATTGAATTTTTTAATCTGCAACCGATCTGGCGTATTCTTTTTGTTTTTGGTCGTAATGTATCGTGAAGTACCTGGCATACCGGATTCCTTATGCTCAGTACACTCTAAAATAACCTGAATTCTATTCCCTTTCTTTGCCATCTTGCTAACTTTTTACTTTACGTAACCCTTGGCACGTGATTCCTTAAGAACTGCGGAGATTCCTTTTTTATTGATGATTTTGATGCCTTTGGAAGAAACGTTCATGGTCACCCACTTGTCCTCTTCGGGAACGTAGAACTTTTTCTTAAAAATATTGACATCAAACCTACGCTTGGTCTTATTTATAGAGAAGGAAACATTGTTTCCAAACATCACTTTTTTTCCTGTAACTTCACAAACTTTGGACATCTCCGTAACTTTTGCGTGATTTTATTGAGCGTGCAAATTTAGAGATTTACCTTGGACCCACAAAACCCAAGATCAAAATTTTAATATTTCTTTTTGCAATAGCTCAAAAGCCTTATTCACACCCTTTTGCACAATGCGTTCCCGATGATTCCCCAAGACGAACTTTTGGGCAAAAGTGTGGGTGGGAGTGCTGATGGCAATAAAAGCCGTACCCACTTCCTCATCGGAATCCCCTTTACTGGGACCTGCGTTGCCCGTGGTTGCAATGGCAAAGTCCGTTCCTATGATCTCTTTTATGTTTTTTGCCATGGCAATGGCCACTGCCTCACTTACTACCGAATGCTTTTCAATAATGTCCGGATCAACACCCAACACCTGGATTTTTGTTTCCGTGGCATAACTGACCACTGTTCCCTTAAAATATTTGGAGGCCCCGGGAATGGCCGTTATTTGTTGGGCAATCCTACCTCCAGTGAAACTTTCTGCCGTGGCCAGGGTCATCCCTTTTTGGGTGAGTAATTTTCCAATACCCGCCTCAATGCTTTCATCCTCTTCCTCACCATAGATAATGGCACCTATTAAAGGATACAGTTTTTTGGCTTCCGTATTCACCAATTTTTGAAGGTACTTCCTATTGGTGCCCTTTGCGCTTAAACGCAATCGAACCCTCCCCAGACTGGGCAAATAGGCAAATTTGATTTCTTTGGGCAGGTTGTTTTCCCAGTTGGAAATCTTTTCGGCAATGGCACTTTCACCCAAACCATAGGTCATAATGGTCTTATGTAGAATATGGGGGCGTTTGAACTTCTCCACAATTTTGGGGATGACGGAATTGGTCATCAGTGCTTTCATTTCAAAGGGAACACCGGGCAAGGAAATGAATACCGTTCCATTTTTTTCCATCCACATTCCTGGGGCCGTACCAAATTGGTTATGCAATACTTCCGCTTTTGAAGGTACCATGGCTTGTTGTCGATTTAAATCGGAAATTGGGGTGTTGATGTAATTCTCGAAAAGAAACTCAACATATTTCAGTACCTCCTTATTCCTAACCAAGCTATCCCCAAAATATTCGCACAACGTATGCTTGGTAACATCATCCTTGGTAGGTCCCAACCCACCTGTGATAATAATTATTTGAGAGCGGGAATTGACTTCTGTCAACGTTTCCAAAATATGCTCCCTGTCATCCTGCACTGAAGTAATCTGGTATACGGAAACCCCAATCTTATTGAGCTCCTTGGCAATAAAAGCGGAGTTGGAATCCACTATCTGACCTATAAGGATTTCATCACCAATGGTAATGATTTCTGCTTGCATGAACAATGGAATTAATGGGCAGCCCCGTTAGGCGGCAAAAGTAACGAAAAGCTTTTGGCTATTACCGGGTTTAGAGGTCAAAGTCCTTTCGAAGTTCTGCAACGACCTGTTCCACATCCCGCTTCAGAAGTGGAAATTTTGCTTTGATTTCATCCAGACTACCGGAATTCTTTCCCAGCTTCTCCAATTCGTAAGCGTTGGCTCTGGTCTGCTCCATGCCCAATAAGTCCACATTGGGCTTTATTTTATGGGCCATTTTGCCAATCTGTTCAAAATTCTCCGAGGCTATGGCACTTTCCAAAGCGGCCATATCTTCCGGCACCTCTTCCAAAAAAACTGAAATGACTGAAATAACGAAATCTTCATCGCCTTCGGCCATTTCATTGATCTTATCCAATGTATAAATCATTACCTGACATTAACTGAAAATAGCTCTTCATTTTCAATCCACCCTTGAAGGTAGTCATTTCGAGACACTCTACCAACACCTGACGGAGTACCCGTGAACAGAATATCCCCTTTTTTGAGCATGAAATAGGTAGAAACATGGGCGATTAATTCATCTATCTTCCACAACATCAAGCTAGTACTACCACTTTGTACTTTTTCCCCATTTTTTAACAATGAAAACCTCAGATTATCCAAATTTTCGTACTTTTCCTTAGGATTCCACTTACCTATCACTGCTGCTCCATCAAATCCCTTGGCTTTTTCCCAGGGCAGTCCCTTAGCCTTAAGTTGGGATTGCAAGTCCCTTGCCGTAAAATCGATTCCCAATCCAATTTCATCGTAATAGTTGTGGGCAAACTGTTGGGCAATGTGTTTTCCCACCTTTTTAATTTTCACCAAAATCTCGACCTCATAATGGATGTCCTGCGAAAAATCCGGAATGTAGAAGTCCTGCTCTTTGGGTAGAATAGCAGAATCCGGTTTAATGAACACTACGGGTTCCGTTGGACGTTCATTTTGGAGTTCATCAATATGGGCCGCATAATTACGGCCGATACAAATCAATTTCATTGTTTTCTAGCTTAATTTATTATTGAGCTTGCTCAACTTAATTTGGGTCAGCACTTTTTTGGTGTACAACGGAAAATCGGCATTGATGATCCAGCCAAAATAACCCGGTTCATTTTCCAACACATCGTTTACCTTTTTGCCCTTATGTTTACCAAAAGTAAAAATGGGTTCCCCATCCTTGCCCTTGGCAATAAAACCGGCAAAGTCCAGGGATTGCTTTCTTGTAGTGAATTCTGAAAGCTTTTTTACATTGTTCTCCAACTCCGGATAGCGCTCCAATTGGGCCAAAAGCACTTCATAGGTGGCTTTTGTATCCGCCTCGGCACTATGGGCATCCTCCAGGTTTTTACCGCAATAGAATTGATAGGCGGCACCCAGGGTACGCTTTTCCATTTTATGGAATATGGTCTGGATATCCACGGATACCATATGTTTCATATCAAAATCCACCTCGGCCCTTAGCATTTCTTCGGCCAATAAGGGAATATCAAACCGGTCCGAATTAAATCCGGCCAAATCACTGTCCCTTATCATGGCGTAGATTTCCTTGGACAGTTGCTTAAAGGTAGGTTCATTGGCCACTTTTTCGTTGGAAATACCATGTACCTCGACAACTTCGTCGGGTATTTCCATTTCCGGGTTCACCAACCATGTTTTGCTTTCCTTGTTTCCATTGGGAAAAACCTTTAAAATGGAGACCTCAACAATCCGGTCCTTGGCCACATTGGTGCCTGTGGTTTCCAAATCAAAAAAACATATGGGTTTTGTTAAGTTCAATTGCATCATCTCAATCTTGGTTTAGAAAATAGCCAGGGCAACAAATCCGGTTCTTTTAGGGCATAGTCCCAACTGTTGTGTTTTACCGCCAGATATAGGGAATATTTCACCTTTGCCCGTTTTGCCTTTAAGGCCTCCACCATTTGGGTGGAATATTCCGGTGGCACCACATCGTCCGCACCACCATGAAAAACCCACCAGTCTGTCCGCGTGAGCCTTCTTGCAATCTTCGGGTTGGCCCCTCCACAAATTGGAAAAGCCGCGGAAAACAGCCCCGGATTCCTGTTGACCAACTCAAAGGTTCCAAATCCTCCCATGGAGAGCCCCCCTACATACAGTTGTTTTCCATGGATGGCATAGGTTTCCCTCAACTCCTTTATCAAGCCTTCCAGTAATAACATGTCTTGGGTGGGTGGGGCTTTCTCATAGAAACTGAACGTTCTGTTTCCCCATTCACCACTCACGTCAATTTTGACCCATGTACTCTTTTTGGCACATTGGGGGAAAACTACGATAGCCGGATACTGCTCCCTTATGGAATCCCTAAGAAATAACCCACCGCCATGGGTGAGCTGTTTTTCATTGTCATTCCCCCGTTCTCCGGAGCCATGCAAAAATAAGATCAGGGGATATTTTTTTGAAGCATCAAAGTTTTTGGGAAGTAAAATGCGGTAGGGCAAAACACCACTTCCCTGGGTAAACAATTTCTTTTCGTAAGCTGAAAAATCCTGTGCACAAAGTGAAGTGCCCATTAAAAGTAAAAATAGGATATATCCAATACGAAGCATCTTATCGGGTTTTGTTTACCGAAAATAGGGATACTGAAATGAAAAATCGTTATTTGGAAGGTTAGATTTGCCGGTTTAGGTCCCAGGCCTCCAAATAATCGGCAACGGTCTTCACAAACATCCCTCCCAATGCCCCATTGACCACGCGGTGATCATAACTATGGGAGAGGAACATTTTATGACGGATACCGATAAAGTCACCTTCCGGGGTCTCAATTACCGAGGGTATTTTTCGGATGGCACCCAATGCCAAAATCCCAACCTGGGGTTGATTGATGATCGGGGTTCCGAATACACTCCCAAAGGTTCCCACATTGGTTACCGTGTATGTTCCATCCTTGATTTCATCCGGTTTCAATGCATTGTTACGGGCCCTGTTTGCCAAATCATTGACTGTTTTGGCCATACCCACCAAATTCAATTGGTCCGCATTTTTAATTACTGGGACTATGAGGTTACCGTCGGGTAAAGCAGCTGCCATGCCCAGATTGATGTTTTTCTTTTTAATGACCTTATCCCCATCCAATGAAATATTTATCATAGGGAATTTCTTTATGGCAACCGCAACCGCTTCCATAAAAATTGGGGTAAAGGTCAGCTTCTCGCCTTCGCGCTGTTCAAAATCCTTTTTGATCTTATTACGCCAATGAACTACATTGGTCACATCCACTTCAACAAAACTCTGCACATGGGCAGAAGTGGACACACTATCCACCATATGCTGGGCAATCAGCTTACCCATACGGGTCAACGGAATGATTTCATCCCCATCTTTTACTTCCACTGTACTGGCCTTAGGTTGTGGTTTTTCCACTTTCGGCACTTCCGCAAGGATTTCCTTGGCTTTTGGAGATGGGGCGGGCATGCTTTCCACTTTTGGCGCAACAACGGTCTTTTCCCCCCTGTTCTCGATAAAGGCCAGGATATCATTTTTGGTCACCCTTCCTTCTTTTCCGGTTCCGGGAATGGTATCGAGCTCGGCCATGGAAATACCTTCCTGTTTCGCAATATTCTTGACCAAAGGGGAATAGAAGCGCTCGGCATTGCCCATATCCTGTGCAGGACCGGTGACCGTTTCCCTTACGGCCTTGATTTCATTTTCCAACTGTGCAGCAGGTTCCGAAACTTCGGGCATCACTTCCGTAACCGGTTCAGCTTCCTGTATTGTAGTGGCCCCATTGGCTCCACCTTCCATTTCAATAACGGCAACCACCTCACCCACTTTGATTACATCATCAACGTCAAATCGTTTTTCCAGGAGCTTCCCTTCCACTTCGCTTGGCACTTCAGAATCCACTTTGTCCGTAGCAATTTCAAAGACAGCTTCATCCAATTCAATGGTGTCACCCACTTCCTTTAACCATGTGGTCAACGTAGCTTCGGCAACACTCTCTCCCATCTGCGGCAATTTTAATTCGAATTTTGACATATTCTTAATTCAGGTGGCTTTTGTAACAAATATTTTGCAAAAATAACAAAAAAAAGCTCGAATTATTGTTTTAATCGTACTTAAAAATCATTATGATGCTTTAATGGAATTCTCAAAAGGCACACGATTTAGGATACTTCTTCCCAAGGTTACCTCATCTGCATATTCCAATTCGTCCCCTACGGAAATTCCCCTTGCAATGGTGGAAGTGGCCACATCCAGTCCCTCCAACTGCTTATAAATGTAAAAATTAGTGGTATCCCCTTCCATAGTACTGCTCAAGGCAAATATGAGTTCCTTGACCTCTCCCGTTTTTACCCTATTCACCAAAGGCACAATATTCAAATCCTGCGGGCCAACACCTTCTATGGGAGAGATTTTACCTCCCAAAACATGATATAGCCCTTGAAATTGCGCCGTATTCTCTATGGCCATAACATCCCGGATATCCTCCACCACACAAATGACACTTTTATCCCGCTTGGGATTGGAACAGATTTCACAAATCTCGGTATCCGAAATATTGTAACAACTACGGCAAAAGTTGACCTCTTCCCTTAACTTGGACAATGACGCTGCCAGGTGTTGGGTCCGCTCATTTGGTTGTTTGAGCAGATGCAATACCAAACGCAATGCGGTACGCTTACCAATACCCGGTAATTGGGACATCTCATACACCGCATTTTCCAATAGTTTAGAAGAGAATTCCATGGGGGCAAAATTAAGGATTTATACCACAAGAAAGGGTATGCCCTTAGGTGCAATATAAGGTTTGCGCTGGAATGGAAAGGTAATCGCCCAAACAGTTCTTGAACATAAGCCGACCTATACCAACTGCTTTTCATTAATTTGCAGACCAAACCAAACATATGTCCGCCTTTCAGATACTATTACTTGTTGGAGCCTATTTTCTTGTCCTATTGCTCATATCCTACTTTACCGGACGGAACGACTCCAATACTGATTTCTTCAAAGCGGGACGGCAATCCCCTTGGTATTTAGTGGCCTTTGGAATGGTTGGGGCATCGCTCTCCGGAGTTACCTTCATTTCCGTCCCTGGCTGGGTGGAAACATCCCAATTCAGTTATATGCAGGTGGTATTGGGTTACTTGGTGGGATATTTTGTGGTTGCTTTTGTATTGTTGCCCATCTACTATAGGCTAAACCTGACATCCATTTACGAATACTTAAAGGGACGGTTTGGACCAACCAGTCATAAGACAGGGGCTTTTTTCTTTTTTATTTCCAGGGTCCTTGGTGCAGCTTTTCGGTTGTTCCTGGTCGCAATAGTACTCCAACAGTTTGTTTTTGATGATTTTGGAATACCGTTTGAAATTACCGTGGTCATCTCCATTCTGCTGATTTGGATCTACACCAACAAAGGTGGTATTAAAACCATAGTGTGGACCGATACCTTACAGACCGCTTTTATGATTTTGGCAGTGATTTTGTCAATTATTTTTATCAACAGGGAATTGGACTGGAGTTTTGGGGAATTCCTGGCCTCCAACGAACTCAAAACCTACAGCAGGTTTTTGTTTATCGATGATTTTCTTGCCCGAAACCATTTTATCAAGTCTTTTATCGGGGGAATGTTCGTCACCATTTGCATGACGGGCCTTGATCAGGATATGATGCAAAAAAACCTGACCTGCACGAACCTTAAGGAAGCTCAAAAAAATATGATCTCCTTTAGCTTTGTGCTTGTTGGGGTCACCTTTCTGTTTATGCTTTTGGGAGCGCTCCTGTTCATCTATGCCAACAAAAATGATATTGCCATCCCTTTAATGGACGGCTCCCCGAAAACCGATCTGCTCTTTCCTGAAATTGCCCTGAACAGTGGCTTGGGACTCACCTTATCCATAACCTTCATGCTGGGGTTGATAGCAGCTGCCTACAGTAGTGCGGACAGTGCCCTGACTTCATTGACCACCTCCTTTTGTGTTGATTTCATAAAAATGGATGGCAAAACCGAAGCAGAGCAAAAAAGCATCCGCAAACGAACCCATATTTGGATGAGTTTGGCCCTGGTCATTGTCATCGTTGCCTTTAAATACATTTTAAGCAGTAATGTCATAGATAGCCTATTGACCGTTGCGGGGTATACGTACGGTCCGTTATTGGGGCTGTTCGCCTTTGGTATTTTCACCAAACATCAAATTAGGGACAAGTATGTTTGGGTGGTAGCGTTGCTATCCGTTGTTGTCATCTCCATTCTGGGAAGCCTGGAACCTGAATATCTTGGGGGATATGAATTGGGATATGAATTATTGCCCCTAAATGGGATGTTGACTTTTTTGGGATTATGGTTGATACGAAAAGAAAAGCAGCAATAGCCCATTGACCCAAGTTGGGAGCATACGGGATTTGTATCCTAAATCCATACCATGCCAAAATTTTAACTTAAAAGTGACCCTTTAAAATGACAATCATACCAAATTGGTTCCAATAGGCCTTGAACATGCGACGGAAGTCCATAAAAATTTTTCTGCTGATAGCATCGAATTCCTACCTATGGAGAAGCCACCGGAAAAAATAGGGCATACCATGGGGTTCATTACCCTTTGTATTGACCCGTAGCCAATAGCACAAGCGTGCAGGCCACTTCCACTTTAATAGTATTCCTTTTGAGCAGTTGGTAGAACTCAGGATTCTCCGTCCCCGGATTAAAAATCACCTTACGGGGCTGTAGGCCTAGGATATCCTGATAATATCCCCTTTGCCGTTCAGGGTTCAAATACAACGTTACAATGTCAATTTTTGGTAATTCATCCAAATTGGTTTTAATTTGCACGTCGCCTACAAAACCAGACTTTAGCCCAAAGGCGAATGTGTTTTCTCCATTCTCCCGGAGACGCTGAATGGCGAGGAAACTGTATCTGTTTGGTTTTAAGGAGGCTCCAAAAACTAGGGTATTTTGCATCTGTTAAATTGTGTGTTAAACTATCCTAAAAGTCGTAACGATTTAGAAAAAATGACGTCTCTTTACAAAGGTCGCGAAAGTTTAATCATTGGTAAGACTGTATTTTTTTATAGTTAATGGTTAGTGTTTAGTATAGCTTATCAATGCAATAACCCTGGCAGCTTTGCCAGGGTTTCTTTTTATTGTCCACTGGTAATGTAACATGCCATCCTTTTTGTCGTCTAGTACTATAAAGCGGGTTACCTAGTCCAACAAAAAAAGACCACTTGGGTGAATATTGGTTGGTTAATTCTTACCAAGTGGTCCATGGCCCTGGCCTTTATTTCCATAAAGTGTCAGGGTTTTTCTTTACCAACGGATGATGACACTGCCCCAGGTAAAACCACTCCCAAAAGCGGCCAACACAACTACATCCCCTTCTTTTACCTTTCCTTTTTCCCATGCTTCGGTCAAGGCAATGGGTATGGAAGCTGCCGTGGTATTTCCGTAACTCACAATGTTATTGTATACCTGGTCATCTGCCAGGCCAAATTTTTTCTGTACAAACTGGGAAATCCTAAGGTTGGCTTGATGCGGGATCAACAGGGCGATATCTTCCGGAGAAAGCTTGTTTTTTTGTAGCCCTTCCATAATCACCTCGCTAAACCTAACAACAGCATTTTTAAAGACAAATTGCCCATTCATATACGGAAAATAAGATTCATCATTAGGGTCTTCATCCCTCAAAATATCGGTTACCCACCTTTTGCCCATGCCAGGGGCAATTACCGTAAGTTCCTCTGCATGCCTCCCTTCAGAATGTAAATGGGACGAAAGGATTCCCTTGGAAGCATCCTCTTCCCTGCTAATGACCGCGGCCCCTGCACCATCTCCAAAAATAACGGAAACGGCACGACCCCGTGTAGTCATGTCCAATCCTCGGGAGTGCACCTCAGATCCTATCACCAATATATTTTTGTACATCCCGCTCTTTACATATTGGTCGGCAACAGATACCCCATAAACAAATCCGGAACATTGATTCCTTACATCCAGGGCTCCTACCGTGTCCATTTCCAAATCCCTTTGCACCAATACACCCGGGCCAGGAAAATAATAGTCTGGGCTTAATGTCGCAAAAATGATAAAATCGATATCGCTTTTGTCAAGTCCTGCGCGCTCAATTGCAATTTTAGCGGCCTTGACACCCATGGAAGTCGTCGTCTCCGAAGGGTCATTTACATGCCTTCTTTCCTTGATTCCCGTTCGTTCCTGTATCCATTCGTCAGTTGTGTCCATTACCTTGGAAAGATCATCATTGGTCACCACATGGTCAGGAACATAATACCCCAGTCCGGTTATTTTAGAGTTATACATAATTGCGTGAATTTTGTGCCAACTGGTCCCATTTAACCTTGTTGCATTGCGGGGTAAATTAACCAATAATCTTTGCAGATTGGTAAAAATTTGCAAAAACAATTCCCGCACCTCCAAAATTAGGCGCTCAACCCTCCTTGGCAATACCATGGATACTTCTCTCAAAACAAACAGAAAATGAATGATTTATTGTATTTTTAAAGCAGTACAAATCACCTATAACACGCTAAAAATACTGACATGAAAAAAATTGGGCTATTTCTTCTTTTATTGATAAGCACAATAGGCCTTGCGCAAGAAAAACTTACCTACCAAAAACCCTCCAAGGAAATACTGGAACTTGTTGATGCCCCCCTTGCTCCCCGGGTTTTACTAACGGATGATGGTAAATATATGGTTTTGCTGTATCGAAATTACTATAAGAGTATTGCGGAACTATCCGAGACCGAACTTAGGTTGGCGGGACTTCGAATAAATCCCAAAACCAATATTGGCAGTCGCACCAATTATTATAACAACATCAAGATCAAGGAAGTTGGCAGCGCAGAGGCTATTCAAGTTACGAATATGCCCAATAATCCCAGATTGGCAAATTTTAACTGGTCACCGGACCAGTCCATGATCGCAGTAACCAATACCACTCCTACCGGTGTTGAGCTATGGGTCCTTGATTTGAAAAAAGCACAAGTCACCAAATTGACCGATGCCAATGTAAATGCCAATATGAGGGATGTGATCAATTGGTTCAAGGATGGGAAATCCATTTTGGTAAAAATGTTACCGAGCGACCGTAAGGACCTGATCAATGTTGCGGAGGCCGTTCCCAATGGACCGACCATTTCCTCAAATGATGGAAAAAAGGCACAAAACAGAACGTACCAAGACCTATTGAAAAACCCAAATGATGAGTTCAATTTTGAACAATTGGCCAGATCGGAACTGTATAAAGTAGCCATTGATGGTTCCAAAGCGCAATGGAAAGAAGCTGCCATGTACAGTAGTATAAGTTTTTCACCGGATGGAAACTACGTGATGGTAACCAATTTGGAGAAACCTTTTTCCTATTTGGTGCCCTATTATCGCTTTCCCTCATCCACAAAAATCCATAAAGCGGACGGAAGTCCGGTATCCACGGTTTTGGAAGTCCCCCTTATTGAAGACCTCCCAAAGGGTTTTATGGCAGTGCGTATGGGAATGCGGGAATTGTCCTGGAGGGACGATCAACCAAGTACACTGATCTACGCCCAGGCACTTGATGAAGGAGACCCTGAAAAAGAAGTCGAATACAGGGATGAAGTCTTTCAATTGGAAGCCCCTTTTAATGGCAAAGGAAAAAGTTTGATCAAACTGAAGAACAGGTACTATGAAATCACCTGGGGAAACAAAAACATGGCCGTTGCCTATGACTACTGGTGGAACAACAGGAACCTAAAAGGATACCTCTTCAATCCATCGGATGCTTCCAAAGCGCCTCAAATTTTTGAAGATAGAAACTATCAAGATGTGTACAGTAATCCTGGAAGTTTTGTGACCAAAAGGACAACATTTGGTACGGAAGTATTGGCAATGGATGGAAATAACACCTTTTTGTTGGGAGAGGGATTCACCAAAGAGGGCCAATTCCCCTTTGTGGACAAAATGAATATGTCCACGATGAAAAAAACACGGTTGTATACGTCAAAAATAGAGGGTAAAAAGGAAAACCTTGTGGATTATAATGCGGAAAAGGACCAGCTTTTGGTACGAATTGAATCACCAAATGAATATCCAAATTATTACTACAAGAGTTTGATCAAAAGAAAAGGCGCAGAGCAATTGACCAATTTTAAAAACCCGTTCAAAAGCCTGCAAGATGTTCACAAAGAGGTAATTACCTACAAACGTGAGGATGGTTTGGAACTGAACGGAACCTTATACCTTCCCGTAGGCTACAACATGGATTCCAAGGAAAAAATGCCCATGATCCTTTGGGCGTATCCAAGGGAATACAAAGACAAAAACAGCGCCTCGCAAAACACCCAGAATCCCAACGAATTCACCTATCCGTTTTGGGGCTCCCCACTGTATTGGGTCACCAAGGGATATGTTGTTTTGGATGATGCCGCTTTCCCAATTATAGGCGAAGGTGACGAGCAGCCCAATGATACTTTTAGAAATCAATTGGTGGACAATGCCAGGGCCGCAATAGACGCCGTTGATAAATTGGGTTATATTGACAGGACGCGGGTTGCCGTTGGAGGGCATAGCTATGGTGCGTTTATGGTGGCCAATTTACTGTCCCACTCCAATCTGTTTGCGGCAGGAATTGCCCGGAGTGGCGCCTACAACAGAACACTTACCCCCTTTGGATTTCAAAGTGAGGAACGCAATTACTGGGAAGCTCCCGAAGTGTATTATACCATGTCACCTTTTATGCATGCCGATAAGATGAAGACACCTTTACTGCTGATACATGGAGAGGCCGATAATAATTCAGGTACGTATCCCATGCAGAGCGAGCGGTATTTTAATGCCTTAAAAGGCCTGGGTGCCACGGTTCGATTGGTAATGCTTCCTAAGGAAAGCCACGGATACCGAGCCAAAGAAAGCATTTTACATTTGCTTTGGGAACAGGACCAATGGTTGGAAAAGTATGTAAAGCAAAGAAACACCCAACAGGAACTGCCAAAACCTATGGGCAAGGATTGACCATCAATCCAGATATTTCCGGAAATTATTGACCTGCACCTTGGCACGCAGATCGTGTAACAGGTTGTACAGGCCAAAAAAGGTGCGATTCATATACAAGAAATGCTTGGAGCCCCTATTTCCATTCATTTTTCGAATTTGTTCATCTTTGGAATAACGCTCACTGAGATTGGCTATTCTCGCCCAAAAGTCCGGTGAACCAAAGTCAAATTCGCTCTGATTGAACGGTGAAGTAAAAATGGTCAACATTTCCTTGAACAGGGCCGTAAAGAAATCCAATTCCCTTTGGGAATCGGTTGGGGTCAATATCTCCAATTCATACAATTTTTGCATGAAAATCGCATCATTGCTGATGTTTTCCTCCTTGGCCAACTCAAAATAAGGTATATAAAACTCATCCGGAATTTCCTTGATACACCCAAAATCTATGGCGATCAATATATTGTCCCTGCTTACCAAAAAATTACCGGGATGGGGGTCTGCATGTACCTTTCGAAGCCCATGGATCTGATACATATAAAAATCCCATAAGGCCTGGCCCAATTTATCACCAACCTCGGGAACAAAATCAGTTTTGGCAAACTCGCTCAAATGTTTTCCTTTCATCCAGTCCATGGTTATGATTCGCTCACTGGATAATTCCGGATAGTATTTTGGGAATTGGACATTGGGGATAATACCACAGGCCTCTGTTATTTCCCTGCTCTGGTTCAATTCCAAAATGTAATTGGTCTCCTCAATCAATTTGTTTTCAACTTCCTTAAAATACTTATCCGAATCCTTTCCCTGTAGGTTGAACATCCGGATAGCAATGGGTTTTACAATGGCCAAATCACTTCCAATACTTTCCGCGACACCGGGATATTGAATTTTTACGGCAAGTTCCTTACCATCTTTCATGGCCTTATGAACCTGACCAATACTGGCCGCATTGATGGAGTCCCTTTCAAAAGAGTCAAAGATATCTTCCGGGTATTTACCCAAATACTTTTTAAACGTTTTCCTGACCAAGGGAGCGGAAAGGGGCGGGACCGAAAATTGGGACAAGGAAAACTTTTCCACGTAGGCACTGGGCAAAAGATTTTTTTCCATGCTCAACATTTGGGCAACTTTAAGCGCGCTTCCCTTAAGACTTTTTAAACCGTCATAAATATCCGTTGCATTGTTCTCATCAAGTTCTTCCCTTCCCAATTCTGGGTTTACCAAGCGTTTTCCGTAGTATTTTACGTAGTTCCCACCGATTTTTACACCAGTCTTCACTAGTTTTCCCGCACGTTCAATTTTCCCTGTCGGAATCTTATCAAGCGTCTTCATCCACGTAGGTTAGGCAAAGTTTTCTTTGTAAAGGAACTTCCCGAAGTCCAACAAACTCTCCAATGGGGTGTTCTCAAACACATCAAATATGGAGGTCACGGACTTTTCTATGGCCAAATCTGTTTTTTCAAAACCGGCAGAAGAATCGTCCATCCAAAACTTCAAAAGGAACAAAAACTGTATCCATGCCCCCTCTGAAAAGACTTTGGGATTTCTCTTGGTAATTCTTAAATTCTTACCAGCATTGGCTTCGTCTATCAATTCGGTTGCAAAATTCTTGATGTGGCTTCTCAAGCCCCTTAATTCCTTTAACTTGTCCATTGTATTGCGTTGGCCCTCCAAAGAAAACAGCACATAACTCCTATTAAGGGTCAGAAGTTCAAAAAAGGTAAAGAAGAAAGTCAACATTTTGTCCTTATTGGAGAAGGCCCCATATTCCTCATTGTTTTCCAGCAATTTTATCGTGTTGGAAAAGAATTTGTTCCAAATATGGGTTTGTAAGGAATCAAAAGAGCCAAAATGGGCATAGAACTCCTCTTCCTTAACTTTTTTTTCCTTGCAAAACTTATAAACGGATTGTGGAATAACCTCATGTTCCAGCACATAATCCATATAATAGCCAATGAGCTTGTCATCAGTGACCTTCGTTGTGTTTCCTTTTGCAGTCATATTTTTTGTTTTATAGAAATCTTTAATTTTTGAACAAAAAAGAACTATGTTCTCTAGTGTTTTCGGGCAAAAGAAAACGCGCCTTCAAGTGAAAGCGCGTTTTCAAACAACCTAACCAATAAATAAACAAACTTTTAGTAGTGATAACTTTATCATAGCAATCATTTACCACAACAAGACAAAAGTAATAAATGTTTAACCTATATCCATAATTATTAAACATAAAATATGTTAAACTTTTTCCCCGCCTAAAATGGGATTGGGAAAAGTATGTCAGTTTGTCATTTTTAAAGCTCTGGTATTTTTTTTGCCAAAACTGAAAATAAAACACAAAGAATGGCAACAGGCAAAATCAATGTTTCCGTAGAGAATATCTTTCCCCTAATCAAAAAGTTTTTATACAGCGACCATGAAATCTTTCTAAGGGAATTGATTTCCAACGCTACTGATGCAACATTAAAGCTGAAACACTTAACTTCCATAGGAGAGGCAAAAGTGGAATATGGCAATCCAATGATCGAGGTTAAAGTGGATAAGGAGAACAAAAGAATCCACATCCTTGATCAAGGCATTGGGATGACAGGGGAAGAAGTCAAAAAATATATCAATGAGGTGGCTTTTTCGGGTGCCGAGGAATTCTTGGATAAGTATAAGGATGCAGGTAAGGATGCGGGCATCATAGGCCATTTTGGTCTAGGCTTTTATTCCGCCTTTATGGTTGCGGACAAAGTTGAAATCCTTACCAAAAGTTATAAGGATGAACCAGCAGTACAATGGACCTGTGATGGCTCTCCCGAATTTGACCTTACAGAAACGGAGAAAGACAGCCACGGTACTGAAATAATACTTCATATTGCTGAAGATTCCACAGCGTTTTTAGAAGACGCCAAAATCCGCGAGCTTCTTGGGAAGTACAACAAATTTATGCCCATACCCATTAAGTTTGGGACCAGGACCGAAACCTTACCAAAACCAGAAGGTGCAAAGGAGGATGACCCTGCCCCTACCCAGGAAGTGGATGACATCATCAACAATCCAAATCCCGCATGGACCAAAAAACCAACGGATTTAAAGGATGAAGACTATGGCGCTTTTTATAGGGAGTTATACCCCATGCAGTTCGAGGAACCATTGTTCAACATTCATCTAAATGTGGATTATCCCTTTAACCTTACGGGAATCCTTTACTTTCCCAAGTTGACCAATGATCTGAACATCCAGAAGGATAGGATTCAACTCTACCAAAACCAGGTTTTTGTAACGGACAACGTGGAAGGCATTGTTCCGGAATTCTTGACCATGCTTCGAGGGGTGATCGATTCCCCGGATATTCCTTTGAACGTATCCCGTTCCTATTTACAGGCAGATGGTGCCGTTAAAAAAATATCCAGCTATATCACCAAAAAAGTGGCAGATAAGTTGAACTCCCTATTTAAGAACAATCGTGAGGATTTTGAACAAAAATGGAACGATATCAAAGTGGTCATTGAATACGGAATGCTGTCCGAGGAAAAGTTCTTTGAAAAGGCGGAAAAATTTGCGCTCTACCCCACTGTGGATGGTACGTATTTCACCTATGAGGAGTTGGAAAAGAAAATAAAGGACACCCAAACTGACAAGGATGACAAAATGGTCATTCTATATGCTTCGGACAAAGAGGCCCAACACAGCTACATAGGAGCAGCAAAGGAGAAAGGGTATGAAGTGTTGTTGTTGGACTCCCCCATTGTTCCGCATCTCATTCAAAAACTGGAGACTTCCAAGGAAAAAATAACCTTCGCCCGTGTAGATGCGGACCATATTGATAACCTCATCAAAAAAGAGGATACCGCCATTTCCAAAATGTCCGATGAGGAAAAAGACCGTCTTAAGGAAGATTTGGAAAAGGTGATTGGTGAGCAAAGTGGTTTTACGGTGCAGTTGGAAGCCATGGATAGTGGTGCCCAGCCATTCATCATTACGGAACCGGAATTTATGCGACGGATGAAGGACATGCAGCAGACCGGTGGTGGTGGCATGTTTGGTATGGGAAATATGCCGGATATGTTCAATTTGGTGGTCAATACCAACCATGAACTGGTAAATGAAATCCTAAACACCAAAACGGCCAAAAAACGGGAACGATTGATCAATCAATCCCTGGACTTGGCACGCTTGTCAAAAGGGCTGTTAAAAGGTGAGGAACTCACCAAATTCATCAACCGTAGTTACGAGATGATAAAGTAGGCCATCATTCCCTTTAGCGGGAATCCTATACATAGCAAAACCATTGGCAATTGGGCTTCTCCCAACGAGCTAGTGGTTTTTTTATGGATTGTTGGTATCTTTCTTTCCCAGAAATCAACCAATCCATGAGTACAGACTACAAAAGCCCCGGTTTTAAAAAGCTATTGGATTCCCTTCAACAGCAAAGTTGGGAATTGGAACTCATTATTTCCGGTTTTGCCATTTTTGGACTTTTTACGGCCTATGAACCCCTGCGCATAGGTGCTGAAAATGCCCAAAATGACCAGCAGATCTATAAGTTCGTCATCTATGTGGTGGCCTTTATTGCCTGTAGCATATTACTGTTCAATTTGTTGTTGCATGTTGTACTACGAGGGCTCTGGATAGGGGCTTTGGGATTAAGGTACGTATCCGGGGACATAGAGTTCGATAAGCTAAAATATAGCGACCGGTTCAAAAACTATCTCAAGAAAAAAATCATTTCCTTTGATCGCTACATTGCCAATCTCGAAAACTATTGCAGTGTATTATTTGCGATTTCGTTTTTGCTGATTTTTCATGTATTGGCCCTTACATTGATTATTTTAAGTATCGCCCTTGTGGCCAATTTCATCATCGATAATGACAAACTGCCCGAATGGGTATCAAATTGGTTGGGAATTCCCCTGGTACTGTTCATCACGTTTGGAATGCTGCTTACCTTCATCGATTTTATAACCCAGGGGATTTTAAAGCGGAACAAGTGGATCAGCAAGATATATTTTCCCTTTTATTGGGCGTTTAGCTTCCTGACCTTGTCCTTTTTATATCGGCCATTGGTGTACAATTTTTTGGACAACAAATTTGGAAAGCGTATTATTTTCCTGCTGACCCCCATTTACATTTTAATTTTGATCCTGAGTGGATTGGAATACCGAAATTCCAACTATTTGGAGAAGGACGGAAGTTCTTCGACCATTTATGCCAATAAGGAGAATTATATGGATATGATGACGGGGGATGAAGACTATCCGGGCGAAGCGGTAATACCCTCCAAAGTCATCACCACCAAATTTTTGCCCATTTTTATGCCTTATTCGGAAAATGTGGAGGACCGGATTTTTGAGTATGAAGCGTCCTTGAAGCTTGAAGAGGACCGAAGGGGCTTGACGTCCACAAACTTTCAGTTCAGTACAAATTGGAGCGATAGAATTACTACCCGAAGACAAAAGGACAGTATTCGGAAACATTATTTGCAGGTATTCAATGAAACCCATTTTTTTAAGGTGGACAGCATAGCACTGGATGGCGATTTTATTATCACCACGGACGTAAAAAACCGTTTGGGCTTTGAAACTTATCTGGATTTAAACGGAATTGGGGATGGTCAACACCAATTGAGGGTCATACGAAAAAAGAGGGAAAAGGACACGGTCGTTGAAGTGATTCAAGAATCCATTCCATTTTGGTATTTTAAAGAGTAATGATATATCCCTGGCACCTATATCTTATGGCGGGCATGTATGTTTTGGCTGGTTGCATGCACTTTGTGTTTCCACAGGCGTACCTACGAATTATGCCCCCATACTTGCCGGTCCATAAGAGCTTGGTGCTTTGGAGCGGGATAGCGGAAATAGCCCTGGGAATTGCCCTTTGTTTTCCAACAACAAAAAATTGGGCCATATGGGGGATTATTGCAATGCTGACCCTTTTCCTGACCGTGCATTTTTACATGCTTCAAGGTGAAAAGGAAGCTGCAGGGGTCCCTAAATGGATCTTGGTCCTTAGGATTCCACTACAATTCGGCCTAATGTATTGGGCCTATTGGTACTTACAATTTTAGGTAAGGGAATTTGTCCTGTACAAAAATCTGTTGAGCAGTCGTGCTTGTAAACATATCAATACCCCGACCACAAGTATGGAATAGCCCAGTGACTTGGAAAAACTAAATTGTGACATCCGTTCGGAGAGCCAGTTGGTGGAGAAATCCATGGATTCAAAATAGTTTGTCTGTAGGGTTACCGATTCCGTGGAGCTAAAAACATAAAGCACAAATAAAACGACCAAAACCGCTATGATGACAAACACCCATCCCGGTAAAAGGGGGGCATAGGTCAACCGAACCTTTTTTTGCGCTTCAATTTTTTCCAAAACGTTTGTGGTAAAATCCGCAGATGGGGCATCCAATTGGTCCACATCAAAAATTTTGTCCATTAATTTTTCCAAATCTTTTTGCTCATCCATAATTTCCAATTATTTCCGGTTCCAGATATTGTTTTAAAATCTTGGCCAATCGGCCCCTGGCCCTGAAAAGGCCTACTTTGACCGAGTTTTCGTTCATTTTCAAAATTTCACCCAATTCACTTAGATTCTTTTCCTCAAGATAAAAAAGGGTCAATAGGGCGGCGTCTTTAGGAGCAAGTTTTTTTATACAATTTCGAACCAGCTCCAATCGTTCAGACTTCACTATGCCGTCCAGGGCATTATCCACATCCTTGATTTCAAATCCTTCAATTTCGTCAATGGCAATGTTTTTTTGGTCCCGTCCTTTTCGTTTCAATCTATCCAAACAGGTATTGTACGCTATCCTATATATCCATGTTGATAGCTTGGAATCCCCTTTGAACTTTTTTAGGGACTTAAAAACCTTAATGAAGGTATCCTGTGCCACCTCTTCCGCTTCTTCCCTATTCTTCAACATACGCAGGGCAACAGTGAACACCACATTTTTATAGCTGTCCACCAAAACAGAAAACTCCTTGGAATCCCCTGCAAGAATTGCCGATATATTTGGTTGGTTTTCCTTCATTATATATCTCTAAGACGACAATTATTGGCCTTAGGTTACCTAAAACTAAAAAAACTTTGTTGGGTGTAACCTCCATCCAAAATGTGTCGTCATATTGGGCAAACGAGTTTATTTATCAATCTTAAAAAAAGAAATATGGCATCAGCAATACTTGTACCAACGGGATTTTTTCTAACAGTTTTTGGAATAGTTTACCTGTTCCTTTCCACCAGGAACAAAGAACGATTGGCCCTCATAGAAAAAGGCGTGGACGCCAATGTTTTTGTTAGGACAAAAAATGATGGATATATTCCAGGGTGGAAAATATTTTTGATCAATTTCGCCATTCTCTTGATCAGTGTGGGCGTCGCCATCTTTTTAGCGGCAACATTGGTAGAGGTTCTGGGGGTTTATGAAGAGGTGGCGTATACGGGAACCATCTTTGCCATGGCCGGTATTGGCCTTTTGGTTGGCTTCAATATGACCAAAAAACTGGAGAAGGAAAACTAAATAGCGGCCAAACCTTTTAAAAGGACCATCGCCAATACGCGATGGTTTTTTTTATCTTCATACCATGAAAGTCATCAGTACCAACATTGCCCAACCAAAGACCGTTCTATGGAGGGGAAGGAAAATCCAAACCGGAATATATAAAAAACCTATTGATGAAGCCATTTTCCTTGGAAAAGAGGATGTGGCCAATGATGCTGTCATTGATCGAAAACACCATGGTGGGGAAAACAAGGCCTGTTACCTCTTTGGAGCTGATTATTATGACGATTGGAAAGAAAAGTACCCCCAATTGGATTGGGAATGGGGCATGTTTGGAGAAAATCTTACCGTAACGGCGTTGGATGAAAACAACCTGCAAATTGGGGCAATTTACAAACTGGGGAAAGCAGTGGTGCAGATTACGGAACCCAGACAACCTTGTTACAAGCTTGGAATAAAATTTGGTACTCAAAAGGTGATTTTGGAATTTTTGGAGTACGGACATCCGGGTACTTATGTTCGGATACTAAAAGAGGGGGATGTTTCAACCGGCGACGTCCTGGAATTGGCGGAAAATGGACCAAACTCCCTAACCGTGGCCCAGTATAATGAACTGGTCAACCAAAAGGTAAAGGATAGGGACTTGGTTGAATTGGCCATTGAAAATCCCTGTGTTAGCTTGAAAAAAAGGGAATTGTTCAAAAAATATGCTTAAAAAAAAGCCCCAGCGTATCCGCCGGGGCCTTTCAACAAACCGAATAAATTAACTAAACTTAACTACTTTACTTCTATTTTTTCCTTGAAAGTCTTGTTATTGTCAACAACAAGGACGGTGTACTCATTACTAAAGGCATTTTCAAAGTTGAATGCTTTTTCTATGACCAAATCACCCTCGTAAGACTCTCTGTACAATACTCTTCCCTCACTGTCGATAACTTTGATGGTCACCTTTTCCAGGTCAAGGTTCAATAAATTCATAAATAATTTACCCCCCTTCTTTTTGAAAACCGGATCCAATTCCACAGAAATTAGGTTTTTTTCCACTTCGCTGGCCTTTTTTCCAAAAGTTCCTTTAGGTCCATTAGCCATGCTCGCTACTGTAACAAACATTAAGGCTACTACTACTGTGTTTTTCATAATTGATTTCATGGCACTTCGTTTTTTTTGATTTGTAATTTTTACAGTACAAACATACAATCCCAAGCACCTTCAATTCTACCACAGATTTTTCCAATTTATATGGTATTTTAACCCCATTAAACTGTTAAATACTCTTAAAAGGTAAAATAGAACATATTTTGGTTAATTTTGTATAGAAAAGGGAAATCCGTCGGTAGTAATTTTATCGTATGGATAGTATGATGGAAGTAAAAAAACAAAAACCGACTTTTGAGGCCATAGAACCCAACTTTGGAAATTCTTTCACCTATAATAAGTACGATGAAAGTAGTGTAAAGAACCATACCATATGGCATTACCATCCAGAGATAGAATTGGTCTATGTGAACAGTGGCGCGGGAAAGCGCCAAATTGGGAGCCATGTTTCCTACTTCAGGGACGGTGATCTAATATTGATCGGCTCCAATTTGCCCCACTGCGGATTTATGGACAAGAATACCGGTAATAAGAGCCAGACCGTTATACATATGAAGAAAAACTTTTTGGGAAATGATTTCTTCGGTATTCCGGAAATGGCGAAAATCCAAAAGCTTTTGGATATTGCCAAAAGTGGTATTGCCTTCACAGGGAAGACAAAGACCAAAATAGGGGAAAAAATGGAGGTGATGGAATACCAATCCGACTTTCAGCGCCTGCTTTCCATTTTAAACATTCTTAATGAATTGGGAGCTTCAGACGAATATACCGTGCTCAATGCCGAAGGTTTTACCATGCAAAGCGAGGTAAAGGACAATGATCGCATCAATATTGTATTCAATCATGTCAAGAACAATTTTAAGGACGATATCAGCTTGGACGAGATGGCAGATATGGTCAGTATGACCGTTCCCTCTTTTTGTAGGTACTTTAAAAAGATTACCAATAAAACCTTCACACAATTTGTCAATGAGTACCGTTTGGTGCATGCTTCAAAATTGTTGGCCGAACAACCCATGAGCATTACCGAGGTATGCTATGAAAGTGGGTTTAACAATTTTTCCCATTTCAACAAGTCTTTTAAGGCCTTTACGGGACAGAATCCCTCAGAATATCGGAACCAATTAAAGAAAGTACTGCAATAAATGGGGCTTTTTCAGGAAAAAATCAGTTTAGAGTTCCCTAATTCAGATATTACGTACTATCCTGATTTTTTATCCCCCATAAAGGCACAAATGTATTTTAAAGCGCTAAAAAACAACGTTGCCTGGCAACAGGACGATATTACGGTATTTGGCAAAACCTATGCCCAACCCAGGTTGACCGCACTTTATGCCAGCAACAAAAAAGCGTACACCTATTCCAATATCACCATGCATCCCCAAGTGTTCTCTGGGGAATTGCTGAAAATAAAACAGAAATTGGAGAGGGATGTTGGAATCGTGTTCACTACTTGTTTAGTAAACCGTTATCGTGATGGCAAGGATAGCAACGGATGGCATGCGGACGATGAGAAAGAGCTGGGACAAAACCCCATTATTGCTTCCATTTCCTTGGGAGAGCAGCGTTACTTCCATCTAAGGCACAAAGAGGATAAGGCCTTAAAACACAAAATACTGTTGGAAAATGGAAGTTTGTTGCTCATGAAGGGGGAAACCCAGCATTTTTGGCAGCATCAAATCCCCAAGACCGCAAAAAAAATTGGGGAACGCATTAATCTGACCTTCAGGATCATCAAATGATGATGAAGGTGCAAGGGCTTTCCTTGGAACCCGCTTAGGAAAAAACCTCATTGAGGACCTTGGCCAAACGAAATCCTCCTTTTTTCAATTGTTCAAACACCATAGGATTGTACTCATAAGCGTAGGAATACCCTAGTTTTTCCTCAGCATTTGCGGAAGCATAAATCTGTTTGGCCAAAACATGGGATTCCTCCAACCAACTTTCAATTGTACCTTCCTGCATTTGTTTTCTTTCCTTCTTTGGTGTACTGCGGTCCAATTCATCCCCCAGCTCATAAAAACCCATCCCGTAGGTTTCCAAAAGATTGGTATCCCATAGTTTATGAAGATTCGACCGCTCATTGAACCATTGCAATGGGATGTCATTGCCCCCACGATCCACGGCCCGTCCAACATGCAAAGGCTGATGCAGATCACCCAGAAAATGGACCAGAAGTTTTAAGTGGAATATTTTGTCCGCGCGGCTACCGTTCCCATCCCTTAGCACCATTTTGCACTTGGCAATACCAGTAACAATATCACCTGCCGCACTCTTCTCGGAATCTTTATACGTCATATCCAAGGGATAATTCACATAATGCCAAGGGGTATACCCCGCATATTTCGTATCGGACTTTATTTCATCCGCATAGGTGGATACGAAGGCCAAACTATGTCCCTCCAACAGATTATCCAATGCTTTTTTTGCCTTCCTGGTCAAGTGCTTTTCGGCAATATATCCTGTGACCCTATGCCCTTTAGGACCCCAAACAAGGCTTCCAAAAGACAAAAGGGGAAGTAAAAACGCGATTAAAACAATGTTCCTCATCAATTTTTTTTCAAAAATAGAGCTTACCACGATAATGGATAACGGAAAAACGACAGAAAGCCTTCGATTTGGGAATTAAATTTTATTTTAATATATTTATAATATCATTTTAATATCAAATAACACTACAATGACAAATGAAAGATCAATACGTCCAATAAACGGTTATTTTATGCTGTTTATGTGTCTGCTGCTAAGTATTGGCGGCATCGCAATGATTGTTAACACCAAATCCCCCTGGTATGGGCTGGCCATATTCATTGGGTCTATTTTGGCCATTGGCCTTGTTTTAGTGAACCCTAATAGTTCCAGGGTGCTCTTATTGTTCGGAAAGTACGTGGGTACCATAAAAAGGAATGGATTGTTCTGGGTGAACCCCCTTTATTCAAAACGAAAAATATCCTTGAGGGCGAGCAATTTTGACAGTGAACGCTTAAAGGTGAACGATAAGCTGGGAAATCCCGTAATGATAAGCACCATTTTGGTCTGGAGGGTAACCGATACCTATAAAGCTGCATTTGATGTGGACGATTACAAAAATTTTGTCCGGGTACAGACGGATGCCGCGGTACGAAAGCTTGCCAGTATGTACCCCTATGACAATTTTGCCGATGAAGGTATCGAAGAGGACATCACCCTTCGCTCCAGTGTTAATGAGGTCAGTGAAGCTTTGGAAAAAGAAATCCAGGATAGATTGCAAATGGCCGGTATTGAGGTCCTTGAAGCCAGAATTGGTTATTTGGCCTATGCACAGGAAATTGCCAACGCCATGTTGAAAAGGCAGCAAGCGACCGCCATTGTTGCCGCACGCCATAAAATTGTGGAAGGGGCGGTAAGTATGGTGGAAATGGCCTTGGATGAACTTAACGAAAAAGACATTGTTGATTTGGATGAAGAGCGAAAAGCGGCCATGGTGAGCAATTTAATGGTTGTGCTCTGTTCCGATAAAGATGCCGCACCCATTGTGAATACCGGAACATTGAACCATTGATTACTATATAGTATGCGAGTATTTGAAGAAAAACAATGGTTTGACCAATGGTGGTTATGGGCCGTGTTCCTATTTTGTTTCGGTGCATTGTTTATTCGCCCGGTAAAACTCTTCCTATCGGAAGAACACTTCTCATTGGGTACTATGGAGCCAGGCTTCTGGATAGGACTTACCGTAATGTCTTTGGCCATCCCATTATTTAGATTGTTACTATTGCATACCGAAATTGATGATAGCGGGATTACCTATCAATTTTCGCCTTTCCATCGTTCCAAAAAACGGATTCGTTGGGATGAGGTAAAAAAATGCTATACTCGAAAATACCAACCGATCCTGGAATACGGAGGCTGGGGATTACGAATGGGACCCAAAGGCCGCGCTTACAATGTAAGAGGTAATTTTGGGGTTCAAATTGAATTTAAAAATGGTGACAAACTATTGATTGGAACCCAAAACCCGGAGCGGGCACAATACATAATAGATAAATATTTCAAAAATGAAGGAGTATAAAGTAGTAAGCTGGAAAATGAAACTTTCTGGCAACAATAAGCATTTGGAAGACACCCTAAACAACTATGCAAAGCAAGGTTGGGTGTTAAAGGATGTGGCAGAAAACACAATGCGAATCATTTTTGAACGAGACAAAAACAGATGAAAGCCTTTATAGCCATTTTCGTTCTGTTGGTAATGTACGGGACATCCCACGCCCAAGAAATTCTTGTGGAAGAAATCCCCATGACCAATGGGGACATTGAAATTCCAGGCGAATTGACCTATCCCAAATCTGAAGAAAAAATCCCACTGGTAGTTTTTGTACATGGGTCCGGAAATGGGGACAGAAATGGGAACCAAAGTCCTCTTGTCAACACCAATCTTATTAAACAATTGGCAGATAGCCTTACTATCAAAGGTTTTGGTTTCTATAGATATGACAAACGCAGTTCCATACCGGAAAATATGGAAAGATGGGGAAAGCCCTCTTTACTTGATATTGTCGCAGATGTAAATGTGGTTATCGATTATTTTGGTAGTGACAAAAGATTCTCTGGAATACATCTCATTGGTCACAGTCAAGGTTCCTTGATTGCCATGATGGCCAATCATCAAAAGGCAAGAACCTTTACATCACTTGCCGGTGCGGGCACCACTATTGACCAAACCTTGATTGGACAGATAACAGCACAAAATCAGGAGTTGGGAAAGATAACCGAACAACATATCAAAGAATTGATCCAAACGGATACCATTCAACAAGTAAATCCATTTTTGCTGTCCATTTTTGCTCCCAAAAATCAATCCTATCTCAAAGAATGGATATCCCTTGACCCAATTAAGGAAATAAAAACCGTGAACATACCTGTTTTGATTATTAATGGAGATTCCGATACACAAATATCCTTGAAAGATGCCCAGCGCCTTAAGGATGCAAAGTCAAATGCTGAGTTGGTTGTTATTCCAAAGATGAACCATGTACTCAAAACTGTTGAAAACCCGACAGAAAATACCGCTTCATATTCCAATCCGGATTTTCCGCTATCCGTGGAATTGATCAAAGAACTTGTTGAATTTATATCATCCAATGGCTAAGAAAAAAGCATTTGCCCTTCGTTTAAATGAAGATATGTTCAAGGCCATTGAAAAATGGGCTGCCGATGAATTTAGGAGTACCAATGGCCAAATTGAATGGATGCTGATGAAAAGCTTGAAAGAAGCGAAAAGGGCACCCAAAAGTAAAGGAGGAACAAGTGACTAATGTTTTGGCATTTTTTTAACGCAGCTTGTTATTAAATTAGCGCGACTAATTCGACAAATGGCCCATGGCAAAAGTTTACGTCGCACTGTTTTCCTTACTTTCCTTCGCCCTGGTCCATTCCCAAGATTTAAAAAAAACCTTCACCGTAAAATTCATCGATCAAGAAATCAAAATAGACGGTGTATTGGATGAATCCATATGGGAAACTGCGGAAAGCGCCCATAATTTTCAACAATACTTTCCTACGGATTCCATCTTGGCCGAACAACAAACGGATATTAAAATGTTGTACAGCAGTACTACACTATATATTGGTATTACGTTGGATACGGAGGGCAACGATTATGTGATTCCCTCGCTGGAACGTGACTTTAGGGCCGGTGGCAATGATAACATCAGTCTTTTGTTCGATACGTTCAATGATGGCACCAATGCCTTTTTGTTTGGCATGAACCCTTATGGTGTAAGACGCGAAGCATTGATTTCCAATGGGGGGAGCACATTGAGCGGCTTCACCACTTCCTGGGACATTAAATGGCGGGGCGAAGCGGTCATGAACGATGGAAATTACGTCTGTGAAATGGCCATTCCACTTACTTCATTTAAATTCAAACAGGGCGAAACCAAATGGCGGTTCAATAGCTATCGATTCGATATGCAGAGCAATGAAACCAGTACATGGGCAGAAATCCCTCAAAACCAGTTCGTCTTTAACCTTGCTTTTATGGGGGATATGGTCTTTGAAAAACCCTTGGGGAAATCCAGAACACCGCTGGCCATCATTCCCTATATCAATGGCATTTCACAAAAGGATTTTGAGACCGATGAAGGTTTAAACGATGTTACCTTTGGGGGCGATGCCAAAGTGGCCATAGGCAATGGACTTAACCTGGACATCACCGTAAACCCAGATTTTTCAAATGTACAGGTAGATAATATTTTTACCAACCTTACCCGTTTTGAAATATCGCTGCCAGAGAGACGGCAGTTCTTTATAGACAACAACGACCTTTTTGGCACATTTGGCAACGAGCGTGACTCCAACCCTTTTTTTTCCAGACGAATAGGGATTGCCGAAAATTTGGATGGGGAAACCATTGAAAACGGCATTGTTGGGGGAATTCGGTTGAGTGGCAAATTGGATGAGAACTGGCGTTTGGGCCTATTGAACATACAGACGGAAGAAGACATTCCCAATGAAATACCCAGCAACAACAACACTGTTCTGGCATTACAGAAAAAAGTCTTTTCCCGATCCAACCTCAGCTTCATATTTGTAAATCGCCAAACCTTTAAGGATTATGATTTTCTGGATGAAACGGATCGCTATAATCGGTTGGTGGGATTGGACTACAACCTGGCCTCTTCGGACAATACGTGGGTGGGCAAATTCTTTTACCACAAATCCTTTGCCCATGAAATAGGTGAGGATGACAATGCTGCCGGTGTGGATTTGCTGTACAACTCACGAAATCTAAATTTTGGGTGGCGCAGCAATTTTGTTGGCAATGATTTCAGGTCCGACCTGGGATTCATCAGACGTAAGGATATCATTGCCGCCCGGCCCTTTGTTGAGTACAACTTTTGGCCCAAAAAGGGCAAAATCAACACCCATGGGTTTCGTTTTGGGCCTAATTTCATCTGGAGACCGACCTTGGATTACCAGAACACGGACTATACTATTTTCAGTTCTTGGTCCGCAGAGTTTAAAAACCAATCCGGTCTTGGGGTTCGCATGTTCAACCGATTCACTTTCCTCGACGAACCCTTTGATCCCACAGGTACGGATGATGCCTTGGAATTACCGGCAAATCAGGGGTATCATTATACCAGTTTTGAAGTGGGGTTCGAATCGGACCCCCGAAAGGTGTTTTCTTATTTTTTTGAACCAGGGTACGGCGAATTTTTCAACGGTACGCGATTTGCCTTTGAAGGTGGAGCAAACCTACGACTGCAACCTAAGGTCTTTCTCTCGCTCGATTTGCGCTATGACCGCATACAGTTGCCCGACCCTTTTCCAAGTGCGGACCTATGGCTGGTAAGCCCCCGTATAAACATTACCTTTAGCAAGTCCATTTTTTGGTCCACTTTGATCCAGTACAGCAATCAAAGGGACAATCTTGGGGTCAATTCCAGATTGCAATGGCGCTTTGCCCCGCTTTCCGATCTTTTCATTGTCTATAACGACAACTATTTTGTGGAATCCTTTATGCCCCGAAATCGATCCATTAATTTAAGGTTGACCTATTGGTTAAATATCTAAGTGGCGGAAGGACCTGAAAACCTCAGTTCCGCCCTTTTATTTTTAGCAAGAAGGACCATTGGGTTTATTGGCATTTTTTTAACAGTACAACCTATTAAATTAGCCACCGCTAATTCAAAACCAAACAATGGCCAAGTTTTACACAGCCATACCTTTATTGTTCCTATTTCTAACCGTCCATTCCCAAAATAGTCTAAAATCCTTTACGGTTAAATTCGTGGATGCCACCATTAAACCAGATGGTGTCCTGGATGAGGCCATATGGGATACCGCGAATAGCTCCCAGGATTTTCATCAATACTTTCCTTCGGATTCGGTCATGGCCATAAAACAGACCGAAATAAAAATGCTCTACAACGCCACCACCCTATTCATTGGGATCAAGGCCAACGCCGATGGCCCCAACTACAATACTCGTTCCCTGCAACGTGATTTCAGGGGAGGAGGAATTGACCAAATTACCCTTGTATTTGATACCTTCAATGATGGCAATACCGCCTTCTTGTTCGGAATCAATCCATTTGGGGTCCGTAGGGAAGGACTAATTGCCAATGGCGGCATGGACGGGGGTGACTTTACTACCTCCTGGGACGTAAAATGGCGAGGAGATGCCAAAATTTATGACACCTATTTTACCGCTGAGTTGGCCATACCCCTGACCTCATTAAAGTTTAAGGAAGGAGAGACCAAATTCCGATTTAACTCCTATCGCCTGGACATGCAGACCAACGAACGCACCACCTGGGTCGATATTCCACAAAACCAGCCTATCTTTAGTCTTGCTTTTATGGGTGATATGATTTTTGAGAAGGGATTGGGAAAATCCAGAACCCCCTTGGCGCTCATTCCCTATATTAACGGAATTGCGGCCAGGGATTATGAAAGCGATCAAGACCTTAGTAACTTCAAGGTAGGGGCGGATGCCAAAGTCTCCATTGGCAATAGCCTTAACCTGGATTTGACCGTAAATCCGGACTTTTCAACGGTCGAAGTAGATAATTTTATTACCAACCTTACCCGATTTGAAATTGCCCTTCCCGAACGCAGGCAATTTTTTATTGATAATAATGACCTTTTTGGAAATTTTGGCGGTGGACGGGACGCCAATCCATTTTTCTCAAGGCGTATCGGCATTGCCACCGATACCGCCGGAAACACTATTGAGAACAGGATCATCGGAGGACTTCGACTTAGTGGAAAGCTCAATCGAAACCTTCGTCTGGGTTTTTTAAACATCCAGACCGAGGAAGATACCCCGAATGAAATCCCCTCCAACAATAACATGATGCTGGCCTTACAGCAAAAGATGTTCTCCCGCTCCAACCTCGGTTTTTTCTTTATAAATAGACAGGCGATCAACCCCGATGACTTTGTACCGGAAGAGGAAACATACAATCGGGTAATTGGATTGGATTACAATTTGGCTTCTGCGGACAACAACTGGACCGGCAAGTTCTATGCCCACAAATCCCTTCAACCGGGGGATGATAAGGGCTACTACTCCCTGGGGTTCAATCTGGGAAGGAACACCCGCAATTTTTTTGCTTTGGTCGATGTGGTTTCCATAGATGAGGAGTTCAATTCCGATCTTGGTTTTATTAGAAGAAAGGACATTTTTAAGGCGGCCACTATTTTGGAAGGACTTTATTGGCCAAAAAAGGGAAAAATCAACAGATATCAATTACAAGCGTTCAATGAGGTCACTTGGAGGCAAAATCTGGACTTCCTATATTCTGATTATAACCTCTCCCTGGAGGGTACTGCAGAGTTCAAGACATTGGAGCGTTTACAGGCACGTTTTCAGAAACGATTTGTCTTTCTGGTGGATGAATTTGAACCCACGGGAAAGGAAGACGCACTGCCCTTGCCCGCCAATACCGGGTACCATTTCAACAGAGTGGAACTGGAATTCCAGTCCGATCAACGAAAACTGTTCTCTTTTGGCATTGAACCCAGTTACGGGGAGTTTTTTAACGGAAATAGGTTTTCCGTTGAAAGTAGTTTTAATCTAAGGTTCCAGCCCAAGGTGGAGCTAGGCTTTAATATGCAATACGATCATATAGCACTTCCCGCCCCCTTCTCCTCTACGGATATCTGGCTCATTAGCCCTAGGGCCACCATAACATTTAGCAAATCGGTATTCTGGTCCACACTGGTCCAATATAGCAACCAAAGGGATAATTTGGGGGTCAATTCAAGGTTACAGTGGCGTTTTGCCCCCCTCTCGGATTTGTTCATCGTCTATAACGATAACTATTTCGTGAACACTTTTATGCCAAGAAGTCGTTCCCTAAACCTTAAATTAACATACTGGCTTAATATTTAAAAGTCTTTGGTTTCCTATATTTGGGTGAAATCCAAACCAATCGCAATGAACCAACTTCCCTTGACCGATGATACGGTAATTTTTGGCCTTTTGGCACTGTGCCTGGGCTTTGTTTTTTATACCTCTTCAATAAAAAAAGGTTTTTGGAAAAAGTTTTATACCATTATCCCAACGGTATTAATGTGTTATTTACTGCCCTCTATTTTTACCAGTACAGGCATAGTGGATGAGGAAAGCTCCAATCTGTATTATGTAGCTAGCCGCTACTTATTGCCCGCTGCGCTGATCCTAATGACCTTGAGTATCGATCTAAAGGCCATAGCCAATCTGGGTTCAAAGGCGTTGATCATGTTTTTGACCGGTACCGTTGGTATCATTATAGGAGGGCCCATCGCTATTCTGATCGTGTCCATTTTTTCGCCGGAAACCGTTGGCGGAGCGGATTTTGATGCGGTTTGGCGTGGATTGGCAACCATTGCGGGTAGTTGGATCGGTGGTGGGGCCAACCAAGCGGCCATGCTTGAAGTATTTAAATACAATCCTGAGAATTTTGGGAATATGGTACTGGTGGATGTTTTTATGGCCAATGTTTGGATGGCCATTCTGCTCCTGGGGATTGGAAAGACCAAGAAAATTGATGGTTGGTTGAAAGCGGATACTTCGTCCATTGAACAACTAAAACAAAAGGTATCCGACTACACCGAGAAAATCTCTCGGATCACTACCCTGCATGACTTGATGATGCTTTTGTTCTTTGCTTTTTTGGGCGTCAGTATTGCCCATTTTTTTGGACACCACTTTTCTGAATTTCTAAAGGATAACTTTGAGGTCATCAGGAATAAGGAAAAAGCGCTATCCTCCTTAGGGTCCAAATTCCTATGGATGGTGGTTATGGCCACCGTAGTGGGTGTTGGCCTATCGTTTACCAAAGCAAAAAACTACGAGGGTGCAGGTGCCAGTAAAATTGGAGGCATGTTTATCTATGTCTTAGTGGCCACCATTGGTATGAAAATGGATTTGAGCAAGATTTTTGACAACCCTGGCCTTCTTGCTGTAGGATTTATCTGGATTGCCATTCACGCTGGATTATTGATTTTGGTCGCCAAAATTATAAAAGCTCCTTACTTTTTCCTGGCGGTGGGAAGCCAGGCCAATGTTGGAGGGGCAGCATCCGCCCCCGTGGTAGCGGCAGAATTTCACCCTTCTTTAACATCAGTTGGCATTCTTTTGGCCGTTTTTGGCTATGTCGTGGGGACCGCGGGAGCCTATTTGTGTGCCATTTTAATGGAAATTGCTTCAACCATTTAACTAGAGTTTCGATATTTGCCGTTTCAACAAAGCATAATGAAAAGAATTTTACTCGTAGTTTTTTCCATTTCAATCCTGATCTCCTGCACCCGCAGTGAAAACACGATGCTGGTTTCGGGAAATATCCAAGGCTTAAAAAAGGGATGGCTCTATCTTCAAAAGACGGAAGATTCCCTATTGATAAATGTAGACTCCCTGGAAATTAGGGGAGACGGCGCTTTTTCATTCCAATATGAAATGGAACATCCAGAATTGTTTTATCTCTATTTGGATAAAGCGGACAATAATGATGTTAACGATCGTATTCCCTTTTTTGGGGAAAAGGGAAACATATGGATCAGTACAAGTTGGAACCAATTTGAAAAGCAAGCTAAAATCACGGGATCCAAACATCACGATGATTTTGCGGAGTACAAGGAAATGATGTCCAACTTTAACAAAAGGGATTTGGAATTGGCCCAAACTGCTTTTTCAGAAAGTGACACCCTTAAAATTGATTCCTTGGAAAGCCTGGCAGAACGGAATTATATCAATCGTTACCGCTACTTATTGAACTTTAGCTTAACGCACCCCAATTCCTATGTTACGCCTTACATTGCCCTTACGAACGGGGAAGAGGCCAATCCCATCTATTTGGATTCCATTTATTCGATTTTACCGGATAGCATTGCCAGCAGTAAATATGGAAGGGCACTCAAAGAAATGGTGGACAGGTTGCCTTAAGGACTAAGCCAGTTTGTCCAAATCCTCGATTAAGGCGGTTGCTTTTTCCTCCAACTCGCTCCTAATGGACTTGAAATGGCCTTTTTTATCACTCACATCCTTTTGATGCACTTTGCCCATTAATTCATCAAAAACCTGAATGGACCTATCGATAATTGCTGAGCCTTCATTGGAGTCCATATTGTTTGTAGCGGATTCCCATTGATATACTGCTTCAATAATATCGCCCAAAACAAAATTGATGTCTTTTTTAAGGTCCCGTATATTGGCCATGGAAATATTTTTTTCTAAAAGTACAATTAAATCGTTACTTCCAAAAGTTGGCTTCCCTCCGTAGCAATTTCAATTCTAGTGCTGGAGGCCGATACCAACAGTGTTCCGCCTTTTTCGATGGAAGTGCTGCCCCAGTCGTTGGTCACCTTGGCAGCCCCGTCAACACAGAGATAAATGGAAAACGAATCCCTGTCTACGACATCTTGGACAAAATCTTGGGTGAGATCAAGAAAATTGGTTTTAAAATAGGGACAGTCGACCATCCCGTTTAGGGTATCGGGAATTCTTGCATAATCGACCTTAAAATCATCTTTCTTGTCAAAATCGATGGCATCTACCGCCAATTCGGTATGCAACTCCCGTAGATTGCCATTTTTATCCCGACGATTAAAATCAAAAACACGGTACGTAATGTCCGAAGTCTGTTGTATCTCCGCCAACAGTACGCCTCCCCCAATAGCATGTATTTTTCCCGTATTGATAAAATACGTATCCCCGGCTACCACCTCTTCATAATTTAACAGATCCAAAAGTGTATTTTCCTCCAAACTCTTGACATATTCCTCCTTGTCCACATCTTTATTGAATCCAACTATCAATTTGGCGCCAACATCGGCATCCATTACATGCCACATTTCCGTTTTTCCAAAGGAGTTATGACGTTGTTTGGCCAGTTCGTCATTTGGATGCAGTTGAATGGAAAGATCTTGTTTCGCGTCAATAAACTTAATGAGTATGGGAAACTCGTGACCAAAACGTTCAATAACGCCTTTACCCATTAGATCCATGGGATATTTTTTAATCAACTCATTGAGTGAGGTGCCTGCAAGTGCCCCATTGCCAACAATGGAAACATCGCCTTTAACACCGGAAAGCTCCCAGCTTTCTCCCGTTGTTTCAGTTTCACTGGGTTTATTGAAAAGCTGTTTTAGTTTATCGCCGCCCCAAAGACGGTCTTTCATTATGGGGGTGAATTTTAAGGGATATAGCATAAGGTTATCCTGAATAGGTGACAAAATTTCTTGGGGTCTCGTACAACGTAATTTCCAATTCCTTACTGGAATCGATATAAGGGCGTAGTTTGTTATAAATAACAACCGCTATGTTTTCGGCCGTTGGATTCAATTCCTTGAATTCAGGGACCTCAACGTTTAAATTCTTATGGTCCATGGCATCCTCAACTTCCGCTTTTATCAGGTCCTTTAATTCCTTCATATCCATAACGTAACCCGTTTCCTTGTCGATCTCACCGGTAACGCTGACAATTAAGTCATAGTTATGTCCATGATAGCGGGGATTATTGCACTTACCAAAGGTTGCCTCATTTTTTTCAAAGCTCCAATCTGCCCTAAATAAACGGTGTGCGGCATTAAAATGTGCTTTTCTACTAACTTTGACTCTCATCAACCAATACTTTTGACCAAATAATTATAAAAACGCTCAAAGATAATCTTAAACCATGCCGTATAGGCTTCGGGGTTTTTACCAATATCACGCCTAATATCTTCTGGGAACATCCATTTCCAATCCGCCACCTCTTCCGGGTTAATTTTTGGATCGTCATTATAGTGACCCACCATAACATGGTCCAATTCGTGTTCCGTCAATCCATTATCGAACGGAGCCTTATAAATAAAGGAAAACACCTCTTTTAACTCGGTGACAAAACCCATTTCTTGCATCAGACGCCTTTTCCCCGCTTCAATGTTGGTCTCACCATCCCTTTGATGACTGCAACAGGTATTGGTCCATAATAAAGGCGAATGGTACTTTTGGGTCGCCCGTTGTTGAAGCATAATCTCCCCATTGTCATTCATGACAAAAACAGAAAATGCCCTATGGAGCACCGCTTTTTCATGAGCTTCCATTTTGGGCATCAATCCAATCTGCTCATCATTTGGATTGACCAAAATAACTTTCTCTTCCATAGGTGTAAAAATACGTCCTTTGCTTGACTGAACATATCAAGCTTTATATAAAATATTGATGATCGGATAGGGTTTAGAAGAACCTTGGCGATTTTAAGTTGCCCAAACGCTGAATGAAATCATACCGCAAAATAATCTCAAAAGAGCCATCATTAAATGTAGTGGCGCCCAAATCCGTGGTTTCACGGTCGTGCGCAATTCCGATCAGGAGTTTGTCGGAAATATTAAACCCCACCATTCCGCTAAAGGCGGCATCCCATCTGTAGGCCGCTCCTACAATGAATTTATCATTGAACATAAAATTTGCCGAAAGGTCCACCTGTAAAGGAGCTCCTTCGACCCATTTGGTCAATAGTGCCGGTTTGAATTTTAAAAAGGGGTTCAAATCCCAGACATAGCCCGTAATAAGGTACCAACTCATCCGCTCCCTTGCTGTGGACAGGGAAGATTCCTCAAAATGTTCCGTTTCGAGCATTCTTGGGACGGACAAACCGGTGTAGAACCGATCGGTATGGTAATATATGCCCGCACCTACATTGGGTGAAAAGCGGTTGTCAATATCAGAAGGGAGAGTCACTTGACCTTGCAAAGTGCCCGTTTCCAATTGGGAAAATTGTATATCCAATAAATGGGCGCTGGCTTTTAAACCAAAACTCAATTTTCCATCAATGCCCGTCTGAATGGTGTAAGAGAAATCAACATCAAAATACGTTTCAGAAGTAGGTCCAATGACATCGTTGACAATGGAAACCCCCAAACCTACACCCCTATAGCCCATTGGCGTATGCAGATTAAGTGTTTGTGTTTCCGGTGCACCGTCCAGACCTACCCATTGCGCCCTGTACAAGGCGGCAATGCTCAAGTGCCCCCTTGAGCCCGCATATGCCGGGTTTACACTGACCGTATTGTACATATACTGTGTATATTGGGCATCTTGTTGGGCGTGAGACCAAAACCCAAGTACCAATAGACTGACCAATACCAACCATTTCTGGAATACCGCTAAATTTATTCTCTCCACAACTTTACCTTTACCTGTTTATATATATATAGCCCGATAGTTGTTTCATTTGGCCTGTTTGGTCTTCAAAATCAATGATGTAAAAATATGTTCCGGTGGGAAGTTTGCTGTCCTGATCAACCGTAACCCTGCCTTGCGAGGTCCCATCAAAATTGTTTGAGTCATTATCGTATGCCCTTGTCTTAAAAACCAATACCCCCCACCTATTAAAGATTTTCACAGTGTTATTGGGGTAATTCCCTATGTTTTCAATAAAGAGTGTATCAAAATTCCCATCTCCATTTGGTGTCAAAATCTGAATGACCAGAATCTCTTCTTCACCAGGTAACGTGGGCTCCAAATCAGAATCCAGATAATTTGGAATACCATTGCCATTGGAATCATCATTGGCATAATTCCCGTCCGAGTCCAAATCTTCATCAACGGTATCAATACCATCATCATCATCGTCCGTATCCCTATAATCTGGAATGTCATCACCATCGGTATCCGGTAAATCCGTAGTTGGGTCGTCGATTTCATCATTCACATCCACGTCAACTAAAACACTTCCTTCATAACCATCATCCAGACCATCACCATCGGTATCGGAATCTATCCAAATTGCATCCGGTAACCCATTTTGGTCAAAATCATTGCCTTCTATATTATCTGGGATACCATCATTGTCACTGTCTTCATCCACGTAATCGGGAATACCGTCCCCGTCCGTATCCAAAGGAATCAATCCAAGATTTCCATTTTGTTCATAGGCATCGTCCAAACCGTTGTTGTTTGCATCCCCAGCGCTCGGAGAAATGTAACCAATGGTTACCTGTGCTTCAATGTTATCGGGAATACCATCATTATCACTATCAATATCCAAGTAATCGGGAATACCATCCCCATCGGTGTCCGTTGGGTTTGTAGCAGGATCATTATCCCCATCCAGGTTCAAATCTTCAAAGGTGTCCACGATACCATCGTTGTCCAAATCCAGATCGGTCATTTGCGTTACCACAACAGTAACCGTGGCAGTGCTACAATTGCTTTGGTCATCACAAACGGTATACTCAAAAGTATCCGTTCCTTCAAAACCTGGATTTGGGGTATAGGTCACAAAATCATCCGATATGTCCCCGGGCGTTCCATTGTCATTTAGGGTTACCGTTCCATTGGTTGGATTTGTAGTGGCCAATGTTCCAAGGTTGGGAATATCATTATCATTCATCAATACATTGATGTCAACTGCAATACCTTCTTCCGTGAAAACGGAATCGTCAAATGCATCCACTATGGGTAAAACGTCCACCGTGACTGTTGCGGAACTACAATCACCAATAGTATTACACACCGTGTATGTAAAACTGTCCGCCCCGTTAAAGTCGGGATTTGGTATATAAGTTACACTATCGTCGGTTGGATTATTTGGAGTGCCATTATCATCAATGTTTACACTACCATTTGCTGGGTTTGAAGCGGTCAATGTACCCACCGTGGGTAAATCGGAGTCATTGGCATAAATAGGAACAATGACCGAATCATCTTCATTTACGGTAACACTATCGTCCTGGAGACTGGCCGCCTGCTGCATACAGACTACCGTAAATCTTGGAAGCTCCATCGTATTACCAACTTTTGTAATTGTGGCTATGTAGCGTTCCACAGTTTCGGTAGCTATAACGGTTGGTTGGGTTCCCGTTAAGGAGGCATCGTTCCAACCAACGGTTGCACTTCCCTGGACATTGGCTGAAACATCCAAGGTAACTTCATTGGAAGGAGCGTTGCAGTTGGTTATGATGAAATATCCAGTAGCATTGGAACCGCAAAGCGTACCATCATAGGTCGCAAAATAGACCCCTGGTTGGGTTACCTCATAAAAAGAGTCCGTTCCCAAAACGGTAGCCGTATCAGAGGCTTCATACCAACGATAATTACCTTCATCCCCACTATTTGGAGCTTGAAGCAGAAATTGGGCGTTGGCAATTGATACTCCCAAGACCGTAAGGACAATACTTATGAAAAGGCTTTTATGTGCAGTGAAATATCTCAATTCGATTTGGGGTCGGTTTAATACATTATTTTACAACAAATACCACATTAATAAGAGAGTTGTAGTCTGCAGGTTGACCAATAATATCGTACTCCATTTCTCCAGTTGCCCCATTAATGCTAATGTTTGCAAACACCAATGGATCGAAATAGGTAACGTAATAATAAAGCTCGTTCGCAGCATAAACCGGTATATCCGGGGCGGGTGTTGCACCGTCCATGCTTCGTACCAAATTAGAATTGCCGGATCCAAACTGATTCAAGTACTGCTGATACAGATTCACTGTTCTATTGGTACCATTTGACGAGGCATCAATAGCTATGGAAGGAGGATAAAAAATCCGCCCTGATGCCGAGGTAATCGGTGCTATATCCTGGATAACATCTTCAACCGAAGATTCAGTATTGCCATCCCCATCCACATCAATTGGAGTGTCCGAATTCACCTCAGAAGCAGCCTGGTCATCCGTGGCCCTAGCCCATGACGATCCGTTATAATAGTAAATTACATTGTCATCGGTATTGTATAAACATTGTCCTATGGAAGCTCCGGAAATTCCAGACATTTCTGCTGTTGTCGCCGTAGGAAGTCCCATTAATGAATTCGCATCAATTTGTGCATTTATCGTAAGCACTGTACTTGTAAATGCCAATGTTAAGATTGCTTTCTTCATTAGTATCTTTTTTGGTTTATCGATTCATTTGGTTATTAGTTGGGCAAAACAATCACTGAAAACATGAATTCCAGATCGATATCATCCTTTTGAGTGGTCCCGTTATCACTATCACCGATATTGATTCTAAACCCTGCTGTTGTTTGGTTATAGTAGGTAATTCCCGGATCATCATAATTCTGACCAGTATTGCCAGGGCAGTCCCCTCCGCAGTCCAATGTTGCCAATTGAATAATGTAATTGGCATTAGAGAGTGCGGTAGAAAACGTAATCTGATAATCCCCCTCATCTATTCTTGAAACCGTTGCCCCATAAATGGAAGCTGCAGTACCGGTTCCAGCAACTTTTCCTGCTGCATATATCGTTGGCATAAACGAGGAGACAAAAGCATTTTGATCTTCCCATTGGGGGTTCCCCGAGCCATCCGTTGTCAATACTTTATCTGCGTCACCTGCGCCAGCAGTTCCTATTTTTGCTGTGGTTACTGCATCATCAGCTATTTCGGTCGTTCCTACTGCTCCGGCAGCTATCTCAAGGGTCACGTTCTCCAAAGTGGAGTTCGCGCCACCCGTTACCGTTAGGTCGCTAGAGGTGATGGAACCGTCACCCGTGATTGAGGCAACGTCCACCTCAAGGGCACCCGTCGTGCCGTTCTGGGCCAGGCCGCTACCTGCCACATCAGCGTTTATCGTTGCCGCATTCACCGCGTCATCCGCTATCTCCAAGGTCACGTTCTCCAAGGTGGAGTTTGCACCGCCCGTTACCGTTAGGTCGCTCGAAGTAATGGAACCGTCACCCGTGATCGAGGCAACGTCCACCTCCAAAGCGCCCGTCGTACCGTTCTGGGCCAATCCGCTGCCCGCCACATCCGCGTTTATCGTTGCTGCGTTCACCGCGTCATCCGCTATCTCAAGGGTCACGTTCTCCAGGGTCGAGTTCGCACCGCCCGTTACCGTTAGGTCGCTAGAGGTGATGGAACCGTCACCCGTGATCGAAGCCACATCCACCTCAAGGGCGCCCGTCGTACCGTTCTGGGTCAGGCCACTCCCTGCTACGTCCGCATTTATTGTTGCTGCGTTCACCGCATCATCTGCTATCTCCAAGGTTACGTTCTCCAGGGTGGAGTTCGCACCGCCCGTCACCGTAAGGTCACTTGAGGTAATGGAACCGTCGCCCGTTATGGAAGCTACATCCACTTCCAAAGCACCCGTCGTACCGTTCTGGGCCAGGCCGCTGCCCGCCACGTCCGTATTTATTGTTGCTGCGTTAACTGCGTCATCCGCTATTTCCAAGGTCACGTTCTCCAGGGTGGAGTTCGCCCCACCGGTCACCGTTAGGTCGCTTGAGGTAATGGAGCCGTCGCCCGTGATCGAGGCCACGTCCACTTCCAAAGCGCCCGTCGTACCGTTCTGGGCAAGGCCGCTGCCCGCCACATCGGCGTTTATCGTTGCCGCGTTTACCGCATCATCCGCTATCTCAAGGGTCACGTTCTCCAGGGTCGAGTTTGCACCGCCCGTCACCGTAAGGTCACTTGAGGTAATGGAACCGTCACCCGTGATCGAGGCAACGTCCACCTCCAAAGCGCCCGTCGTACCGTTCTGGGCCAATCCGCTGCCCGCCACATCAGCGTTTATCGTTGCTGCGTTCACTGCATCGGCGGCTATGTCCACAGAGGCGATACTGCCATCGGCTATCTCTGTACTTCCCACTGCACCGGCCGCTATTTCAAGGGTCACGTTCTCCAGGGTCGAGTTTGCACCGCCCGTTACCGTAAGGTCACTTGAGGTAATGGAACCATCACCCGTGATCGAAGCCACATCCACCTCAAGGGCGCCCGTCGTACCGTTCTGGGTCAGGCCATTGCCCGCCACGTCCGCATTTATCGTTGCCGCGTTCACCGCGTCGTCCGCTATCTCAAGGGTCACGTTCTCCAAGGTGGAGTTCGCACCGCCCGTTACCGTTAGGTCGCTTGAGGTGATGGAACCATCGCCCGTGATCGAGGCAACGTCCACTTCCAAAGCGCCCGTTGTACCGTTCTGGGTCAATCCGTTGCCTGCTACATCCGCATTTATCGTTGCGGCGTTCACCGCGTCATCCGCTATCTCCAAGGTGACGTTCTCCAGGGTGGAGTTTGCACCGCCCGTTACCGTTAGATCACTTGAGGTGATCGAACCATCACCCGTGATCGAGGCCACGTCCACCTCAAGGGCGCCCGTCGTACCGTTCTGGGTCAGGCCACTGCCCGCAACGTCCGCATTTATTGTAGTTGCGTTCACTGCATCGGCGGCTATGTCACCTGAGGCAATACTGCCATCGGCTATCTCCGTACTGCCCACTGCGCCAGCGGCTATCTCCAAAGTGACGTTCTCCAAGGTGGAGTTTGCTCCGCCCGTCACCGTAAGGTCGCTCGAGGTAATCGAACCGTCGCCCGTGATCGAGGCCACGTCCACTTCCAAAGCACCCGTCGTGCCGTTCTGGGTCAGGCCACTACCTGCCACATCAGCGTTTATCGTTGCCGCGTTCACCGCGTCGTCCGCTATCTCCAAGGTCACGTTCTCCAAGGTCGAGTTTGCACCGCCCGTTACCGTTAGGTCGCTCGAGGTAATGGAACCGTCACCCGTGATCGAGGCCACGTCCACCTCCAAAGCACCCGTCGTGCCGTTCTGGGCCAATCCGCTCCCCGCCACATCGGCGTTTATCGTCGCGGCGTTCACTGCGTCGGCGGCTATATCACCAGAGGCGATACTGTCATCGGCTATCTCCGTACTGCCCACCGCACCAGCGGCTATCTCAAGGGTCACGTTCTCCAGGGTGGAGTTCGCACCACCCGTTACCGTTAGGTCGCTCGAGGTGATCGAACCATCACCCATGATCGAGGCCACGTCCACTTCCAAAGCACCCGTCGTACCGTTCTGGGTAAGGCCACTGCCCGCCACGTCCGCATTTATTGTAGTTGCGTTCACTGCATCGGCGGCTATGTCACCTGAGGCAATACTGCCATCGGCTATCTCCGTACTGCCCACTGCGCCAGCGGCTATCTCCAAAGTGACGTTCTCCAAGGTGGAGTTTGCTCCGCCCGTTACCGTTAGATTACTTGAGGTGATCGAACCATCACCCGTAATCGAGGCCACGTCCACTTCCAAAGCGCCCGTCGTACCGTTCTGGGTCAGGCCACTGCCCGCAACGTCCGCATTTATTGTAGTTGCGTTCACTGCATCGGCGGCTATGTCACCTGAGGCAATACTGCCATCGGCTATCTCCGTACTGCCCACTGCGCCAGCGGCTATCTCCAAAGTGACGTTCTCCAAGGTGGAGTTTGCTCCGCCCGTCACCGTAAGGTCGCTCGAGGTAATCGAACCGTCGCCCGTGATCGAGGCCACGTCCACTTCCAAAGCACCCGTCGTGCCGTTCTGGGCCAATCCGCTGCCTGCCACATCGGCGTTTATCGTTGCTGCGTTAACTGCGTCATCGGCTATCTCAAGGGTCACGTTCTCCAAGGTGGAGTTTGCACCGCCCGTCACAGTAAGGTCGCTCGAGGTAATGGAACCGTCTCCTGTGATCGAGGCCACGTCCACCTCAAGGGCGCCCGTCGTACCGTTCTGGGCAAGGCCGCTGCCCGCAACATCCGCGTTTATCGTTGCTGCGTTCACCGCATCATCCGCTATCTCAAGGGTCACGTTCTCCAAAGTGGAGTTCGCACCTCCAGTTACGGTCAAGTCACTCGAGGTAATGGAACCGTCTCCTGTGATCGAGGCCACGTCCACCTCAAGGGCACCCGTTGTACCGTTCTGGGCCAATCCGCTGCCCGCCACATCGGCGTTTATCGTTGCTGCATTCACCGCGTCATCGGCTATCTCCAAGGTGACGTTCTCCAGGGTGGAGTTTGCACCGCCCGTTACCGTTAGATCGCTTGAGGTAATGGAACCATCGCCCGTGATCGAGGCAACGTCCACTTCCAAAGCACCCGTCGTACCGTTCTGGGTCAATCCGTTGCCCGCCACATCGGCGTTTATCGTTGCCGCGTTAACTGCGTCATCCGCTATCTCAAGGGTGACGTTCTCCAAGGTGGAGTTCGCACCACCGGTTACCGTAAGGTCGCTCGAGGTAATGGAACCGTCACCCGTGATTGAGGTAACGTCCACTTCCAAAGCACCCGTCGTACCGTTCTGGGCCAATCCGCTCCCCGCAACATCGGCGTTTATCGTCGCGGCGTTAACTGCGTCATCCGCTATCTCCAAGGTCACGTTCTCCAGGGTGGAGTTGGCACCGCCGGTCACCGTAAGGTCACTTGAGGTAATGGAGCCGTCGCCCGTGATTGAGGCCACGTCCACCTCAAGGGCACCAGTCGTACCGTTCTGGGCAAGGCCGCTGCCCGCCACATCGGCGTTTATTGTTGCGGCGTTTACCGCATCGGCGGCTATCTCAAGGGTCACGTTCTCCAGGGTGGAGTTTGCACCTCCAGTTACGGTCAAGTCACTCGAGGTAATGGAACCGTCACCTGTGATCGAGGCCACGTCCACCTCAAGGGCACCCGTCGTACCGTTCTGGGTCAGGCCACTACCTGCCACATCAGCGTTTATCGTTGCCGCATTCACCGCGTCATCCGCTATCTCAAGGGTCACGTTCTCCAGGGTCGAGTTTGCACCGCCCGTTACCGTTAGGTCGCTCGAGGTGATGGAACCGTCCCCCGTAATCGAGGCCACGTCCACTTCCAAAGCACCCGTCGTACCGTTCTGAATCAGGCCACTCCCTGCTACGTCCGCATTTATTGTTGCTGCGTTCACCGCGTCGGCGGCTATGTCACCAGAGGCGATACTGCCATCGGCTATCTCCGTACTGCCCACCGCACCAGCGGCTATCTCAAGGGTCACGTTCTCCAGGGTGGAGTTTGCACCGCCCGTTACCGTTAGGTCGCTCGAGGTAATCGAACCGTCTCCCGTGATGGAGGCCACGTCCACCTCCAAAGCACCCGTCGTGCCGTTCTGGGTCAGGCCGCTACCTGCCACATCAGCGTTTATCGTTGCCGCATTCACCGCGTCGTCCGCTATCTCAAGGGTCACGTTCTCCAAGGTGGAGTTCGCACCGCCCGTTACCGTAAGGTCGCTTGAGGTGATGGAACCATCGCCCGTGATCGAGGCCACGTCCACTTCCAAAGCGCCCGTTGTACCGTTCTGGGCCAATCCGCTGCCCGCAACATCGGCGTTTATCGTTGCTGCGTTCACCGCGTCATCCGCTATCTCAAGGGTCACGTTCTCCAGGGTCGAGTTCGCACCGCCCGTTACCGTTAGGTCGCTAGAGGTAATGGAACCGTCACCCGTGATCGAGGCCACGTCCACTTCCAAAGCACCCGTCGTACCGTTCTGGGCCAATCCGCTCCCCGCAACATCGGCGTTTATCGTCGCGGCGTTAACTGCGTCGGCGGCTATGTCACCAGAGGCGATACTGCCATCGGCTATCTCCGTACTGCCCACCGCACCAGCGGCTATCTCAAGGGTCACGTTCTCCAGGGTGGAGTTTGCACCGCCCGTTACCGTTAGGTCGCTCGAGGTGATCGAACCGTCTCCCGTGATGGAGGCCACGTCCACCTCCAAAGCACCCGTCGTGCCGTTCTGGGCCAATCCGCTCCCCGCCACATCGGCGTTTATCGTTACTGCATTCACCGCGTCATCGGCTATCTCCAAGGTGACGTTCTCCAGGGTCGAGTTTGCTCCGCCCGTCACCGTAAGGTCGCTCGAGGTAATGGAACCGTCTCCCGTGATTGAGGCAACATCCACCTCAAGGGCGCCCGTCGTACCGTTCTGGGTCAATCCGTTGCCTGCTACATCCGCATTTATCGTTGCGGCGTTCACCGCGTCATCAGCTATCTCCAAGGTTACGTTCTCCAAGGTGGAGTTTGCACCACCCGTTACCGTTAGGTCGCTCGAGGTGATCGAACCGTCCCCCGTGATTGAGGCAACGTCCACCTCAAGGGCGCCCGTCGTACCGTTCTGGGTCAGGCCACTGCCCGCCACGTCCGTATTTATTGTTGCTGCGTTAACTGCGTCATCCGCTATTTCCAAGGTCACGTTCTCCAGGGTGGAGTTCGCCCCACCGGTCACCGTAAGGTCGCTTGAGGTAATGGAGCCGTCGCCCGTGATCGAGGCCACGTCCACCTCAAGGGCACCCGTCGTGCCGTTCTGGGTCAGGCCACTGCCCGCCACATCCGCGTTTATCGTTGCTGCATTGACCGCATCGGCGGCTATGTCACCTGAGGCGATACTGCCATCAGCTATCTCCGTACTGCCCACTGCACCAGCCGCTATTTCAAGCGTTACGTTCTCCAAAGTGGAGTTCGCACCTCCAGTTACGGTCAAGTCACTCGAGGTAATGGAACCGTCCCCCGTGATCGAGGCCACGTCCACCTCAAGGGCGCCCGTCGTACCGTTCTGGGTCAGGCCATTGCCCGCCACGTCCGCATTTATCGTTGCCGCATTGACCGCATCGGCTGCTATGTCACCTGAGGAGATACTGCCATCAGCTATCTCCGTACTGCCCACTGCTCCAGCCGCTATTTCAAGCGTTACGTTCTCCAAAGTGGAGTTCGCACCTCCAGTTACGGTCAAGTCACTCGAGGTAATGGAACCGTCACCTGTGATCGAGGCCACGTCCACCTCAAGGGCACCCGTCGTGCCGTTCTGGGTCAGGCCGCTACCTGCCACATCAGCGTTTATCGTTGCTGCGTTCACCGCGTCGTCCGCTATCTCAAGGGTCACGTTCTCCAAGGTGGAGTTCGCACCGCCCGTTACCGTTAGGTCGCTTGAGGTGATGGAACCATCGCCCGTGATCGAGGCCACGTCCACCTCAAGGGCACCCGTCGTGCCGTTCTGGGCCAATCCGCTGCCCGCAATATCGGCGTTTATCGTTGCTGCGTTCACCGCGTCATCCGCTATCTCAAGGGTCACGTTCTCCAGGGTCGAGTTCGCACCGCCCGTTACCGTTAGGTCGCTAGAGGTAATGGAACCGTCACCCGTGATCGAGGCCACGTCCACTTCCAAAGCGCCGGTCGTACCGTTCTGGGTAAGGCCATTGCCTGCCACATCAGCGTTTATCGTTGCCGCGTTCACCGCGTCGTCTGCTATCTCCAAGGTTACGTTCTCCAAGGTGGAGTTCGCACCGCCGGTTACCGTAAGGTCACTTGAGGTGATGGAACCATCGCCCGTGATCGAGGCCACGTCCACTTCCAAAGCACCGGTCGTACCGTTCTGGGTAAGGCCATTGCCCGCCACGTCCGCATTTATCGTTGCGGCGTTCACTGCGCCAGCGGCTATCTCCAAAGTGACGTTCTCCAAAGTGGAGTTTGCGCCGCCCGTTACCGTTAGGTCACTTGAGGTGATGGAACCATCCCCCGTGATCGAGGCAACGTCCACCTCAAGGGCACCCGTCGTGCCGTTCTGGGCCAATCCGTTGCCCGCCACATCGGCGTTTATCGTTGCCGCATTGACAGCGTCATCCGCTATTTCCAAGGTCACGTTCTCCAAAGTGGAGTTTGCGCCGCCCGTTACCGTCAGGTCACTCGAGGTGATGGAACCGTCACCCGTGATCGAGGCCACGTCCACCTCAAGGGCGCCCGTCGTTCCGTTCTGGGCCAATCCGCTGCCCGCCACATCCGCGTTTATCGTTGCTGCGTTAACTGCGTCATCCGCTATTTCCAAGGTGACGTTCTCCAAGGTGGAGTTTGCTCCGCCCGTCACCGTAAGGTCGCTAGAGGTAATGGAACCGTCACCCGTAATCGAGGCTACGTCCACTTCCAAAGCGCCCGTCGTACCGTTCTGGGTCAGGCCACTGCCCGCCACATCAGCGTTTATCGTTGCTGCGTTCACCGCATCATCCGCTATCTCAAGGGTCACGTTCTCCAAGGTGGAGTTTGCACCGCCCGTCACAGTAAGGTCGCTCGAGGTAATGGAACCGTCTCCTGTGATCGAGGCCACGTCCACCTCAAGGGCGCCCGTCGTACCGTTCTGGGCAAGGCCGCTGCCCGCCACATCGGCGTTTATTGATGCCGCATTGACCGCATCGGCGGCCAGTTCATTCGAGGTAATCCCACCATCGGCGACACGTAGTGTCAAGGGATCCAAGGTAGTCCCTGCCCCTGACAGTGTCAATGTTCCGTTCGTTGCTCCCGTGACTTCATTTCCTACGACGCCATCGTTCTCCGTTACCGTAACAGAGCCCAGATCGACCAAAGTCCATGCTGTACCGTCCCATTGGATGACCTGTCCGGAACTTGTACCGTTTTCAATCTTTCCCAGGGTCACGTTACCGTCCGCTATCTCCGTACTGCCCACCGCGCCAGCGACTATCTCAAGGGTCACGTTCTCCAAGGTGGAGTTCGCACCGCCCGTTACCGTTAGGTCGCTGGAGGTAATCGAACCGTCCCCCGTGATCGAGGCCACGTCCACCTCAAGGGCGCCCGTCGTACCGTTCTGGGCAAGGCCACTGCCCGCCACATCGGCGTTTATCGTTGCTGCGTTTACCGCATCGGCGGCTATGTCACCTGAGGCGATACTGCCATCGGCTATCTCCGTACTGCCCACCGCGCCAGCGGCTATCTCAAGGGTCACGTTCTCCAGGGTGGAGTTTGCGCCGCCCGTTACCGTTAGATCGCTCGAGGTAATGGAACCGTCGCCCGTGATCGAGGCCACGTCCACCTCCAAGGCACCCGTCGTGCCGTTCTGGGCCAGGCCGCTGCCCGCAACATCCGCGTTTATTGATGCCGCATTGACCGCATCGGCGGCCAGTTCATTCGAGGTAATCCCACCATCGGAGACACGTAGTGTCAAGGGATCCAAGGTCGTCCCTGCCCCTGACAGTGTCAATGTTCCGTTCGTTGCTCCCGTGACTTCATTTCCTACGACGCCATCGTTCTCCGTTACCGTAACAGAGCCCAGATCGACCAAAGTCCATGCTGAACCGTCCCATTGGATGACCTGTCCGGAACTTGTACCGTTTTCAATCTTTCCCAGGGTCACGTTACCGTCCGCTATCTCCGTACTGCCCACCGCACCAGCGGCTATCTCCAAAGTGACGTTCTCCAAAGTGGAGTTCGCACCACCGGTTACCGTAAGGTCGCTCGAGGTGATGGAACCATCGCCCGTGATCGAGGCCACGTCCACCTCAAGGGCGCCCGTCGTGCCGTTCTGGGCAAGGCCACTGCCCGCAACATCCGCGTTTATTGATGCCGCATTGACCGCATCGGCGGCTATGTCACCAGAGGCGATACTGCCATCGGCTATCTCCGTACTGCCCACTGCACCGGCCGCTATTTCAAGCGTTACGTTCTCCAAGGTCGAGTTTGCCCCGCCGGTTACCGTAAGGTCACTTGAGGTAATGGAACCATCGCCCGTGATCGAGGCCACGTCCACCTCAAGGGCGCCCGTCGTGCCGTTCTGGGCCAATCCGCTGCCCGCCACATCGGCGTTTATCGTTGCCGCGTTTACTGCGTCATCCGCTATCTCAAGGGTCACGTTCTCCAGGGTGGAGTTTGCACCGCCCGTCACAGTAAGGTCACTTGAGGTAATGGAACCGTCCCCCGTGATCGAGGCCACGTCCACCTCCAAAGCACCCGTCGTGCCGTTCTGGGTCAGGCCACTGCCCGCCACATCAGCGTTTATCGTTGCTGCGTTCACCGCATCATCCGCTATCTCAAGGGTCACGTTCTCCAAGGTGGAGTTTGCACCACCCGTTACCGTTAGGTCGCTCGAGGTAATGGAGCCGTCGCCCGTGATCGAGGCAACGTCCACTTCCAAAGCACCCGTCGTACCGTTCTGGGCCAATCCGCTGCCCGCCACATCGGCGTTTATCGTTGCTGCGTTCACTGCGTCATCCGCTATTTCCAAGGTCACGTTCTCCAGGGTGGAGTTCGCCCCACCGGTCACCGTTAGGTCACTCGAGGTAATGGAACCGTCGCCCGTGATTGAGGCAACGTCCACTTCCAAAGCGCCCGTCGTACCGTTCTGGGCAAGGCCACTGCCCGCCACATCGGCGTTTATCGTTGCTGCGTTAACCGCGTCATCCGCTATCTCAAGGGTCACGTTCTCCAAGGTGGAGTTTGCTCCGCCCGTTACCGTTAGGTCACTTGAGGTGATGGAACCATCGCCGGTTATGGAAGTGACATCCACTTCAAGGGCACCCGTCGTGCCGTTCTGGGCCAATCCGTTCCCCGCAACGTCCGCGTTTATCGTCGCTGCGTTAACTGCGTCATCCGCTATTTCCAAGGTCACGTTCTCCAAAGTGGAGTTCGCACCGCCGGTTACCGTAAGGTCACTTGAGGTAATGGAACCATCGCCCGTAATCGAGGCCACGTCCACTTCCAAAGCGCCCGTCGTACCGTTCTGGGTAAGGCCACTGCCCGCTACGTCAGCGTTTATCGTTGCTGCATTAACCGCATCGGCGGCTATGTCACCTGAGGCGATACTGCCATCGGCTATCTCCGTACTGCCCACTGCACCAGTCGCTATCTCCAAGGTCACGTTCTCAAAGGTCGAGTTTGCCCCACCGGTCACCGTTAGGTCACTCGAGGTGATCGAACCGTCTCCCGTGATCGAGGCCACGTCCACTTCCAAAGCGCCCGTCGTACCGTTCTGGGCCAATCCGCTGCCCGCCACATCAGCGTTTATCGTTGCTGCGTTCACCGCATCGGCCGCCAGTTCATTCGATGTAATCCCGCCATCGGAAACACGTAATGTCAAGGGGTCCAAGGTCGTTCCACCCCCTGATAGTGTCAATGTTCCGTTCGTCGCTCCCGTAACTTCATTTCCTATAACTCCATCGTTCTCCGTTACCGTAACAGATCCCAAATCGACCAATGTCCACGCTGAACCGTCCCATTGGATGACCTGTCCGGAACTTGTCCCGTTTTCAATCTTCCCCAGGGTCACGTTACCGTCCGCTATCTCCGTACTGCCCACTGCGCCAGCGGCTATTTCCAAGGTCACGTTCTCCAGGGTGGAGTTCGCTCCGCCCGTCACCGTTAGGTCGCTCGAGGTGATTGAACCGTCACCCGTGATCGAGGCCACGTCCACTTCCAAAGCACCGGTCGTACCGTTCTGGGCAAGGCCACTCCCCGCCACATCGGCGTTTATCGTTGCCGCATTCACCGCATCAGCGGCTATGTCTCCAGAGGCGATACTGCCATCGGCTATCTCCGTACTGCCCACTGCGCCAGCGGCTATCTCAAGGGTCACGTTCTCCAGGGTGGAGTTCGCACCACCGGTTACCGTAAGGTCGCTCGAGGTAATGGAACCGTCCCCCGTGATCGAGGCCACATCCACTTCCAAAGCACCGGTCGTACCGTTCTGGGTCAGGCCACTGCCCGCAACGTCCGCATTTATTATAGTTGCGTTCACTGCATCGGCGGCTATGTCTCCAGAGGCAATACTGCCATCGGCTATCTCCGTACTGCCCACTGCGCCGGCCGCTATCTCCAAGGTGACGTTCTCCAGGGTGGAGTTTGCACCGCCCGTTACCGTTAGGTCGCTCGAGGTGATGGAACCGTCGCCCGTTATGGAAGCTACATCCACTTCCAAAGCACCCGTCGCACCGTTCTGGGCAAGGCCACTGCCCGCCACATCGGCGTTTATCGTTGCTGCGTTTACCGCATCATCCGCTATCTCAAGGGTCACGTTCTCAAAGGTCGAGTTTGCACCGCCCGTTACCGTTAAATCGCTCGAGGTAATGGAACCATCGCCCGTGATCGAGGCCACGTCCACTTCCAAAGCGCCCGTCGTTCCGTTCTGGGTCAGGCCATTGCCCGCAACATCGGCGTTTATCGTTGCTGCATTTACCGCATCAGCGGCTATGTCACCTGAGGCAATACTGCCATCGGCTATCTCCGTACTGCCCACTGCACCAGCCGCTATCTCAAGGGTCACATTCTCCAGGGTGGAGTTCGCACCGCCCGTTACCGTTAGGTCGCTCGAGGTAATGGAACCGTCGCCCGTAATCGAGGCCACGTCCACCTCAAGGGCGCCCGTCGTACCGTTCTGGGCCAATCCGCTGCCCGCCACATCGGCGTTTATCGTTGCTGCGTTAACTGCGTCATCCGCTATCTCCAAAGTGACGTTCTCCAAAGTGGAGTTTGCGCCGCCCGTTACCGTTAGGTCACTTGAGGTGATGGAACCATCCCCCGTAATTGAGGCCACGTCCACTTCCAAAGCACCCGTCGTACCGTTCTGGGCCAATCCGCTGCCCGCCACATCCGCATTTATTGTTGCGGCGTTTACCGCATCAGCGGCTATGTCTCCAGAGGCAATACTGCCATCGGCTATCTCCATACTGCCCACTGCACCAGCCGCTATTTCAAGGGTCACATTCTCCAGGGTAGAGTTTGCACCGCCCGTTACCGTTAGGTCGCTCGAGGTAATGGAACCGTCACCCGTGATCGAGGTCACGTCCACTTCCAAAGCGCCCGTCGTACCGTTCTGGGCCAGGCCGATGCCCGCCACATCCGGGTTTATGGTTGCCGCATTGACCGCATCGGCTGCTATGTCACCTGAGGCGATACTGCCATCTGCTATCTCCGTACTGCCCACTGCACCGGCCGCTATTTCAAGGGTCACGTTCTCCAGGGTGGAGTTTGCACCGCCCGTCACCGTAAGGTCGCTCGAGGTAATCGAACCATCGCCCGTGATCGAGGCCACGTCGACCTCAAGGGCACCTGTTGTACCATTCTGGGTAAGGCCGCTGCCCGCCACATCGGCGTTTATCGTTGCGGCGTTTACCGCATCGGCGGCTATGTCTCCAGAGGCAATACTGCCATCGGCTATCTCCGTACTGCCCACTGCACCGGCCGCTATTTCAAGGGTCACGTTCTCCAAAGTGGAGTTCGCACCGCCCGTTACCGTAAGGTCACTCGAGGTGATCGAACCGTCACCGGTTATTGCCGATGGGTCAACCGTTAGGGTGACATCACCCAATAGTGCGTTGGCATCGCCACCAACTACTACTGAAGCATCTGGCGAAGTAATGTTTCCATCACCATTTAAAAGTGTTGAAATGTCGTTTAAGGCCAAACGAACGTCATTACCATCACTATCAGAAATGACTAGTTCCTGAGTAGCGTTATCCACTGTAAAAGACGCGTTGGTCGTATTGGTATCAGTTGCTGTAGAAATATTTACCAAAGGAATTCGCACTTCGTTTCCCTCACTATCCGTCAAAATCAAGTCCGTCCCGTCTTCGGTCAAAGTAGCATTCGTGGTATTGGTATCGATTTGATTCCCAATATCGGAAAGCGCTACCCGTACATCATTCCCATCACTATCTGTCATCACCAGCTCGGCCGTTGCTATATCGACCGTAAATGAGACGTTGGTCGTATTCACAGTCGATGACGTCAATTCCCACGAGTCTCCATCCCAAAAGAAAATTGTACCGGTATTGGTATTAACATAAATATCCCCAAGATCTGCCCCTACAGGAATAGTGGCGCCAGGTACGGTCACATCTGTTCCGCTAAGGACTTCACAATTACATTGGTCTTGAAGTGTGACCGTGGTCTGTGAAAAAGCTACACCCGAGATAAGGAGAAAAAGCAATGTATTTAAAGTCTTTTTCATAGGAGTGATTTTGTGTAACATTGTAGGTTTATTTTGCCGGGACAATCCTATTCGATGTCCAATACACTAATTGTATTTAATTTTAAATCGTTTATTTTGAATCGATTTGATTCGAATTCACTTCATCATCTTACAAAATTAGCTTTACGTGTAGGCGAGTAAAATAATTGTTGTGTATGGATGATTTCCTACGGTATAGCTCTTAAAAAGTGAAGTCAATTTTAAATTGGAAAGTGCTTTTTGTCGATGAAATCAATAAAATCAACGGGGCTGAGAAGTATAAGGATTTAAAAAACCGAGAACAATTCCATCCTAATTCCTATTGATCCTATACGTAATTCTTCTATTGGTAATTACCGTATTTGGGCAACCGGATCGAACCGAAGCATTCGTTACCGAAGCCGTAGTGGACTGACCAAGTGGGGATACAACCGTTGGAATTCCATTGACGTCCACCCCGCCAATCAATTGATTATTGGCATCCAAATCATAATATCCAAAGCTTCCGGAGGCCTCCAATGCATCGGGACAACCATCATTGTCACTGTCCACATCCAAATCATTGTAAATTCCATCTCCATCTGTATCCAAAGTACAGGCTATCGTATAGCTCGCGTCTATATCCAACTGATAATCCACTCCATTGCAGGAGCCAAAATTGTTCACGCCAGAGGAGGTTTGTCCCAAAATACGAACTCCCGGAACACCAGCACCAATATCAATTACCGTAACAGTAGTAGTAATTGGGGTCAGTAAAGGGTCCAGGGTGGCACTGCACTGAACTCCAGTACGTACACTTCCAGTGTTGAACTCACCGGAATTAAAATCCAACGTAAAAGTTTCCGTACTACCATTTAAATCGCCCGTAGCCACAATATTGGATATTGTAACCGTAGAACCGATAGGTATGCCCGTTGCCGAAAGGTCGACAAGCTGTGTAGAAGTACCACCCGTCTGCGGGATATTGAAGGTTGAAGTCGTTACATTGACCACTCCCGAAGTTACGGGACATTCGTCCACATCCAAAATACCATCATTATCGTCATCATCATCAATATCATTGGTGTATCCGTCATTATCCTGATCCAAGGATACCAAAACATCCCGAAAATCCAAGTCACCTCCCGAAAGTACATCTCCATCGGTGTCCGTCAATAGTATTGGCCCTGTAAGAGGATTATCTACCACCCCCGCCGGGTCTGAATAATCCGTACTTGTGTCCACATTATCATCGAGACCGTCCCCATCGGAATCACTTCCACTCAAGGAAAGTCCGGATTCAATTCGATCCAAGTTATCCGCATTATCGCTGTCCGTATCCTTAAAGTCGGGGCTATCAGCACCATCTGAATTAACGGGTGTGAGTCCTTCTCCAGCACCAGGTACGGATTCATAGGCATCGTCCAATCCATTGTTGTCCGTATCTGAATTGGAGGGTGCAATATATGTTGTTGAGAGCTGGGCTTCCACATTATCAGGAATACCATCCCCATCGGCATCCAAATCCAGATAGTCCGGGATGGTATCCCCATCGGTATCCGAGGTTCCCTCAATGGTATCGATTATCCCATCATTGTCATCATCTATATCCTCATTATTGTCCAGACCATCGCCATCCGTGTCTGGGGAACAAGTTCCAAAATAAACCACTTGTTGTGAAAAATTATATCCCTGTGTTGCCCCGCAACCCAACGTTAAGTTGTCAAAAACCGCATTACCACTCCCCGTTACGGTATTTGGGTTTGTTACCCTTCTAATGGTTGTACTTCCCGAACTGGTGTAATACAAATTGCCATCTGGACCCAATTGTACTCCAGAAGCAGTGGTGGAATTATCAATCGTTGTGGAAGAACTGTTCCCAATGACATGCACCCAGAGTGGGTCCGACCATCCGATGGATTGACTGTCAAACCTAGAGCCAAAAGAGTTTTGATGGGCAAAAAACAGTCGACTCCCATCGGGAGAAAACTCGACACTATATCCCGTATGGGTATTGACACCTGAAGTCCTGGGTACTGCCGTCCACGAACCAATTGTTCCGGTAGCGGAGTTAAAATTGGCGTAGAATATACCTCCATTGGTGGTACTTCCCCCTCCTTCAATAGCAATGGCAATTCTATCGCTTTGCTGGGAAAACCTAATTGTGGCCCGTTCACCCCTACGAGGTAGATTAATGGGCAGGGGAATGGAAATATCCGGATTATTTGCCCGGGCCGCCGTAAGCAGATTTGTATCATTAACAAGCCATAAACCCAACGACGCGGCACAATTTGTGGTACAAGATCCAGAATTATTTGAAATACTGGCTATCCAGGCCCCACAATCATTTCCGGTTGCCACCCCGGAAACTGCTTCCGTTGTATTGGAATGCAATACGTTGTTACTGCTTATGACGGTTTCTGAAGGAATATCCACGATTGAATAATACACCGTACCTTGTCTGTCCTCATCCCTTCCATCGCCATGTAAAATATAAACTTGTTCAAAATTGGAACCCGGTACGGGCATAACGGTTGCCATTTGGGTTCTGGTGGCATTGGTATTGATTGTACCGCCATTGGTGTATAGGTTACCATTACTATCCCTGACCGCCCCGTTATCCACATAAAAAACAAGCTCTCCAGAATCCGGGTCGGACCATACCGAGGTAGCTTCAAAAGCCCCATCCGAGGGTAACGTACAAGAAATTGTGGGAGGATTTGTTCTAAAATCCATCAAATAGCCCCTACCGTTCCACCAATGGGAATCAAAGGTCTGCGCATATCCATCGCTAATGGAATACACCAATGCGATTAAAAGTGATACTAGGTATTTTTTCCAGGATAAGGTCATGGTTCAACAGCATCCTTAAAGAACGTTGTGCCCAAATGTAATCTTAGCCGTAAGCTTTCCTAAATATTTGTTGTGAAAGGGCTTATCGATAAAGTGAATACCTCGAAAGGCGGTGTTACAGCAAGTTGAAAGTTCAGATTCCAAACAAAAAAAGCAACTCTAAAAAGTTGCTTTTCAATCTATTGTATCCTTGTACCAACTATACTACTCAAGAATAATAAACTCCGATCTTCTGTTCAATTGATGCTTTTCCCGAGAACAACGAATACCATCATCACATTCGTTCAGAAGCAATTTTTCCCCAAAACCTTCCCCTTCCAAACGGTCCCTGGAAATTCCTTTGGAGACCATATAATCCACAGTGGATTCTGCCCTTTGTTGGGAAAGCCATAAATTGTAGGCATCGTTCCCCCTACTGTCCGTATGGGCATTGACCTTTATTTTTAAACTCGGATATTTCTCCATGGCAACGATTACCTTCTGGATTTCAATCTCCGCATCCGGCCTGATATTGTATTTGTTCAAATCAAAATAAATCGTACTTAATTGAAGTAACTTGGCCAAATCATCCCCAAATCCTCCGGTGACCACATCCCTCTCCAGATAAAAGTCCACAATCCTTGGTTTTCCATAGGATTCCGGTAGAAATTCTTCCGATGGTATGTACCCTTCCATTAAAGCCCTAACAAAATTTCCCTTGGAACAGTCCAATGCCAATACGTACGCTCCTTTGGAATCGGTTATGGTGGAAGAGACTTCTTTGTTCTCCTCATCAATGATCTTAACGGTGGCCCCCACCAAAATCTCATTGGATATCCTATCCCTCACCGTGCCGGTTACCTCTTGTATACAATCCAATTGTAAAGGTTCGTTTTCAGAAAATCCATAAATATCATCCTCTCCCATTCCCCCTTCAACACGATTTGAAGAAAAATATCCTTCCCTACTTTCCTCGTCAATGATGAAAGAAAAGTCGTCGTATTTACTATTGACCAATCTGCCCACGTTTACAATGGGCTGGTCATATTCATCAAAAGCAATTTTTGTAGCGAAAACATCCAAACCTCCCAATCCCGGATGACCATCGGAAGAGAAGTAGAGGACATCTTTATCCGTAATAAATGGAAAGGTTTCGCGACCTTCGGTATTGATATTCCTACCAAGATTTATTGGCGGACCAAAGGTGCCATCCCCAACAATTCTTACCTTCCATAAATCCGATTCTCCCAATGTTCCTGGCATATCCGAAGCAAAATACAGCTGCTTTTCATCTGGGCTTAAAACAGGATGGGCTACCGAATAATCATCACTATTAAAAGGAAGTTCCGTAATATCGATCCATTCGCCATCTACCAAAGTCGCTTGATAAATCTTTAATCGAATTGTTCCATTATCATCTTCATAGCGCTTTCCATCCAAAAAATTATTTCTGGTGAAGTACATCGTGGTTCCATCCTTGGTAATTGCGGAAGTAGATTCGTGCAGTCTCGTGTTAACATCTCCAGACACTTTTTTCACCCTATTGTTGTCGCCATTCAAACTGACTGAATACAAATCCAAAAAATCCTTGGAATTCCAGGTATGACGGTATCGGGCCAAGTTACCCGTATCCCTATCCGAGGAAAAAATCAATCCATCCTCGTAAAATGTAGGGGCAAAATCGGAAAGCCTTGAATTGTAGGGGAAGTTTTTGATGGAATACCTCCCGGAATTCTCCTCTATTTTGGCCAAATAATCTTCCTCAAGAGCATCTATGACACCGCTACTTTTGGTAAGCTCGGAAAACGTTGCCAACATCTTATCGGCATCTTCATCATCTCCCAGGGTCTTTAAGGTTTGGGCATACCTAAAGTAAAAATCAGGGGTAATGATACTATCATTATCGCCATATTTAGTTATCAACTGCTTGTAAATAGGAGCCGCTTCCTCATATTTTGCATTAAAATAATAGGAATTGCCCAATCGCTTCAATAAGTCTGCCGACTCATATCCCTTCTCCAGAACACGCTTGTAAATATCTATAGCTGGACTAAAGGAGTACTCATTATATTTTTTGTTGGCGCGCTCCAGTCTCCGTTCCTGTGCCGAACCTGTTGCACAGATTCCTAAGATTACCGATGAACAAAGAAGTATTTTTTTTAGCATCCCCTGATATTTAGAAAAAACGTGGCGAAATAGTACGTTGGAAGCTTTTCAGTAATTCCAACCTCAAAAAGATTTCAAAAGATCCATCATTAAAGCGTGTACCTCCCAATTCCGTAGTTTCCCTGTCATAGGCCAGCCCCAACATGATCTGATCGGTAACCTGAAAGCCGGCCAATGCGCTCACGGCAGCATCCCATCGGTAAGCGGCCCCAAAACTGAACCGCTCATTGAACAGAAAACTAGCGGAAATATCTACTTGTACAGGGGCTCCTTCCACGGCTTTTGTCAATAGGGCAGGTTTGAATTTTAAGTCCGCATTCAAATCGAAAACATATCCTGTAATTAAATAGTAATTGGCCCGGTCAACAGAAAAAAAGTTTTGTCCATTATTATCAAAATGTTCCCTATTGAACAATTTTGGAACCGAAAATCCAACATAAAATCTGTCTGTATGATAATACAGCCCTAAGCCAAAATTGGGATTAAATTCTGAGAGTGTCCCCTGTTCGGTAACGGGTTGATTAACCCCTTCGCGATCTACATTTCGGAGACCATTGAAATCCAAGGACAAAAAATCACCACTTACGGTAAGCCCAAAAGATAATTTTCTGTTCAAATCGAAATCTATGGTATAAGATGCCGCAGCCTCCACAGAGGTCTCCTGTATCAGTCCATCCCCAATGTTATCATTGATGACAGAAAGCCCATAACCTATTTTACTTTCCCTTATTGGGGAATGCAGGTTGATTGTAAATGTTTCCGGTGCTCCATTCAATCCTACCCATTGCGCCCTATAAAGGCCTGCAAAAGTCAATTGTCCCCTGGAACCTGCATAGGCTGGATTTATGCTCAAGGTATTGAACATGTACTGGGTATATTGAGCATCTTGCTGGGCTCGCAGTCCGAAACCTATCAACAAGCAAAATATTAGGCCAATTAGTGCATTAGTATTTTTTATCATAATGGCTTACCTACTATTTAAATAAAAGTAATCGCTTTCCGTAATTTGATTCCCATTGGAATCTTCGTAGTCAAAAATATAGTAATATACTCCAGATGGAAGAAATTCATTGACATCCAAGGTAGATCTTCCCCTTGATCTTCCATCAAATACATTATTGATATTGTTGTAATTACTCCCGTTAAATACCAATACCCCCCATCTATTATAGATTCTCATTCGATTGTTGGGAATCCTTTCCACATTAAAAATAAACAAGAAACTGTTCGTTGCACTATTAATATCCATAAACTGGTTCACAATGATGTCCAAGGTATTCGGATCGGGGTCAAGGTAGTCCGGTGTGCCGTCGCCGTCCGTATCGTCATTGGTGGGGTCGCCGTCACCGTCGGCGTCCTCGTCGGGGGTGTCGATCCCGTCTCCGTCATCGTCAAGGTCGCGGTAGTTCACGTCCTCGGTGCCGTCCGTGTCCGGTAGGTCGTTCGCAGGGTCGTCGATCTCGTCGTTCACGTCGAAGCCGTCGTCAACGTCCGAGCCCTCATAGCCGTCGTCAAGCCCGTCCCCGTCAGTGTCCGTACCAGTGAAGGCCTGGTCCGGTACGCCGTCGAAGTCAAAGTCGTTCCCCTCGTTGTTGTCCGGTACAAGGTCGTTGTCGGAGTCGTCGTCAAGGTAGTCCGGTTCGTCAGTACCGTCCGTGTTCTCCGGCGTGATCCCCTCGTCGCCGCTCCCCTCGTAGGCATCGTCGAGCCCGTCACCGTCCGTATCGGTGCCGCTCGGTGCAACATAGCCCGAGGTCGGCTGGCCCTCCACGTTGTCCGGGATGCCGTCGTTGTCACTGTCGATGTCCAGGTGGTCCGGGATGCCGTCGCCGTCACTGTCCAACGGGTCCGTCAATGGGTCGCCGTCACCGTCAAGGTCAGGGTCCTCCACAACATCCAGGATGCCGTCGTTGTCATCGTCGATGTCCACAACGTCGGGTACACCGTCACCATCGGTGTCCGTGCCGTCCCCATCGGGGTCAAGGTAGTCCGGTGTGCCGTCGCCGTCCGTATCGTCATTGGTCGGGTCGCCGTCACCGTCGGCGTCCTCGTCGGGGGTGTCGATCCCGTCGCCGTCATCGTCAAGGTCACGGTAGTTCACGTCCTCGGTGCCGTCCGTGTCCGGCAGGTCGTTCGCAGGGTCGTCGATCTCGTCGTTCACGTCGAAGCCGTCGTCAACATCGGAGCCCTCATAACCGTCGTCAAGTCCGTCACCGTCAGTGTCCGTACCAGTGAAGGCCTGGTCCGGTACGCCGTCGAAGTCAAAGTCGTTCCCCTCGTTGTTGTCCGGTACAAGGTCGTTGTCGGAGTCGTCGTCAAGGTAGTCCGGTTCGTCAGTGCCGTCCGTGTTCTCCGGCGTGATCCCCTCGTCGCCGCTCCCCTCGTAGGCATCGTCGAGGCCGTCGTTGTCAGTGTCGGTGCCGCTCGGCGCAACATAGCCCGAGGTCGGCTGGCCCTCCACGTTGTCCGGGATGCCGTCATTGTCACTGTCGATGTCCAGGTGGTCCGGGATGCCGTCGCCGTCACTGTCCAACGGGTCCGTCAAAGGGTCGCCGTCACCGTCAAGGTCAGGGTCCTCCACCACGTCCAGGATGCCGTCGTTGTCATCGTCGATGTCCACAACGTCCGGTACACCGTCGCCATCGGTGTCCGTGCCGTCCCCATCGGGGTCAAGGTAGTCCGGTGTGCCGTCGCCGTCCGTATCGTCGTTGGTGGGGTCGCCGTCACCGTCGGCGTCCTCGTCGGGGGTGTCGATCCCGTCCCCGTCATCGTCAAGGTCGCGGTAGTTCACGTCCTCCGTGCCGTCCGTGTCCGGCAGGTCGTTCGCGGGGTCGTCGATCTCGTCGTTCACGTCGAAGCCGTCGTCAACGTCCGAGCCCTCATAGCCGTCGTCAAGCCCGTCCCCGTCAGTGTCCGTACCAGTGAAGGCCTGGTCCGGTACGCCGTCGAAGTCAAAGTCGTTCCCCTCGTTGTTGTCCGGTACAAGGTCGTTGTCGGAGTCGTCGTCAAGGTAGTCCGGTTCGTCAGTGCCGTCCGTGTTCTCCGGCGTGATCCCCTCGTCGCCGCTCCCCTCGTAGGCATCGTCGAGGCCGTCGTTGTCAGTGTCGGTGCCGCTCGGCGCAACATAGCCCGAGGTCGGCTGGCCCTCCACGTTGTCCGGGATGCCGTCATTGTCACTGTCGATGTCCAGGTGGTCCGGGATGCCGTCGCCGTCACTGTCCAACGGGTCCGTCAATGGGTCGCCGTCACCGTCAAGGTCAGGGTCCTCCACAACGTCCAGTATACCGTCGTTGTCATCGTCGATGTCCACAACGTCCGGTACACCGTCGCCATCGGTGTCCGTGCCGTCCCCATCGGGGTCAAGGTAGTCCGGTGTGCCGTCGCCGTCCGTATCGTCATTGGTCGGGTCGCCGTCACCGTCGGCGTCCTCGTCGGGGGTGTCGATCCCGTCGCCGTCATCGTCAAGGTCGCGGTAGTTCACGTCCTCGGTGCCGTCCGTGTCCGGTAGGTCGTTCGCAGGGTCGTCGATCTCGTCGTTCACGTCGAAGCCGTCGTCAACGTCCGAGCCCTCATAGCCATCGTCAAGCCCGTCCCCGTCAGTGTCCGTACCAGTGAAGGCCTGGTCCGGTACGCCGTCGAAGTCAAAGTCGTTCCCCTCGTTGTTGTCCGGTACAAGGTCGTTGTCGGAGTCGTCGTCAAGGTAGTCCGGTTCGTCAGTACCGTCCGTGTTCTCCGGCGTGATCCCCTCGTCGCCGCTCCCCTCGTAGGCATCGTCGAGCCCGTCACCGTCCGTATCGGTGCCGCTCGGTGCAACATAGCCCGAGGTCGGCTGGCCCTCCACGTTGTCCGGGATGCCGTCGTTGTCACTGTCGATGTCCAGGTGGTCCGGGATGCCGTCGCCGTCACTGTCCAACGGGTCCGTCAATGGGTCGCCGTCACCGTCAAGGTCAGGGTCCTCCACAACGTCCAGGATGCCGTCGTTGTCATCGTCGATGTCCACAACGTCGGGTACACCGTCACCATCGGTGTCCGTGCCGTCCCCATCGGGGTCAAGGTAGTCCGGTGTGCCGTCACCGTCCGTATCGTCATTGGTCGGGTCGCCGTCACCGTCGGCGTCCTCGTCGGGGGTGTCGATCCCGTCGCCGTCATCGTCAAGGTCGCGGTAGTTCACGTCCTCGGTGCCGTCCGTGTCCGGCAGGTCGTTCGCAGGGTCGTCGATCTCGTCGTTCACGTCGAAGCCGTCGTCAACGTCCGAGCCCTCATAGCCGTCGTCAAGCCCGTCACCGTCAGTGTCCGTACCAGTGAAGGCCTGGTCCGGTACGCCGTCGAAGTCAAAGTCGTTCCCCTCGTTGTTGTCAGGTACAAGGTCGTTGTCGGAGTCGTCGTCAAGGTAGTCCGGTTCGTCAGTACCGTCCGTGTTCTCCGGCGTGATCCCCTCGTCGCCGCTCCCCTCGTAGGCATCGTCGAGGCCGTCACCGTCCGTATCGGTGCCGCTCGGTGCAACATAGCCCGAGGTCGGCTGGCCCTCCACGTTGTCCGGGATGCCGTCGTTGTCACTGTCGATGTCCAGGTGGTCCGGGATGCCGTCGCCGTCACTGTCCAACGGGTCCGTCAATGGGTCGCCGTCACCGTCAAGGTCAGGGTCCTCCACAACGTCCAGGATGCCGTCGTTGTCATCGTCGATGTCCACAACGTCGGGTACACCGTCACCATCGGTGTCCGTGCCGTCCCCATCGGGGTCAAGGTAGTCCGGTGTGCCGTCACCGTCCGTATCGTCATTGGTCGGGTCGCCGTCACCGTCGGCGTCCTCGTCGGGGGTGTCGATCCCGTCGCCGTCATCGTCAAGGTCGCGGTAGTTCACGTCCTCGGTGCCGTCCGTGTCCGGCAGGTCGTTCGCAGGGTCGTCGATCTCGTCGTTCACGTCGAAGCCGTCGTCAACGTCCGAGCCCTCATAGCCGTCGTCAAGCCCGTCCCCGTCAGTGTCCGTACCAGTGAAGGCCTGGTCCGGTACGCCGTCGAAGTCAAAGTCGTTCCCCTCGTTGTTGTCCGGTACAAGGTCGTTGTCCGAGTCATCGTCAAGGTAGTCCGGTTCGTCCGTCCCGTCCGTGTTCTCCGGCGTGATCCCCTCGTCGCCGCTCCCCTCGTAGGCATCGTCGAGGCCGTCACCGTCCGTATCCGTGCCGCTCGGTGCAACATAGCCCGAGGTCGGCTGACCCTCAACGTTGTCCGGGATACCGTCATTGTCACTGTCGATGTCACGGAAATCTGGTTTGGTATCTCCATCTGAATTAATTGGATCAATTCCAGCTCCAAAACCATCATCCATTCCATCTTTATTAGCGTCATTGCCAGTAGGCCCCTTAAATTTACTTGCCTTTTGAGCTTCAATAATATCTAGCAAGCCATCATTATCACTATCCAAATCCCTAAAATCCGGAATGGTATCCCCGTCAGTATCTATTGGATTCAACCCTTGTTCGTAAGAATCATCAATATCATTACCATTATTATCCCCTATTGGAGGGATGAATCCTTCGGAAGTCTGAGCTTCCACTTTGTCCTTTATTCCATCATTGTCGGAATCAAAATCCCTAAAGTCCTGAAAAACGTCGTTGTCTGAATTAATCGGTAAAAGCCCCAATGTAGACTTAGTTTCGTAGGCATCATCCAGACCATTGGCATTTATATCCACACCAGAAGGAGCAATAAAGTCTACTAATGATTGTGCTTCAACGTTATCACGGATACCATCTATATCCGAATCCACATCCAAATAATCTGGTAAGCCTCCAAGACCTCCATTATCTGAATCTGTATTAATAGGTACAATTCCAAAACCATAAGACCCTTCATAGGCATCATCCAAGCCATTACCATTTTTGTCCACTCCGGATGGAGCGACATAATCAAATGAGGACTGCCCTTCAAGATTGTCAAGAATCCCATCATTGTCCGAATCTATGTCCAGATAATCCGGTATGGAATCTCCATCGGAATCATTAGGATTGGTAGAAGGATCATTATCACCATCTAGATTAAAATCCTCTACACTGTCCAGTATCCCATCATTGTCGTCGTCCAAGTCCACAACATCGGGAATCCCATCCGAGTCCGTGTCGGTGTCCGTGTCCAAATACATTGAAACTGTCACATTTCCCGTAGAGAATGGTTTATCAAAAGAACTGATAATGATATAAACAAATACCCCCACCAATAGTGTCAGACCGTATAAAATCGCTCTTTTAAGGTACAGAAAAGTAGTGCTCTCCATAAATGATAGTTTTACTTAAACATATCACCATGGCCTTCGTAGGTATATTTCTTTCACTGAGATTGTGGGGCAATCGGTGTCATCGCAAGATATTCGATTTTCTTGTCAAATGACTTGGCATAGTTACTTTTTATCCATAAGAACTCCTATTTTACTCGATTAACTACTTGTTTTTTATTTATGTTTTATTTACGCAAAAACTTTGTTAATGGATTTTGAAGGGAAATAAGTATGTAAATAGGTCAAAATTGACCGAAAAAAACTTTGGTCCAAACAATTCAATACTTGTTATTTATTGAAATTATCCTGTTGATATTAACAATTGGAAAACAGAATGTCCAACGAGGTCAACTTAGATTGATTTATTTTTGCCCAAATTTTTTAAATGGATTTTGAGAAGGAAATAGCTAAGCGCCGGACTTTTGGGATTATATCCCACCCAGATGCGGGGAAAACAACACTCACTGAAAAACTGCTGTTGTTCGGGGGTGCAATACAGGAAGCAGGGGCTGTGAAAAGCAATAAAATAAAAAAGTCCGCTACGAGTGATTTTATGGAAATCGAGCGCCAGAGGGGCATATCCGTCGCGACCTCCGTCCTGGCCTTTAATTATAGGGACCGAAAGATAAACATTCTGGATACCCCGGGACACAAAGATTTTGCGGAGGATACCTTTAGGACGTTAACCGCAGTAGACAGTGTAATTGTGGTCATTGACGTTGCCAAGGGGGTGGAAGAGCAAACCGAAAAACTGGTCGAAGTATGTAGGATGCGCAATATTCCGATGATCGTTTTTATAAACAAACTGGATCGTGAAGGTAAGGATGCTTTTGACTTACTGGATGAGGTGGAGCAAAAGCTGGGATTAACGGTAACACCACTGAGTTTCCCTATTGGAATGGGATATGATTTTAAAGGTATCTACAATATTTATGAGAAGAACATTAACCTCTTTAGTGGAAATAGCAAGCAACATATTGAGGACACCATTGCCTTTGATGATTTGGATAGTCCCGAGTTGGAAGGGATTATTGGAGAATCCCATGCCCATAACTTACGGGAATATTTGGAATTGGCCGGGGCAGTCTATCCTGAGTTCAACAAAAAAGACTATTTGGACGGGAGTCTACAGCCGGTTTTCTTTGGTTCCGCATTGAACAATTTTGGTGTTCGGGAACTATTGGATTGTTTTATTGAAATAGCTCCCACTCCAAGACCCAAAATGGCCGAAGAACGACTGGTTAACTCCAATGAAAGTGATTTTTCAGGATTTGTTTTTAAAATCCATGCCAATATGGACCCCAAACACCGTGATCGCTTGGCATTCATAAAAATCGTCTCCGGTACTTTTGAACGCAATACCCCATACCTACATGTACGACAGGATAAAAGAATAAAATTCTCCAGTCCAAATGCATTTTTTGCTGAAAAAAAGGAAATTGTGGATATTTCCTATCCAGGGGACATTGTGGGCCTCCATGATACCGGAAACTTCAAAATTGGTGATACCTTAACCAATGGGGAGAAATTGAATTATAAGGGTATTCCGAGCTTTTCTCCGGAACACTTTCGATATATTAACAATGCCGACCCCATGAAGGCCAAACAACTGAACAAGGGGATTGACCAACTCATGGATGAGGGTGTTGCACAACTATTTACCCTGGAACTTAACGGAAGAAAAGTCATTGGGACAGTTGGTGCATTACAATATGAAGTAATCCAATATCGATTGGAGCATGAATATGGGGCCAAATGTACCTATGAAAATTTTCCTGTCCACAAAGCATGTTGGGTCGATCCTGAAAAGGAAAATGAAGAGTTCGCAGAATTCAAACGTATCAAACAAAAATATCTGGCCAAGGATAAAATGGGGCAATTGGTCTTTTTAGCTGACTCCGCTTTCTCTTTACAAATGACACAACAGAAATATCCCACTGTTAAATTTCGTTTCACTTCCGAAAAAGAATCGTAACCGTGGGGATGCCAACTTTGGCAATGATATAAAAAGGAGCAACAAAACACTCCATTTCAACATTTTGCACAAACCCTTGGAAAAATATATATTAAACGGGAGTTGAGTGATTTTTTTCCCTTCCGGGACAATTGGAGGGGCACCGAAACATTTCCAAGACCTGCCCACTCTTTGTATCTATTCTCAGAAGTTTTTATAATCCTATCCTGACCAAATTACCATCAAGATTATCAAAAAGCATTCCCTTTGCTTTGGACAGCAAACAATGACAAACCCCGTTCCAAATGCATCATTTGGCGGTAAAGCCAGATCGTGGATCCCATTTGTTTTCAAATAGCAACGCCTGTTACATTACAATTAAGGCTTTGGTCCCAAGGGAAGTATTTTTGTTTTACCAGTATTTATGTGCATTTATTTATGTGCATTAGTGGCGATTGAAGAGGAAAATTCCCATGAGACCCTCCCACGCGAAAGACCTGGAAAAATCTCCGGTTTCAAAACGGTGGTTTAGGTCAATTGGATGATTTGGAAAGATTGGATTTTAAGATACCGACCGTTTTGGGAAATTACAGGAAAACCATGTCCAGAATGTTGTCGAGAGTATGGGGTTTGGAATGTTCTGGACACCCCACATCTTCTTTATGCCCATTTCTTCCATCCCGCCGTAAAACCCAAACTATAACCCTTGGAGCGAAATCGAAAACGTTCCCTTCCCTTGTTACAGTACTGATCAATCCAAGATCGATGCCTTTACTCAAACGCTTTGAGGCATCATCCCTAATAAGAACAAATCACGTTATGGGCCTAAGAAGGCCCCTGCTTATCTTTTTCACTTGCTTGTTGGTTACCTCAGGACTGTGCGCCCAAAGTGCGTTTGTTACTACCTGGAATACGACCAAACCTGGCACTTCCGATGATAATTCCCTCACCATCCCCGCCACGGGGATTTACGATGTGGATGTAGGCAACGATGGAAGCTATGAACTGCTGAACCAGAACGGAACCATTACCATAGATTTGACCAAAATCCACGGCTATGCCGCTGGGGAGATACAGGTGGCCCTTCGTAATGCCATCTCTGGTGCGGGTACCCTGGATAGGATTCATTTCCACAATGCGGGTGACCAGCAGAAGTTGCTTTCCGTGGACCAATGGGGAAGCAGTATCTCCTGGAGCACCATGGCGGAAGCATTTTCTGGCTGTACCAATCTGGAGGTCAAGGCGACCGATGCTCCCGACCTAAGCAAAGTGACCAGTCTTTCCAATATGTTCTACAACTGTAGGTCACTTACCGGGTCCAAGGGTTTCTCCAACTGGAACACGGCCAAAGTGACCACAATGGTCGGTATGTTCTTTCTGGCATGGGACTTTAACGGGGATATCGGTTCTTGGAACACCAGTAGTGTCATTACCATGCAATCCATGTTTATGGGTGCAAGTTCCTTTAACGAAGACATCAGTTCCTGGAATACGGCAAGTGTGAGCAATATGTCCTTTATGTTTGGGCAGGCAAGTGCTTTTGACCAAAATATCGGTTCCTGGAACACCAGTGGTGTGACCACCATGTATGGCATGTTTCAGAACGCAACTGCCTTTGATCAGAACCTGGGCGAATGGGACCTGGGGCAGTTGAAAACTGGTTCCACTATGCTCAATAACAGTGGGCTTTCCATGGACAATTGGGATGATACCCTGATCGGTTGGCATCGCAAAGTCCTCACCTATACCCTCACCATTGGGGCTTCCGGACTGGTCTACTGCAAAGCCGGCGCCGAGCGTGCCGAGCTGATACGCAATGGCCTCAACATTACAGGCGACAGCGCAGAAGCTACCCCACCAACGGCCAAGTGTGTGCAGACGTTGACGCTACGGCTGGACCTCAACGATACCGCCAGCCTGACGGAAGATCTTGTAAACGACGGTTCCAGCGATACCTGTGGGATTACCTCACTGGGCTTGTCCCAATACAGTTTCTCGGCCTCTGACATTGGTGCGAATACGGTCACCCTAACGGTAACCGCCAATGATGGCGATACCAACACCTGCGAGACCATAGTGAATATATTGGAGCTTCCCCCCAACCTCTTTGTCACTACCTGGGATACGACCAAACCCGGCTCGTCTGATAGCAACTCGATTACCATTCCTGCTGAGGGGACCTATGATGTAGACCTGGGCAATGACGGCAGCTATGAACTCACGGGCCAGACCGGGAGCACAACCATAAATGTCACCACTTATAACTATACTGCAGGAAAAATACAAGTGGCCCTCCGCAATGCCTCTTCCGGTTCCGGAGCCCTGACCAGAATATATTTTGCCCCAAATGTTACGGACGACAAGCAGAAACTTCTCTCTGTGGACCAATGGGGCAACAACATTTCATGGAGTACCATGGAGAATGCATTTATCAACTGTGTCAATCTGGACGTTCTGGCAATCGACACCCCCGACCTAAGCAATGTAACCGATATGGGCCAGATGTTTTCCGGATGCACCTCCCTAAAGGGAACGGCGGATAATTTCTCCAGTTGGAACACAAGTAGTGTCAGCGATATGGGAAACATGTTCAATGGCGCAAGCACTTTTAATGTGGACATCGGTTCCTGGAACACAAGCAGCGTGACGAACATGAATTCCACGTTTTTGAATGCAACCGCCTTTGATCAGAATTTAGGGAACTGGAATCTGGCACTGTTGGGCGATGGCACAAATATGCTCAACAACAGCGGGCTCTCCATAGCCAGCTGGGACGCCACCCTGATCGGTTGGTATAAACAGACCTTGGCCAATAATGTCACCATCGGCGCCTCTGGGCTGGAATACTGTGAGGCTGCCACCGAACGTGCCGCACTGGCCCTCAGAATCACTGGTGACGGTGCAGAAACCATCAAGCCGGTGGTTAAATGCAAGCCGGTCGATCTCGTCATAGGCCCCAGTGGCAGCTCCACTCTGGCGGCCAACCTTGTGGATGACGGTTCCAGCGATGCCTGCAGCAGCATTTCGTTCAGGTTATCCAAAACCACCTTTACGACCAACGATATTGGTACGGAAACGATTACCCTAACGGTGACCGACTCCAACAACAACTCGGACACTTGCCATGCCAACGTGACCGTGATAAATTATACCACAAGAGTATTTGTTACTACCTGGGATACCACCAAATCCGGCTCGTCCGATAGCAACTCCATCACCATCCCTGCTGAGGGGATCTATGATGTAGATTTGGGCAATGATGGCTCCTTTGAACTGTTGGACCAGACGGGGACCACTACCATCAATGTCACCACCCATAATTATACCGCTGGGGAGATCCAGGTGGCCCTCCGCAATGCCGCCTCCGGTTCCGGAACATTGACCAGGATACATTTCAACAATAGGAACGATAGGCAAAAGCTGATTACTGTGGACCAATGGGGCAGTGGGATAGCTTGGAGTACAATGCACAGGGCATTTCACGGTTGTACCAATCTGGAGGTTAAGGCCACGGACACGCCCAACCTGGGCAGCGTGACCAATATGGGTCAGATGTTTTCCAGTTGTACGACACTTACGGGAACTACAGGTTTCTCCAACTGGAACACCGCCCAAGTGACAACCATGGTAGGGATGTTTGCCGGGGCAAGTGCCTTTAACGGGAACATCGGTTCCTGGAATACGAGCGGTGTAACCGATGTGAGCTGGATGTTTTGGAATGCAACCACTTTTGACAAAGACATCGGTTCCTGGAACACAAGTAACGTGACCAATATGGGCAATATGTTCAATGGCGCAACTGCTTTTGATGCCGATATCGGTTCATGGGAGACGGGCAGTGTTACCGATATGTCCTATGCCTTCTCTGGTGCAACTGCCTTTAATCAGGATATCGGTTCCTGGAACACCAGCACTGTGACCACTATGCGGGGGCTGTTTCAGGAAGCGACCGCCTTTGACCAGGACATCGGTTCGTGGGACACCGGCAGTGTGACCACCATGGACCAAACGTTTTATAAAGCAGCTGCCTTTAATGGGGCCATTGGTTCCTGGAATGTGGCTAAGGTGACCAATATGGGTTCCATGTTCAACGGCGCAACCACTTTTAACCAGAACATTAGCTCCTGGAACACCGCCAACGTGACCAACATGGGCGGTATGTTCGATAGTGCGGCTGCCTTTAACCAGGGCCTTGCTTCGTGGAATGTCGACAAGGTGACCAATATGGGTTCCATGTTTTCCAACGCAACCGCCTTTAACCAAAATATCGATTCCTGGAAGACAGCCAAGGTGACCAATATGGGTAGCATGTTTTCCAACGCAACCGCCTTTAACCAAAATATCGATTCCTGGGAGACAGCCAAGGTGACCAATATGGGTGACATGTTCTCTGGCGCAACCACCTTTAATGTGGATATCGGTTTTTGGGATGTGGGTAGCGTGACCAATATGCAATCCATGTTTTCTGGCGCAACTGCCTTTGATCAGGATTTGGCAGACTGGAATCTGGCGCTGTTGAGCAACGGCACCGCTATGCTCAACAACAGTGGACTTTCCATGGGCAACTGGGATGCCACACTGATCGGTTGGCACAAAAAGAGCTTTGCCAACACCGTTACGATTGGCGCTTCCGGACTGGAATACTGTGAGGCCCAAGCCGAACGTTCCGCAATGACGACTTTCACCTTTAGCGGTGATATCCTGTCGGATACCCTCCCAATAGCTGAATGCAGGGAGACAACCATCGCACTGAATCTCAATGGTACGGTGACCCTGCCGGCTGCCCTTGTGGAAGACGATTCGTTTACCTGTGGGAATACCACACTGGACGTGTCCCCGAGCAGCTTTACAACTGCCGACCTCGGTGCGAACACAGTGACGCTGACCGTCACCGATGGCAACAGCAAGACATCGACCTGTCAGACTACGGTCACCGTAGTGGGCAGTACAAATTCCGCAAGCGTATTTGTCACCACATGGAATACCACCAATTCCGGAACGTCCAACGGGAACTCCATCACCATTCCCGCCGAAGGAACCTATGATGTGGACCTGGGCAATGACGGCAGTTTTGAACTGTTGGACCAGACCGGGACCACTACCATAGATGTCACTTCCCATGGCCATACCACCGGGGAAATACAGGTCGCCCTTCGCAATGCAGCTTCCGGAAATGGGACCCTGGAAAGGATACATTTCAACAATTCGGGCGATAAGGATAAAATACGTTCCGTGGATCAATGGGGAAGCAACATCTCCTGGAGTACCATGGACAGTGCATTTCGCGGTTGTACCCATCTGGAGGTTAAGGCCACCGACGCTCCCGACCTGGCCAACCTGACCAGTATGAGACTGCTATTTGCCGGAGCAACCGCCTTTAATGGGGACATCGGTTCCTGGAATACGGCCAAAGTGACCAATATGGCAGGCATGTTCTATGGCGCGAGCACCTTTAACCAAAACATCGGTTCCTGGAATACGACCAGCGTAACCACTATGGAAGCCATGTTTTCTGGCGCAACCGCCTTTAACCAGAACATTGGTTCCTGGAACACGGCCGAGGTAATCACAATGGTCTCCATGTTTGAGAACGCAAGTGCCTTTAACCAGAACATCGGGACCTGGAACGTAAGCAGTGTGATCGTTATGGGCAACATGTTTTATAATGCCACTGCCTTTAATCAGAATCTGGGGAATTGGGACTTGAGGGCGTTGCTCAATGGAGGTAATATGCTCAGCCGTAGTGGGCTCTCCACCACCAACTGGGACAACACACTGATTGGTTGGTACAACCAGAACTTTACCAACACGGCTACTATTGGAGCATCCGGACTGGTCTATTGCAAAGCCGGTCCCCAGCGCGCTGCACTTACCCTCAACATCACAGGTGACAGTGCAGGGACGACCAGGCCGATGGTCACATGCAAGGCAACATTGGAGCTCCAACTGGGTACCAATGGCACGGCTACCTTAACGACCGATCTTGTGGAGACCAGCTCCAGCGATGCCTGCGGGATTGCTTCGCGGAGCCTGTCCCGAAGGAACTTCACGACTGCCGATCTGGGGGTGAACACAGTCACCCTAACGGTAACTGACGGCAATGGCAACACCAATACCTGCGAGACCGCAGTGAATGTGGTCGCCTATCCTACAAGCATTTTTGTCACCACCTGGAACACGACCAACTCCGGTGTGTCCAATAGTAACTCCATCCGTATCCCCGCCACGGGCACCTACGATGTGGACCTGGGTAATGACGGCACTTATGAATTGCTGGACCAAAGCGGGACCATTGATGTGGATGTGACCGCCTACAACTATTCCGCCGGAAAAATACAAATTGGCCTTCGCAATGCCGCTTCCGGGGCCGGTACCCTGACAAGGATAAAGTTAAGTTATGAAACCGACCAAAATAAGATACTTTCCGTGGACCAATGGGGCAGCAGCATATCCTGGAGTACTATGGTGGAAGCATTTCTCTTGTGTACCAATCTGGACGTTCTCGCGACTGACGCTCCTGACCTGAGCAAGGTGACCAATATGTCATATATGTTTAACGGATGCTCCTCACTTAAGGGGAATGACAGTTTCGCTACCTGGAACGTAAGCAATGTAACTAATATGCTACGCATGTTCAGTGGCACAAGCGTCTTTGATCAGAGTCTTGGCGATTGGGATATGGGGCAGGTGACCAATGGCAGGAGCATGCTCAGCGGAAGTGGGCTCTCGGGTGAAAACTGGGACGCCACGCTGATCGGTTGGCACAGCCAGTACTTCACCAATACCCCCGACATTGGCGCTCATGGACTGGTCTACTGCAAAGCTGCTGACGAACGTGAGTTATTGATACGCCATAGCCTCAACATTTACGATGACGAAAAGAACAGTACCCCGCCAACGGCGCGTTGCAAGGATAAGATCATACTGCAATTGGACGCCAACGGCACGGCCAGTCTGACGACTGACGAGGTGGACAATGGTTCCAGTAGTACTTGTGGGATCAACATCTTGCGCTTGTCCAAGAGCAATTTTACCACCGCCGATGTTGGTGTTAAGACGGTCACCTTGACTGCGAGAGACAATACCACCCCTGTTAGCTGGCTAAGTAGCTGTACAACCCAGGTGCATGTACTGGATCTTCCCACAACACCATTTATCGCCACCTGGGGCACAAGGGAACCGGGCACCTCCGACGGCAACTCCATCACCATCCCCGCCACGGGGACCTACGATGTGGACCTGGGCAATGATGGTACCTATGAACTACTGGACCAGTACGGGACCACCACCATAGATGTTACCAAACACGGCTATTCCGCCGGGGACCTAAAGGTGGCCCTTAGGAATGCAAGCTCCGGGAAAGGGACCCTTAGTAGGATACATTTCAATAATGGGGGCGACAAGCAGAAGCTAATTTCCGTGGACCAATGGGGCAGCAGCATATCCTGGAGCTCTATGGAGGGTGCATTTAACGGTTGTCTCAATCTGGAGGTCAAGGCGACCGATGCTCCCGACCTGAGCAGTGTGACCGATATGAGCGACATGTTTAAGTGGTGTATGTCACTTAAAGGAACAACGGGCTTCTCCAACTGGAACACCAGTAACGTGACTGATATGGAGGGTACGTTTGGCAACGCGTACACCTTTAACGGGGACATTGGTTCCTGGAACACAAGCAAGGTAACCAATATGGTCTCCATGTTTTTTAGTGCACGAACCTTTGATCGGAACCTTGGGGATTGGGACCTGGGGCAGTTAATCAGTGGCATTGACATGCTAAAAAACAGTGGGCTCTCCGTGGACAACTGGGACGCCACACTCGTCGGCTGGCACGAGGAGGAATTCACCAACACCCCTACCATTGGGGCCTCTGGACTGGTTTACTGCAAGGCTTTTGCCGAGCGTGCCGCGCTGCCCTTCACTTTTACGGGAGACAGGCTATCAGACTCTGACCCGAAGGCGGAATGCAAGTCGCTGACACTCCAACTGGGCCTCAACGGCACGGCTACCCTAACGACCGACCTTGTGGACAACGGTAGTGACGCCTGCGGAGGCTTCTCGCTGGGTCTGTCCCAAACCAATTTCACCACCGCCCACTTGGGCGCAAATACGGTCACCCTGACCATAACCGATGGCAACAGCAAGACAGACAACTGTGATGCCACGGTGACCGTAGTAGCGTATCCCCCGACCACCTTTGTCACCACCTGGGATACGACCAAACCTGGTATATCCGATGGGAACTCCATCCGCATCCCAGCCTCAGGGACTTACGATGTGGATTTGGGTGATGATGGTTTTTTTGAAGTGCTGGACCAAACGGGACCCATAACCATCGACGTCACCGCCCATAACCATATCGCTGGGGAAATACGGGTAGCGCTCCGCAATGCCACCTCTGGTTCCGGAGACCTGACCGGGATACGTTTTGCGACACTCCAAACGGACGACAAACAGAAGCTGCTCTCCGTGGACCAATGGGGTACTGATATCTCCTGGAGCACCATGGAGAATGCATTTGCCAATTGTGTCAATTTAGACGTGCTGGCAACCGACGCTCCCGACCTCAGCAATGTGACCGATATGAGCTATATGTTTTCCGGATGCACCTCCCTCAAGGGAACGACAACAAACAATTTCTCCAATTGGAATACCACCAGTGTGATTGACATGGGTGGTATGTTTAGTGGCGCTACCGTCTTTAATCGGGCCATTGGTTTCTGGAATACCAGCAGCGTTACCGATATGGGCTATATGTTCTATGGCGCAACCGCCTTTAATCAGGATATCGGTTCCTGGGACACGGGCAGTGTGGCCAATATGAACTTTATGTTCATTAACGCGAGCAACTTTAATGCGGACATCAGTTCGTGGAATACAGCCAGTGTAAGCAATATGAGGGCCATGTTCAATAGCGCACGTGCGTTTAATGTGGCCATCGGTTCGTGGAATACGGGAAACGTGACCTGGATGGACAGCATGTTTTACGGCGCAACGGCCTTTAATGCGGACATCGGCTCCTGGAATACCAGCAGCGTGATCCGAATGGACAACATGTTTTATGGCGCAACGGCCTTTAATCGGGACATCAGTTCCTGGAACACGGAAAGCGTGACCACTATGGGCTATATGTTCTATGGCGCAAGCGCCTTTGATCAGGCCATCGGTTCGTGGAATACAAACGAGGTGACCAATATGGGCAGCATGTTTAATGGCGCAAGCGCCTTTGATCAGGCCATCGGTTCGTGGAATACAAACGAGGTGACCAATATGGGCAGCATGTTTAATGGCGCAAGTGCCTTTGACCAGGAGCTGGGCAATTGGAACATGGCAAAGGTGACCAGTGGCGCCGCCATGCTCAACGGCAGTGGGCTCTCCACGGAGAATTGGGACGCCACACTAGTCGGTTGGCACAAACAAGAATTCACCAACACTTCCACCATTGGGGCCTCGGGACTGATCTACTGCACCGCCGGAACCGAGCGTGCCGCACTGACCCTCAACATTACCGGCGACAGTTCGGAAACCACCAAACCCATTGTACAATGCAAGGCAGTGACGCTTCCCATGGGGATTGAACTTACGCCCGAGCATGTGGACAACAGTTCTTACGATGCCTGCGGAGCCGTCTCACTGAGCGTGTCCAAGACCAACTTCACGGGTGCCGACCTCGGTACCAACACGGTGACCCTTACGGTGACCGACCCCAATGGGAACTGGAACACCTGCACGGCCACTGTGACCGTGATTGCGGATTCCAAAAACGTGTTCGTGACCACCTGGGATACCACCCAGTCCGGCCTGTCCGATAGCAACTCCATCCGCATCCCTGCCTCAGGGACCTACGATGTGGACGTGGGCAATGATGGTACCTACGATCTGTTTGACCAGACAGGGTCCATTACCGTGACCGTGACCGCCTACACCAACCCTACGACCAATGCGAAGTATACAGCCGGGGAGATAGCCGTGGGCCTGCGGGATGCGGCTTCTGGGAACGGGGACCTGACCAGGATAAATTTCCCTCAGTTCCAAACGAGCGATAGGGAGAAGCTGCTCTCCGTGGACCAATGGGGCAGCTTTATCTTCTGGAGCACCATGGAAGATGCATTCGTCAACTGTACCAATCTGCAAGTGAAGGCCACCGACGCCCCCAACCTAGGCAAGGTCACCAATATGTCCCAAATGTTTGCAGGATGCACGGCACTTACTGGGACGCAATACTTCGACACCTGGAACACCAGCAAGGTGACCAATATGAATGCCATGTTCTGGAGTGCCCACGCCTTTAATGGGGACATCGGTTCCTGGAACACCTCCGGCGTAACCAATATGAATGCCATGTTCAATAGTGCAAGGGCCTTTAATGATGATATCAGTTTGTGGAACGTCTCCAACGTGACCCTTATGACCGGCATGTTCAAGGGTGCAACGGCTTTCAATGGGGGCATCGGTTCCTGGGATGTATCCAACGCACTTGTCATGAACGGTATGTTCTCCGGAGCAAGCAACTTTGATAAGGACATCGGTTCCTGGAACACGGGCAAGGTGACCAATATGAGCAGTATGTTCATTAACGCGAGCAACTTTGACCAGAACCTGGGGGATTGGGACATGGGAAAGTTGACCAATGGCAGTTCCATGCTCGACAATAGTGGGCTCTCCATTAATAATTGGGATGCCACGTTGATCGGTTGGGAGAAGAAGGACTTTACCAATACCTTGACCATTGGTGCGTCCGGATTGGTTTACTGTAGGGCTGGCACAGAACGTGCCGCAATGACGACCTTCACCTTTATCGGCGATCGTGCGGAGACTACCTTGCCAATGGCCAGTTGTGTCCAGGGAGTGACACTCCAATTGGGCACCAACGGTGTGCCCACATTGACAACCACCCTTGTGGACGACGGTTCCAGTGATGCCTGCGGAATCACCTCGTTAAGTCTATCGCAGCGCATTTTCACGGCCTCCGATATGGGTTCGAACACGGTAACCCTTACAGTAATCGATTCCAACGGGAATGAAAATACTTGTGAGACCACGGTGACCGTAGAAAATCCTGCAAGCGTATTTGTCACTACCTGGGATACGAGCAAATCCGGCACGTCCAATGGGAACTCCATCACCATTCCCGCCATAGGGACGTACGATGTGGACCTGGGGAATGATGGTACCTATGAACTGCTGGACCAGACCGGGACCGCGGCCGAGCCCCTAATCGTAAATGTGACCACCTATAACCATACCGCAGGAGAGATACAAGTGGCCCTTCGGGATGCCACCTCGGGTACTGGGGATTTGACCAGGATACATTTCAACAATACAGGTGACCCACAGAAGCTACTTTCCGTAGACCAATGGGGCAGTGGCATCGCTTGGAGCACCATGGCAGGTGCATTTTATGGCTGCACCAATTTAGAGGTCAAAGCCACAGATGTCCCCAACCTCAGTAATGTTACCGACATGGATCAGATGTTCCGAGGAGCAACCACCTTTAACCAGGACATCGGTTCCTGGAATACAGCCAAAGTAACTACCATGGCCCATATGTTCTATGGTGCAACCACATTTGACCAGGACATTGGTTCCTGGAATACGGCCAAGGTAACTACCATGGCCAATATGTTCTATGGTGCAACCGCGTTTGATCAGGACATCGGTTCCTGGAACACGGCCGAGGTGACCCGGATGGACGGGATGTTTTACTTTGCAACTGCCTTTAACCAGGACATTGGTTCCTGGAACACCAGCAGTGTGTCCGATATGCATTATATGTTTTGGAACGCGACCGCCTTTGACCAGGACATCGGTTCATGGAACACCAGCAACGTGACCCGGATGGAAGGGATGTTTTTCCTTGCAACCGGCTTTAACCAGAATATCGGTTCCTGGGACACCAGCAGTGTGTCCGATATGGCCTCCATGTTTTGGAATGCAAACACGTTTGACCAGAACATCGGTTCATGGAACACGGGCGAGGTGACCGATATGGCCTCCATGTTTACTTACGCAACTGTCTTTAACCAGGATATTGGTTCCTGGAATACAGAAAAGGTGACCGATATGAGCTCCATGTTTTCTTACGCAGGCGTCTTTAACCAGAACATCGGTTCCTGGAACACGGGTAAGGTGACGAGTATGCAAAACATGTTTTCCGGCGCAAGTGCCTTTGATCGGAATCTGAAGGATTGGAACCTGGGGCAGTTGAGCGATGGGGTGTCTGGTGGCGGCGGTATGCTTAATGGGAGTGGGCTCTCCATGGATAACTGGGATGCCACACTCATCGGCTGGTCTACCCAGAGTTTTAACAATACGCCCACCATTGGTGCTTCTGGATTGGTCTACTGCAAGGCAGTAGCCGAGCGTGCCGCAATGAAATTCAACTTTACCGGCGACAGCCCGAAGAATACCAAACCAACAGCCCTTTGCCAGTCGGCATTAACACTCCGTCTGGGTAGCGACGGTAAGGCCACCCTGACGACCGACCTTGTGGATACCGGTTCCAATGATGCCTGCGGGATTTCGCTGAGTTTGTCACAGAGCAGCTTTACGGCAGCCCACCTTGGTACGAGAATGGTAACCCTAACAGCGACCGACCCCGTTGGAAACACAGAAACTTGTGAGACTATGGTGACCTTGGAGCGGGTCACAGGTGCATTTGTGACCACCTGGGACACCACCAAACCCGGAACGTCCAATAGTAACTCTATCACAATCCCCGTCGAAGGTACCTACGATGTGGACTTGGGCAATGACGGAACTTATGAACTGCTGGACCAGATTGGGACAGAGACCAACACTTTGGTCGTTGATGTCACCACACACGGCTATCCCGCAGGAGAGATAAAAGTGGCCCTTCGCAATGCCGCCTCCGGTTCAGGAACCCTGAACTTGATAAATTTCAGCTATACGGGTGATCGGCAGAAACTGCTTTCCGTAGACCAGTGGGGCAGCGACATATACTGGAATTCAATGGCGTTTGCATTCTATCGCTGTACCAATTTGGAAATTAAGGCGACCGACGCGCCCAATCTGGGTGGTGTGACCAACATGAGTTATATGTTTTGGGAGGCAACCTCCTTTAACGGGGACATCGGTTCCTGGAACACGGCCAAGGTGACCACTATGGCCAATATGTTCTATGGCGCAACCACCTTTAACGGGACCATTAGTCCCTGGGACACTGGCAACGTAACGGATATGAAAGGTATGTTTCGGGGAGCTACCGCCTTTAATGGGAACATCAGTTCCTGGAACACGGCCAAAGTGACCTCTATGACCAATATGTTCTATGGTGCAACTGCCTTTAACGGGAACCTCGGTTCCTGGGACATGGGAAGTGTGACCCAGATGGAATCCATGTTTAAAAGTGCCACCGCTTTTAATGGAAACCTCAGTTCCTGGAACACTGCCAGTGTGACCAATATGGACTTCATGTTCGAGGGTGCAATCGCCTTCAACGGAAACATCGATTCGTGGAACACGGCCAACGTGACCAGTATGTCAGGTATGTTTTATGGGGCAACCGTATTTAACCGGGATATCGGCTCGTGGGACACCGGCAGCGTAATTCGGATGGACGGCATGTTTTTGAATGCAACCGTCTTTAACGGAAACATCAGTTCCTGGAACACCAGCAGTGCGAACAATATGAGCGGCATGTTTTATGGGACGACAACTTTTAATGCAGACATTGGCTCCTGGGACACCAGTGGTGTGAACGATATGAGTGGCATATTTTGGAATGCAACCGCTTTTAATGGGAACATCGGTTCCTGGAACACGGGCAACGTGACCACCATGCGCAATATGTTTTACGGTGCGAGCGCCTTTGACCAGAACATCAGTTTGTGGAATACCGGCAAGGTGACCGTTATGGATCAGATGTTCAATGGCGCGAGCGCCTTTGACCAGGATTTGGGGGGTTGGTACCTGGGAAAGGTGACCAGTGGCACTGATATGCTCAATGGTAGTAGGCTATCCGTTACCAACTGGGACAACACGTTGATTGGTTGGAACAACCAGGGCTTTACCAATAACGTGACCATTGGGGCCTCTGGCCTGACCTACTGTACGGCCACTACCCAGCGTTCCGCACTGATATCTAGAGGCTTTAACATTACCGGCGACAGTTCAGAAACTACCTTGCCGACGGCCATATGCCATCAACAGGTACTCCTCCAACTGGATAAAACCGGAAACGCCATTTTGACCACGGATCTTGTGGACAACGGTTCCAGCGATACCTGCGGGAACGTCTCTTTCAGCCTGTCCAAAAGTAGCTTCACGGGAGCGGACCTCGGTGAGAACCCTGTGACCCTTACTGTTACTGATCCCAATGATAATACAAACACCTGCCATACCCTAGTAGTCTTGGATGATCAATGGTCCCCAAACGCAGGCTGTAAGGACATCACCGTACAACTGGATGCAACGGGCAGTGTTACGATTGCCGCCTCGGATATCGATGACAGCTCATCCGACAATGCTGGCACTATCTCCTTTTCAGTAAACAAAGACACCTTCTACTGTTCCGATGTGGGGCAGAATTCGGTAACCCTTACGGTGACAGACGAGGTCGGCAATATGGCCACCTGCGCGGGCAGGGTTACGGTAGAGGACAAAACCCTTCCCTCGGCCTCGTGCAAAATGGCGACAATTCAACTGGATACCAATGGCACGGCCAGTCTGGCGGTCAACCTTGTGGATGATGGTTCCAGCGCTATCTGCGGTGGTAGCGTCTCGTTAAATTTGTCGCAGAGCAGCTTCACACGCACTGACCTCGGTGCGAATACGGTTACCCTAACGGTAATCGACAGCAAAGGGAGCACAAATACTTGCGAGACCACGGTGACCGTCATGAATCCCGATACTTTTGTCACCACCTGGGACACGACCAAACTCGGTTCGTCCGATAACAACTCCATCATCATCCCCGCCTCGGGGACCTACGATGTGGACCTGGGCAATGACGGTAGCTATGAACTAACGGGCCAGACCACGACCATAGAAATAGATGTCACCACCGAGGGTTATCAGGCTGGGGAGATACAGGTGGCCCTTCGCAATACCTCTGGTTCCGGGGGCCTGGTGCGGATACATTTCAATAATTCGGATGACAATGACAGGCAGAAGTTGCTTTCGGTGGACCAGTGGGGCAGCGGTATCTCCTGGACCGACATGGCGGGTGCCTTTTGGGGCTGTACCAATATGGACATTCTGGCAAGTGATACCCCGGATTTGAGTCAGGTGGGCAGTATGAAACAAATGTTTGCCAATTGTACCTCCCTTAAAGGGACAACGAGCTTCTCCACCTGGAACACAAGTAACGTGACCGATATGAGCTTCATGTTTTCTGGGGCAACTGTCTTTAATGAAGATATTGGTTCGTGGAATACAGGCGGTGTTACGGATATGCGTTTCATGTTCTCAGCCGCTATCACCTCTAACCAGGACATTAGTTCCTGGAACACCAGCGGGGTGACCGATATGGACAACATGTTCAATGGCGCAACTGCTTTTGACCAGGATATCGGTTCCTGGGACACAAGTAATGTGACCGATATGTCTGCCATGTTTTCCAATGCAAATGCCTTTAACAAGGATATTAGTTCCTGGAACACCGGCAATGTGGACAATATGCGTCAGATGTTTTGGAATGCAAGTGCCTTCGATCAGGACGTCGGTTTGTGGAACACTAGCAGCGTTACCAATATGTACGCCATGTTTTATCAGGCAACCGCCTTTAACGGGAACATCGGGTTATGGAACACCGTCAAAGTGATCAATATGCGCGCTATGTTTACTAATGCGAAAGCTTTTGACCAGGACATCGGTCCGTGGAATACGGCCATTGTGACCGATATGGGCGAAATGTTCAATGGCGCAACCGCCTTTGACCAGGACTTGGGCGAATGGGATTTGGGGGCATTGACCAGTTTGCAAGGTATTAGTGGTGGTGTCAATATGCTCAAAAATAGCGGGCTTTCAGTGGCCAACTGGGATGCCACTCTCATCGGTTGGCACACCAAGGGTTACCATGATGCTTCCAAATTCCCCAATTTCCCTACCATCGGTGCTGATGGTCTGGTCTATTGTAGAGCCCGCACCCAGCGTGCCGTGTTTGCCAACATTACCGGTGACAGCCTATCGGATGCCGATCCGGAGGCCAAATGCCAGGTAGTGACGCTCCAACTGGGAACTGAGGGTACGGCCACCCTGACTACCGACCTTGTGGACAAGGGCAGCGATGGTTGTGGGATTTCATTGAGCCTGTCCGAGACCAGCTTTGGTATCACCGACCTCGGTGCCAACATGGTGACACTAACGGTGAGCGATGGCAGCACTGTAGACACTTGCACCACTATAGTGACTGTAGTGGATAAGATGCTCCCCACCCCCAATTGCCAGAACGTTACCGTGGAACTGAACACCTCTGGAAGTGCAACGATCACCACCTCGGACATCGACAATGGCTCCTCCGACAACAGCGGCTCAGTGTCCCTTGCCCTGGACAAAACCAGCTTTAGCTGTTCCGATGTAGGGGATAACGCAGTGACCCTGATTGTAATCGATGGCAGCAGCAATACCAACAATTGTGCGGCCATGGTTACGGTACAGGACAAGCTCCAGCCGACGGCCGCCTGCAAAACGGCAGTAGAGATTGAACTGGGCACCGATGGTACGGCCACCCTGACCACCAACGATGTGGACGATGGTTCAAGCGATAACTGTTCGATTTCCCTGAATCTTTCCGAAACCAGCTTTGATTCCACCCACCTAGATGCCAACACGGTGACCCTGACGGTAGGTGATGGCAGCAACACGGCTACTTGCACCACCGCAGTGACCGTAGTGGATAAGATTGTCCCCACGCCCAGTTGCCAAAACATTACCGTGGAACTGAATACGTCGGGCAATGCAACGATTGCCACATCGGATATCGACAATGGTTCCTCCGACAACAGTGGCACGGTATCGCTTTCCCTGAACAAAACCAGTTTTGGCTGTTCCGATATGGGGGACAATACGGTGACCCTGACGGTAACCGATGGCAGCAGTAATTCGGACAGCTGTACGGCCACCGTAACCGTGCAGGACAAAATCCAGCCTACGGCCACCTGCAAAACGGCAGTGGAAATCGAACTGAGCACCAATGGAACGGCCATCCTGACCACCGACGATGTGGACGATGGTTCCAATGATAACTGTTCCATTTCCCTGGGCCTGTCCGATACCAGTTTTGATGCCTCCCGCCTTGGTGATAATACAGTGACCCTGGCGGTGACCGATGGTAGTAGTAACTCTAACAGCTGTACCGCCACGGTAAGCGTGGTGGACAAAATCGTCCCCACACCCAGTTGCCAGGACGTCACCGTGGAACTGAGCGCGGCGGGCAGCGCAACGATTACTACAACCGATATCGACAACGGCTCCTCTGACAACAGTGGTACCGCCATTACCCTTTCCCTTGACATGACAAGTTTTAGTTGTTCCGATGTAGGGGACAACACGGTTACCCTAACAGTGAGCGATGGCAGCAGCAACACCAATAGTTGTACGGCTACGGTAACGGTGGAGGACAAAATCCAGCCGACGGCCGCCTGTAAGACTTCGGTGGAGGTCGAACTGGGCACCGATGGAACGGCAACCTTGACGACCGACCTTGTGGACAACGGTTCCAGTGATAACTGCCCGGTTTCAATGAATGTGTCCCAGAACAGTTTCACCTCAGTCGGTACGCACACAGTGATCCTTACGGTCAACGATGGCAGCAACAACACGAACAGCTGTACCGCCACGGTAAGCGTGGTGGACAAAATCGTCCCCACGCCCGTTTGCAAGAACACCTCTGTGGAACTAAGTGCGTCGGGCAGCGCAACGATTACCACAACCGACATCGACAACGGCTCCTCCGATAACAGTGGTACCATCATTGCCCTTTATCTGAACAAAACAAGCTTTGGCTGTTCCGATGTGGGGAGCAATACGGTCACCCTAACAGCAACCGATGGCAGTGGCAACACCAACAATTGCACCGCTACGGTAACGGTGGAGGACAAGATCCAACCAACGGCCACCTGCAAAACCTCGGTGGAAATCGAACTGGGCACGAATGGTACGGCCACCCTGGCCACCAATGCTATAAACAATGGTTCCAGTGATAACTGTTCCATTTCCCTGGAACTGTCCGAAACCAGCTTTGATGCCACCCACCTCGGTAGTAACACCGTGACCCTTACGGTAAGCGATGGCAGTAACACGGCCACCTGCAGCACCACAGTGACCGTAGAGGATAAGATTCTCCCCACACCCGGTTGCCAGGACATTACCGTGGAACTGAATACCTCGGGCAGCGCAACGATTGCCACCGCGGACATTGATAACGGCTCCTCCGACAACAGCGGTACGGTATCGCTTTCCCTGGACGAAACCAGCTTTGACTGTTCCGATGTGGGGGAAAACACGGTGACCCTGACAGTGACTGATGGCAGTGGCAAATCGGCCTACTGTACCGCCACGGTAACGGTGGAGGACAAGCTCCAACCAACGGCCACCTGCAAAACGGCAGTGGAAATCGAGCTGGGCACCGATGGTACGGCCATCCTGACCACCGACGATGTGGACGATGGTTCCAGTGATAACTGTCCGATTTCCCTGGAACTTTCCCAGACCAGCTTTGGTACCACCCAGCTCGGTGCCAATACGGTGACCCTGACGGTAAGCGATGGTAGCAACACGGCCACCTGCACCACCACAGTGACCGTAGTGGACAAGATTCTCCCCACACCGGGTTGCCAGGACATTACCGTGGAACTGAATACATCGGGCAGTGCAACGATCACTACAACGGACATCGACAACGGCTCCTCCGACAACAGTGGTACGGTATCGCTTTCCCTGAACATGACCAGTTTTGACTGTTCCGATGTGGGGGAAAACACGGTGACCCTTGCCGTAACGGATGGCAGCAACAACACGGCCACCTGCACGGCCACAGTAACCGTAGTGGATAAGATTCTCCCCACACCCAGTTGCCAGGACATTACTGTGGAACTGGACGCCTCGGGCAGCGCAACGATTGCCACTACGGACATTGATAACGGTTCCTCCGACAACAGTGGTACGGTATCGCTGTCCCTGGACGAAACCAGCTTTGGCTGTTCCAATGTGGGGGAAAACACGATGACTCTGACCGTAACCGATGGTAGTGGCAACTCGGACAGCTGTACGGCCACAGTAACGGTGGAGGATAAAATCCAGCCGACGGCCACCTGCAAAACCTCGGTGGAAATCGAACTGGACACCAATGGTACGGCCACCTTGGCCACCAATGCTATGGACGATGGTTCCAGTGATAACTGTCCAATTTCCCTAGGCCTATCACAAGCCAACTTTGATACCACCCACCTCGGTGACAACACAGTGACCCTGACGGTAAGCGATGGCAGTAACACGGCCACCTGCACCACTACAGTGACCGTAGTGGATAAGATGCTCCCCACACCCAGTTGCCAGGACATTACTGTGGAACTGGACGCCTCGGGCAGCGCAACGATTGCCACCACGGACATTGATAACGGTTCCTCCGATAACAGTGGTACGGTATCGCTGTCCCTGGACAAAACCAGTTTTGTTTGTTCCGATGTGGGGAGCAATAGGGTAACCCTTACCGTAGGCGATGGCAGTGGCAATTCGGACAGTTGTACGGCCGCAGTAACGGTGGAGGACAAAGTCACTCCCACGGCACTGTGCAAGGTGTTGGTACAGCTTGAACTGGGCACCAATGGCACCGCCACCCTGATCACCAATGATGTGGACGATGGTTCCAGCGATAACTGTCCGATTTCGTTGGGCCTATCCGAAACTAACTTCTCGACGGTTGGCATACACACAGTAACCCTGACCGTGACCGACAATAGCAACAATACCAATACCTGCCAGTCCGTAATCACCGTAAGCGACGAGGCGGTCCCAACAGCAGTCTGCAAGGACACCACCATACAACTGGATGCCTCGGGCAGTGCAACGATTGCCACCACGGACATCGATAACGGCTCCTCAGACAACAGCGGCGCGGTATCGCTTTCCATGGACACGACCAGTTTTGACTGTTCCGATGTGGGGAACCATACCGTAGCACTGACAGCAACCGATGGCAGTGGCAACTCGGACAGCTGCTCGGCCACCGTAACCGTGCAGGACAAAGTCACGCCCACGGCATTGTGCAAGGGTGCCACTGTACAACTAGACGCGGCGGGTAGTGCGACGATTGTAACGTCAGACGTAGATGATGGTTCCAGTGATACCTGCGGTAGTGTCTCGGCAAACGTGTTCCCTGATATCTTCACGGCCGTCGGCACACACACAGTGACCCTGAGAGTAATCGATGGC